>NZ_CP192056.1:6000000-6300000 GCF_050942215.1 Sphaerimonospora sp. CA-214678
CATTGACAGTGCCGCCGACAAGGCCGTGACAGTGCCGCACGACCACCGCCGAACTAGCATGGCCGCGTGTGGTGGGACGGGTTCACGGCGACGGAACGGGATGTTCGCGCCATAGTCGGTGATCCGCGCTGGATCACGCTTCCCCCGATCACGAAGAACCAGGCCATCGCCCAGCGCGTGCTGAGCACTCCGGACGGCTCACGGTGGGTGTTCGGCGCGTATGCCCGGTGGTACAGGCTCAACAGCACGGACGGCCACTGGCATCTGTCCGCTCCTCCGTCGCATCCCGCGATCCGGTCGGCAGCGCGCCCGGAAGCACCCGGAGCACCAGGAATGCGCGTGGCACCGGGAGTATTCGGAACGCCGATACCGCCGGTGCCGCCCCAGTTGATCCCCACGGGTCCCGACTTCGCCTACGACCGGGGGTCCACCCAGGCGTTCGTGGGGCCTGACGTGCCGTATGACGTCACCGAGGGGATCCGGGTGCTGATCAAGACCCATCGGGGCGCACCGCTCGATGAGTTCCCCCTGACCGGAGGGTTCGGGGAGGTCTTCGCCCGGGACGTCACCGGAACGATCGCGGCCATCTGGGGCACGATCATGTGGTGCGCCTACGCGCCCGCCTTCGACGGCAACGAGGTGCTGCTGTCGACTTTCGGCGAGTTCATCACCCGGCCGCTACCGGGTGACGACTGGGTGCGCTGGCTGCCGATGGGATCATTCGACGCTCTCGTGACCATCTTCACCGAGCGGATGCGGTCGGGAGCCGAGCAGGCCGGCCTCCACCTGGCGAGTGTGATGGCCGAGACCGCGGCCGTGCTGCGCGCTGACGCCCGGTTCCGCCCCCGGGCCGACGCCCTGCTCGCGATGGTCGGACCGCTCTCCGCCCAGCCCTGGCTCGACCACCAGGCTCTTCATGCGGGTGCCGTACGGCAGGCCTGGCTGGCACGCTGTCCGCCGCACCTGGTCGCGGCGACGCTGCCCGAGCTCTCGGCCGGAGACCACTTCCGGCACAGCCTGTACGACATGGTGGAGGCGCTGGGCTACCTCGCCGTGCGGGGGATCGATCCCAGAACGGCCGCCGCCGCCCTGCTCGCCGCCGACGTGGCGGGGGTGTGCGGCACAGCGGAACCACACTGGGCGCCCGGCGCCTCCGGCACCGCCGATATCGTGACGCGCATCTACCCGTGGATCGACGACGAGTTGCGGGACGCGCTGTACAGCGCGCTTTCGGATCCACGGCATCCCCTGCGCGGGTGCTGGCCGCGAAACGGCGTCCTCCCGGTCGGGATTCTTCCCCCGGACCGCGACACCGCGGCCGCGCTGCTCGGCTCCGCCTACGCCACCGGGTTGGCCTGGTGCCGGCTCACCGGCACGTCCACCCCGACGAACGGCTTCGCCGTCTGCCGTGCGGTCGTCCAATGCCTGATCCACGAGCGGGACGATCCACTTCCCCCGACGTGGGCGGGGTCATAGCCGCACGACCTCAAGATCGGAGAGTTGGTGATATTTCCGTCTTACCCGCTTAGCAATCCTTTCTCACCATCACCAACCGTTTCATCAAATCGTGATCCCGCCATCGCGGAAATGGTCACGGGGGGACGGATGACGCCCGGCGGAATGGTCCCGATGGGCCATGTCCAGCAAAGGTACCCGGACGTAACCTCGTGATGGGTGTGGGCTGCGGAAGGAAGGACGACGCGGTGGGGCACGACGATCTGGACTCTCGGGTCCATGACCGTGTCGCGTTGGACGAGATCGCTCTCTACGCCGAGGTGCTGGAGGCCGTGAACATCGCAGACGACCGACTGACCTTGGAAGAGCTCGACAACGCGCTTGGGTTGCGGACTTCGGCGAGCCACTGAAGCCATAGCGGCCGTCCCGGACTGTTCTCATCGAGTCCGGGACGGGTGCCGCCGCTTCCCCGGCGGCGCGGCCCCGAGTGGGGCGAACTCGAGCGGGCGGGCTCAAGCCGCGGGCTTCATATGGAGCCGCTCGTACGGACAGATCTTACGGACAGATCGTGCGGACAGATCGTGCGAAACCACTCGTACCGCTCGTATTGACCGCTCCGTACGGAACCATTCCGGCTCACGATCGGACGAGGCGGGCGATGGCGGCCGAGGCCTCCTTCACCTTCTCCTCGGCCTGCGGCCCACCGTGGCTCACGGCCTCCGCGACACAGTGCCCGATGTGGTCCTCCAGCAGCCCTAGGGCCACGGCCTGCAGAGCGCGGGTGGCCGCGGACACCTGGGTGAGGATGTCGATGCAGTACGCATCCTCCTCGACCATCCGCTGCAACCCGCGGATCTGGCCCTCGATCCGGCGCAGGCGGGTGAGGTATGCCTGCTTGTCCCCGCTGTACCCGTGCATGCTGCCCACCATACCCTCTCCCCGTATCGAAACCCGATGTCGCAGCCCATATCGCACTCCCTTGTCGCCCGCAAGAACGACACCTGAGCAACCTCGGGACGACGTCGGGACGACATCGCGAGCAACACCCTGAGCATCACGGGGAGCACCACCGGAGACGATGCCGGGCCGCGGCTACTCCCGAGAGCGCAGGCCGTACATCAGTTCCTGCCAGCGGCCGACGATGGCGGGCGCCGCGTGCGCCGACGCGGACTCCAGCGCACCCGCGGCGAGCGACATGCGGCGGCGCTCGTCGTCGACGAGCCCGAGCAGCGCCCCGGCGTACGACTCGATCTCGTCGTCGCCCTCGTGGACCAGGACGCTGTCCCGGCCCGGACGCAGGAAAGCCCGCGGGCCGCGCGCCCCGTCGAATCCGACCACCGGCACCCCGCAGCTCAGTGCCTCGATCACCGCCATCCCGAGCACCTCCTGCCTGGACGGCACCGCGATGATGGACGCCTTGGCGAACTCCCCCGGCAGATCGGGTGTGACTCCCATGAAGTAGACGTGGTTGTGCAGCTCCAGCTCCTGGACCAGGGCGCGCAGCCGCCGTTCCTCGGGCCCGCTGCCATAGAGCCGCAGCCGCCAGTCGGGGCGCTTGTCCGCGACTATCGCGAACGCGCGGATCAGCCGGTCGTACGCCTTGCCCCGCACCAACCGGCCGCCCGCGCTGACGATTCGGTTGTCCATGCGCGAACGCGGCCACGGCCCCGCCGGGAGCGCGTCCGGGATGGCGTGCACGGAAAGATCGTCCTCGAGCAGACGGGCCCACTCCTCCCGGCCGCTCTCCGTGCTGGTCACGACGGCGTCCAGACGCGGATAGAAGCGCTGGACGGGGGCCGGCACGGCCGGCCGGGTCCACTCCCGCGCGATGCGGATGACGTGCCGTGGCGCGTGCCTGGCCGCCTGGACGCTCAGCGTCGGCCGGGCGGTCACCAGCACCTCGCTGTGCAGTCCGCGCAGCATGCGCCACAGGGCGACCTCGGTGCGCATCTGCCCGCGTGGCAGCAGCCTGCGTGCGCGGGGACGGGCGTCCACCAGCCACCGCATCGTGACCCGGCGGTCGACGGGGAAGAAGGGCGCCTCCCTGGTCCGCCGTACGCTCACCACCTCCACCTCGTGCCGTGCCGCGAGTTCTCCCGCGAGGTTCAGGGTGGCGCGGACGTCGCCGCGCATGCCGTACGCCGACGGCACCAGGAAAGTGATCTTCACTCTCCCACCTCAAGCCGCAACTCGTCGTCGACGGTGAAGGAGGGTCTGATCGGAACGCCGTCCATCAGGGCATGGGGATAGGGGACCCGCCGGCGCTTGCCCTCGACGTCGTCGAGCCGGGCCCCCAGCGGCAGCCCCCGGCCCATCCCGTCGACGTCCAGGTGCGGCACCCAGACGCCGTGGCCGTTCGGGGTGGCGGCGAGCACGTCGCACAGCGACAGCGCGGCGTGGAAACGGACCCCGTGAACGGTGGCCGCGACGACGATCCGAGGCGCGGTCTCCGCGGTCCCGGCCGGTGAATCACCGGCCGGCGGGCCGCCGTCCGGGGTGGCGAGCCGCATGGTCAGCCTGGCCTCGTGATGCTGTTCGTCGTCGCCGAGGCCGGTGTAGGCGAGCAGCCCGGTCACCTCGAACCGCCCTTCCCGGAACCACACCGCCCGGACGTCCGCGACCGGCTCGGCTTGATCGATCTTGATGGCCAGGAAGCCGTTGCGGGTGCGATAGGTGCGGTAGGCCATCGTGCGCAGCCCCAGCGCGTACGCGTCGAGCCGGTCGAGCGAGAAGCCCGGGTCGACGCTCCGGATCCGGGTCCGGGAGTCGCCCTGCTGGAGATAGGCGTCCCATCGACCGGGGGTGAGCGCCAGCGGCGCGAGCGAGACCGCGACGCTCGCGTCCCACGTCCGCCCGCTCCGCCGACCCGTGGCCGACTCACGGTCGGTGGAGCCCAGCGTCACGTGGCGTTCCACCCCGCTGCCCCGTAACCGCAGGACGAGCAGGGTGCCGTCGGCCAGCGGCTCCTCCACGGCGATCCGCAGGGAGAGGACGTCGGTCAAAGTGACCTCCGCGTCGGTGACGACCAACCCCGTCAGCCTCGTTGCCGAGCGCACCGTCCAGCTCCCTCCCCGTCGATTGAGCCAACGTTGAGGTTACCGTGATTCTCCTGTTATGTGGAGAAAGACTTTGTCGCCCTCACCAGCTAAACCCCACTTTCTCGCGGATTGACACGCTATCTACACAAATAGTGCATGCTTTCCGCAAAGACACTTTACGCTCCCTTGACGGATTTGATCAGAAGCTGGGCGACGTCCACGACCTCCAGAGTCTCCTTGGCCTCACCCGCGTTCTTCTTCTCATTGATCGCGTCGCCGAGCATGACCAGGCAGAACGGACAGGCCGTGGAGACGGTGTCCGGGTCGGTGGTCAGCGCCTCGTCCACCCGCTCGGTGTTGATGCGCTTGCCGATCCGCTCCTCCATCCACATGCGCGCGCCGCCGGCGCCGCAGCAGAACCCGCGGTCCTTGCAGCGGTGCATCTCCTGCGCCTGGACGCCGGGGACCTTGGCCATGATGTCGCGCGGCTGGGCGTACACCTTGTTGTGCCGTCCCAGGAAGCACGGGTCGTGGTAGGTGATCTTCTCCTCGATCGGCGTGATCGGGGTGAGCCTGCCCTCCTCGACCAGGCGGGCCAGCAGCTGGGTGTGGTGTACGACCTCGAACGTGCCGCCGAGCTGCGGATACTCATTCGCCAGGGTGTTGAAGCAGTGCGGGCAGGTCGCCACGATCTTCTTCACGCCCGCGTCGTTGAGCGTCTCGATGTTCTGCTGGGCGAGCATGTTGAACAGGAACTCCATGCCCAACCGGCGGGCCGGATCCCCGGTGCAGGCCTCCATCGGGCCCAGCACGGCGAACTTCACCCCGGCGATGTGCAGCAGCTCGGCGACCGCCTTGGTGGTCTTCTTGGCCCGGTCCTCCAGCGCGCCGGCGCAGCCGACCCAGAACAGGTACTCGGTGTCGGCGGGCATCTTCTCGTCCACGATCGGGACCTCAACGGGTGGATCGAGATTGGCGAGCTCCTCGATCCACTCGGCCCGCTTCATCTCCGACATGCCCCACGGGTTGCCCTTGTTCTCGAGGTTCTTGAGCATGACGCCCGCCTCGGAGGGGAAGGACGACTCGATCATCACCTGGTAGCGGCGCATGTCGAGAATGTGGTCGATGTGCTCGATGTCCACCGGGCACTGCTCCACGCACGCGCCGCAGTTGGTACACGACCACAGCACGTCGGGATGGATGACCCCGTCCTCGGCCACCAGCGGCTTGTCCAGCAGCGCCAGCACGTCCTCGCCGAAGCCGGCCCGCTCCTCCTCGCTCGCCAGCAGGTACGGCGCCGCCGCCAGCGCGTGGTCACGCTGGTCCAGGATGAGCATCTTGGGCGACAGCGGCTTGCCGGTGTTCCACGCCGGACACTGCGACTGGCAGCGGCCGCACTCGGTACAGGTGTAGAAGTCCAGGAAGCCCTTCCACGTCGTGTCCTGAATCTTGCCGCGGCCGAAGACGTCGACGTCGGGGTCGGCCTCCTCGAAGTCCAGCACCTTGCCGTTGCTGCGCATCGGCTGCGCCGCGCCCATGCCGTCCGGGCGGCGGGAGAACAGCACGTTCAGCGGCGCGGTGAAGATGTGCAGGTGCTTGGAGTTCACCACCAACACCAGGAACACCAGCATGAAGCCGATGTGCAGCAGCAGCGCGATCTGCTCCAGCAGTTCGCTGTGCGGCAGGAGAGCGGCGACCGCCCCGGAGGCGAACGCCCCGGACTCATAAGGGAAGTTGCCGGTGTTGATCGCGGCGGCACGGGCCAGGAACAGCGTCCAGATGATGTTGAAGATCATGAACAGCGTGAGCCAGGCGCCGCCCAGGTGGGAGCCGGCGAACCGGGAGTCACGGCCCAGCTTCTTGGGCGAGTTCTTGATCCTGATGACGGCGAAGGCGACCAGGCCGAGCAGACAGGCGACCGCGATGAAGTCCTGCAGGAAGCCCAGCACCGGCCAGGTGCCGATCAGGGGAATGCTGAAGTCGGCGTGCCCCGTGATCGCACCCTTGATGATCGCGCCGTACGCCTCGATGTAGACGGTCAGCAGAATGAAGAAGGCCCACATCACGAAGAAGTGGGCGACGCCCGAGGGCGTCCATTTCAGCAGCTTGCGCTGGCCGAAGACCTCCACCAGCTGGGTCTTGATCCCGATGCCGACGTTGGCCCTGGCGTACTCGATCCGTTCCGGGGCGGGCTGGCCACTGGTGGCGAGCCGGAAGAGGAACAGCACGCGGCGTCCGGCCAAGGCGACCGCGGCCACGGTCATGACGAGCCCGATTATCGCTACCCAGAGCACGGGTTCCTCCCATATGGAACGGTGACAGGGCACACCGAATGGTACCGGCCAGTAACATATGTCCGTCACCGATGGCTACTTGAAGGCCGATGCTAGAACAAGGCTCTGGCCCAGGCTACGCGGGGTCAGGTCATGCGCCGTCCCGGTGGTACGCCGTCGGACCGGATCGGGTCATGCGCCGAGGGTCACACGCGGGTCACACACGCATGTCACACACGCATGTCACGCGGTCAGGTAGCCGCGTCAGGTGACACGGTCAGGTAGCGCTGAATGGTGGGGGCCAGCAACTCGACCAGTTCCTCGGTGCCGGCCGACGCCAGCGGCTCCAGCCGCATGATGTGCCTGGCCATGACCACGCCCAGCATCTGGGAGAAGGCGGTCTGCATCCGGATCTGCGGAACGCCGAGCTCGGCGCCGACCCGTCCAAGCACCGCCGACGAGAAGAACTCCCGCACCATGGCCACACCCTGTTCGTTGACCATTGCGGTCCGCAGCAGGCCCAGCACGTGCTCGCGCGCGTCCGGATCACCGGTCATCGTCAGGATGAAGCGCACCAGGCGTTCGCCGACCTCCTCACGCGGACCGTTGACGATCGTGGGGATCACGACGGCCGGATCGAACGGCAGCCGCATGGCCGCGACGAACACCCCGTCCTTGGTCTCGAAGTAATGGTGGACCAGGGCGGGGTCGACCCCGGCGGCCCGTGCGATGCCCCGGATCGTGGCCTTGTCGAATCCCTTCTCGGCGAAGACCTTGCGCGCTGCGGCGAGGATCTCCCCACGGGTGTCGGCCGAGCCGGGCCTGCGGCCGGGTCGCCCCGGCCGTCGCCGTACCTCCGCCGTGTCGGCCACGTGCGGCAATGTCCGGTTGCGTTCCGTCATGCTCGATCATGAAGCCGCCGCGGACGCGGCGAAGTTCAGCCGGGCGAAGGCGAGTGCCTCGGCGAGGTCGTCGATCCGCTCGGTGCGGCTGGCCGCCTTACGCGTGTTGATCTCCAACACGATGAGGCCGGTGTAGCCGGTGGTGGCCAGACGCTCCAGGACCTGTGCGCACGGCTGTGTGCCCCGCCCCGGCACAAGATGCTCGTCCTTGTTGGCGGTGCCGACGCCGTCGGCCAGATGGAGGTGGGAGAGACGGTCCCCGAGCTTGACGGCCATCTCCATCGCGTCGGAGCCGGACACCGCCGTGTGGGACAGATCGAGCGTCACCTGCGGGAAGTCGTAGTCGACCGGATCCCAGTCCGGCGCGTACGGCACGACCTCGCCGCCCCTGGCCCTGAGGGGGAACATGTTCTCCACCGCGAAGACGACGTCGGTCTCCTCGCGCATGCGCGCCAGCCCGGCCTCGAACTCCCTGGCGTAGTCGCGCTGCCAGCGGAACGGCGGGTGGACCACCACGGTGGAGGCGCCCAGCCGCTCGGCCGCGTCGCGGGCCCGCCGCAGCTTGACCCACGGGTCACGGCCCCAGACCCGCTGCGTGAGCAGCAGGCACGGCGCGTGCACGGCCAGGATCGGGATCTCGTAATGATCGCTGAGCCGCTGGAGGACGTCGACGTCCTGGCTCACCGGATCCTGCCCCACCATGATCTCGACACCGTCATAACCCAGGCGTGCGGCCAACTCGAAAGCATCCGGCGTACGCTCCGGATAGACCGACGCCGTCGAGAGCGCCACCTTCGCGTTGGGCACGCGGATGTTACTCATCAAGCCCGCCTCCCCTGGCGGTCCCTGCGCCCGTTCACGGATCCAGCCTAAGCCGCGTCCGGGTCCGGCGAGGCCTATCGTGGGCGCATGGCGCGGATCGTGAGCGGGGCCATACCCAGCCCGAACATCTGGAACTCCCCCCAGGTCTACGAACTGGAAAATCGCGCGGTGGATCCAGACGGCGCCGTGGATCGCGCCATGCGGGCGATCCGGCCCTGGGACGGCGCGACCGTGCTCGACATCGGCTGCGGAACCGGCTTCCACCTGCCTTCGCTGGCCGTGACCGCCGGGCGCGTCGTGGGCGTCGAGCCGCACGCCGGCCTCGCGGCCACGGCCGCGGCCCGCTGCGCCTCACTGGACAACGTCGCAGTCCGTACGGGCACCGCCCAGTCGCTGCCGCTGCCCGACGCGTCGGTGGACGTGGCCGTCGCCCGGTGGGCGTACTTCTTCGGACCGGGCTGCGAGCCGGGCCTGCGGGAGCTGACCCGGGTCGTACGGCGCGGCGGCGCGGCCTTCGTCGTGGACCTCGACGGCTCCCGCGGCGCCTTCGGCCGCTGGTTCCTCCGCTCTGTGCCGTCCCACTCTCCCGAGGCGGTCGAGCGGTTCTGGTCCCGGCAGGGCTGGCAGCGCAGGGAGCTCGACCTGCGCATGGTCTTCGGGTCACGGGCGGACCTGGAGGCGGTGCTCCGCATCGAGTTCACCCCGGAGGTGGCCGAGGAGGCGATCGCGGAGACGATCGGCCTCGAACTCGCCTACCCCAACGTTCTGCGCTGGCGGTATTTCTGAAGCGCCGCCCGACCCCCATGGGGATTGTCGGCCGGGCCAGGTAGCCTCCCGGTCGTGAGCAAGGCAGCGAAGCCGGCGTACCGGTGCGGCGAGTGCGGATGGACGACCGTCAAGTGGGTCGGCCGGTGCGGGGAGTGCCAGGCCTGGGGCACGGTCGAAGAGGCGACCGCCCGGCAGGGTGTGAACGTGGTCAAGCCCGGCGCCGTGTCGGCCCCGGCCGTGCCGATCGGCCAGGTGAAGGCCGAGACCGTCAGCGCAAGGACGACCGGGGTCGACGAGCTCGACCGCGTCCTCGGCGGCGGACTGGTGCCCGGCGCCGTCGTGCTGCTCGCCGGTGAGCCGGGCATCGGCAAGTCCACGCTCCTGCTCGAGGCCGCCGCGCGCACGGCACGCGGGGAGACCGTGCTCTACATCACCGGCGAGGAGTCCACCGCCCAGGTGCGGATGCGGGCCGACCGGATCGGCGCGATCGAGGACAGGCTGTACCTCGCCGCGGAGACCGACCTGTCCGCGCTGGTCACCCATGTCGAGAAGGTGCAGCCGACGATGCTGATCGTCGACTCGGTGCAGACGATCGGCTCGGCCGACGCCAGCGGCGTGCCGGGCGGCGTCACCCAGGTCCGCGAGGTCGCGGGCAACCTGGTGCGCCTGGCCAAGGAGCGCGCCATGTCCACCGTGCTCGTCGGTCATGTGACCAAGGACGGCTCGATCGCCGGCCCCCGGGTGCTCGAGCACCTGGTGGACGTGGTCCTGCATTTCGAGGGCGACCGCAACTCCCGTCTGCGGCTGGTGCGCGCGGTGAAGAACCGGTTCGGCCCGGTGGACGAGGTCGGCTGCTTCGACCTGCACGAAGGCGGGATCACCGGCATCTCGGACCCGAGCGGCATGTTCCTGTCCCGCCACCGCGAGCCGGTGCCGGGCACCTGCGTCACGGTCACGATCGAGGGCACCCGGCCGTTCCCGGCCGAGTTGCAGGCCCTCGTCGGCCCGACCGAGGCCCCGCAGCCGCGGCGGACCTCGTCCGGTCTCGACCCCTACCGCGTGGCGCTGGTGCTCGCGGTGATGGAACGGCGGCTGCGCGCCAGCGTCAGCAAATGCGACGTGTTCACCGCCACCGTCGGCGGCATCAGACTGACCGATCCGTCGGTCGACCTCGCGCTCATGCTGTCGGTGGTGAGCGCCTTCGGCGACACCCCGCTGCCCGCCGGGCTCGTCGTGCTCGGCGAGGTCGGGCTGGCGGGCGAGCTGCGTCAGGTGCGCGACGTGCGGCGGCGGCTGACCGAGGCGGCCCGGCTGGGCTTCACCCGGGCCATCGTCCCCACCGGCTCCCTGGACGACGAGAGCAACTCGCTGGAGTCGGCGCCGCCGCGCCGCGGCAACGTGGCCGCCCGTGGCAACCTGATCGCCCTGCGGCCGTCCGACGCGCGGGCCAGGGCTTTCGCGCCCGGCTTCGAGGTGACCGAGGTCGACAACGTCTGGGACGCCCTCGCCCACGTCAAGTGAGACAGGGGTGAAGAGAGGGTACGCCGGTAAGCTGGCGGGACGGCCGTCCATCGCGAGGGAGAGGGTGCTGGACGACGACAAGGGAGCGGACGAGCGCAGGAGGGCCGTGCTGGCCGCCATCGCTCCGGGCACAGCTCTGCGCGACGGGCTCGAGCGCATCCTGCGCGGTTACACCGGCGGTCTCATCGTCTTGGGCTACGACCGCACCGTGGCGGAGATCTGCACCGGCGGTTTCACGCTCGACGTCGAGTTCTCGGCCACCCGGCTGCGCGAGCTGGCCAAGATGGACGGTGCGATCGTGCTCGACGACGCGGGCTCGCGGATCGTCCGGGCGGCCGTGCACCTCGTACCCGATCCGGCCATCCCCACCGAGGAGTCGGGCACACGGCACCGCACCGCCCAGCGGGTGGCCAAGCAGACCTCGCTGCCCGTCATCGCCATCAGCAAGTCGATGCGGATCATCGCGCTCTACCTCGACGGCAAACGGTACGTCCTGGAGGACTCGGCTGCGATCCTCTCGAAGGCCAACCAGGCCCTGGCGGCCCTCGAGCGCTACAAGAAGCGGCTCGACGAGGTGTCCGGCGCCCTGTCGGCGCTGGAGATCGAGGATCACGTAACGGTCCGGGACGTGGCCGTGGTGATCCAGCGGCTGGAGATGGTCCGCCGGATCGCCGGGGAGATCGAGGAGTACGTCGTGGAGCTCGGCACCGACGGCCGCCTGCTGTCACTCCAGCTCGACGAGCTCGTCGCCGGCGTGGACACCGACCGCGAGCAGATAGTCCGCGACTATCTCCCCGATCCACCGGCCTCGACCGGTTCCCCCACCTCACCGGGCCCGTCTGTCCGGCATCCCCGGAGTTTCACGGACGCGATGCACGAGCTGGACGAGCTGTCCTCCGCCGACCTGCTCGATCCGGTGAAGGTCGCCCACGTGCTCGGCCACTCGGGAGCCGGCACGTTGGACGCACCGGTGAGCCCCCGTGGTTTCCGGCTGCTCGCCAAGGTGCCCCGGCTCCCCCGGGCGATCGTCGACCGGCTCGTCGACCACTTCGGAGGGCTGCAGAAGCTGCTCGCCGCCAGCACCGACGACCTGCAGGCCGTGGGGGGCGTCGGCGAGGCCCGGGCCCGCAGCGTACGCGAGGGGCTGTCCCGCCTCGCCGACGCCACCATTCTCGATCGCTACCTCTGAACCCCGATCGCCATTCTGGGCCGAGCCTCAGCGCAGGTGGAACACGACCTTCGGGCTCTTGAGGTGGCCGGAGTGGACGCTCGCGACGTACGTGCCCGGCTCGGCCGTCGGACGCTTGCCCGAGCAGACCGTCCCCGATCGGCGGCGGTCCCAGGTGATCGTGCGGACGTACGGGATGCCGCGTTCGAGCGTCTGCCGGTCGACGCCCTCGCCCGCCACGCAGTCCGCGGTCGACCAGATCCGCTGCCCGCCCGACGTCACCCGCATCTCCAGCGTGCGCGGCCCCACGTCGACCGTGCACTCGATCCGATCGGTGCTCACCACGGTCAGGAGGAACGTGGGCGCGGCGTCCCCGGCGTACACGTTCTGACCGCTGCGTATGGCGATCACCAGGTCCTTGGGATCACAGGGATCGCCGGGCCGCCGCGGCTTCGCCGGCTTGGGTGACGGAGACCGCGCACCGGACGGCGACGGAGACGGTTCGGCCTGCGCGGCGAGGGCGGCGGCACCGCTCGGCGACGGGCTCCCCGATGCGGGAGCGGAAGGCAGCGAGACGACCATCGGGCCGGAGGCTCCCGGTGTGGCCCTGACGCCACCCGTCTTGTCACCCGGCTTGCCGGAGGCGCTCGTGCAGGCCCATGCCACCACCGCCACGACGACGAGCATGCCCGTGAGCACCGACACCCTGCGGCGCCAGTAGACGTCCGCCCCATCGACACCGACATCACCACGGAACGTGTCCGGATCCATACTCTCAGTATGGAGAGCCCTGCCCTTCCAGGGGAAACGGCACGCCGCGACGGGAGGATCCGATGGCGGAGCTCGGGGTGGCGCTTATGGTCGGATGTGGAACTTGTGGTGGGATGCGGAGAGGCGGACAGGGCCCGGTGGACAAGGTTCGGTGGACAGGGCCTGGCGGATAGGGTCTGATCGTGGCCGTCTCGCTTCGTGAACCGATCCTCCAGTGGTACGCCGAGCACAATCGGGATCTGCCGTGGCGGCGCCCAGAAGCGACCCCCTGGGGCATCCTGGTCAGCGAGATCATGCTCCAGCAGACTCCGGTGTCGCGGGTGCTGCCCGTCTGGACGGAGTGGATGGCGCGCTGGCCGTCCCCCGAGGCACTCGCCGAAAAGCCCTCCGGCGAGGCCGTACGCCACTGGGGCCGCCTCGGCTACCCGCGGCGTGCCCTGAACCTGCACGCGTGCGCCAGGGCCATCACGGCGGAGCACGGCGGGCGGGTGCCGTCGACGTACGACGAGCTGCGCGCGCTGCCGGGGATCGGCGACTATACGGCGGCCGCCGTGGCGAGCTTCGCCTATGGCGGCAGTCACGCCGTCCTGGACACCAACGTCCGCCGCGTGCTGGCCCGAGCCGTACGCGGTGAGGAGCACCCGCCGAAGACGACGACGGCCGCCGAGCGGCGCCTGGCCGAATCCCTGATCCCGCCGGTCGGCGCACCGCGCTGGGCGGTCTCGATCATGGAACTGGGCGCCCTGGTCTGCACGGCCCGCGCGCCCAGGTGCGAGCGCTGCCCGGTCGCGTCGCAGTGCGCGTGGCGGTCCGCCGGGCGGCCCGCCGGCCCCGTGCGGCGGGGCCAGACCTACGCGGGGACCGACCGGCAGTGCCGAGGACGCCTGCTGGCCGTGCTGAGGGACGCGCACGGCCCCGTGCCGAAGGAGGCGCTGGACGTGGTCTGGGCCGACCACGTCCAGCGCGAGCGTGCGCTGGACGGCCTGCTGGACGACGGTCTGGCCGAGGTGCTGCCCGACGGCACCTACCGGCTCCCCGCCTGACCGCCGGAGCCCAACGCCGGTCGCGCCGCCTGATCCCGCTGACTGCGACGGGCCGGATCAGGCGGCGAGCTTGAGGCCCAGCGCGGTGAGGTGGTTGCGGGTCCAGTCGAGTTCGTCGGCGAGCCGGGCGACCAGCGCGGCCGGACCCTTCGTCTTCGGAGCCGTGCCGTGGTGCGCCTCGACCTCGATGTGTGCGCTGCCGTTCACCGCGCCGGACAGGATCGCGTTGAGCGTGTCCTGAAGCACCGGCTGAGTGCTGGGTATCTCGTGCCCGTGGTCGTGCACATGACTCAGCTTCACCACCGGGGCGCCGGCCTGGGCGAGGCCCCGCAGCGCCGCGTCCCGCTCCTCCGGTCCGCCGGACAGGTGGCAGGCGTCCAGGCATACCCCGAGATGCTCGGAGTCGATGTCACAGACGCGCTCCAGCGCCTGCTCCGTCGTCTCCAGCACGCAACCCGGCCACGGTTCGAACCCGACCCGGATGGTCTTGCCGGTCACGCTGTAGAGACCGCGCAGCTCACGGGAGAGCCGCTCCAGGCGGCGTGAAGCTATGTCGTGCAGATCGCTCGGCCAGTCGCGGCGCCAGCCGATCGGAATCGTCGAGATGCTGCCGAAGCGGACATCCTCGGGCAGCAGGAACGCGAGGATCCTCGCGAGCGCCATGGTGTAGCGGTAACGCTCGGGCTTGGCCCAGTCCGGCCCCGGCACCTCCTGGTTGCGCCCGCCGGTGCCGTTGAGGCTGACCACCTCGAGGCCCCGCTCCTCAAGCGAACGCCGTAGCCGTACGAGCTCTATGCGATCGGCGATGAGATGGTCGGCGACGGGCGGCGCCAGCCACAGCCCGATCCCGAGCCGGTCGACGCCCAGCTTCCGGCGCACCGGCACCGCGTAGCGGGTCAGGTGGGCGATCAGGTTTTCCAGGTCTTCCGCCGGGTGTACCCCCGCGTTGTAAGCAAGGTGAACGAGCGTCCCGTCCTCATGCAACAGGCGCATAAGGTACCTCCCAGGCGTTGTGCTTCTGCGTGCCGGCGGCTCACGCCCCCGTTGAGGGCAGGCGTGACGCCGGAGTGATCCTCTTGCGGCCGGGACGGCCCGGCTCCGATCGAGTCTCCCCCGTCCACTCGGTCCTCGCGTCCACCGCTGAGCTGAGTGGCCGCTACGCCGCCCGGATGACACGCGTACGTGCCGAGGGGGCGTTTGACCAGGTCGGATCTGCTGCCCCTCCTGGTGGCGTCACAGCTTCCCAACCGCGGCGCCGCGATTCTCTACAGAGTGTAGTACTACATCGCGTGGCGCGAAAGCGGACTGCGCTATGCGACTGGCCACATCGATCATGGGCGGTGTCCGGCGGCACATCGGGACCAGTGGCGGAACGACGGGAACCGAGGGTGGGAAAAGCCGAGGGGCGCCCCCCACTTGCGGGGGGCGCCCCTCGGTTTCTTCAGCCGGTTTTCTTCAGCCGATTTCCTCAGCCGCCGCCTTGGGCCGCCACCGGATCGGTACCGGCCCGGTGGCGGCTCAGTGGCGGCTCAGTGACGGGCTCATTGCTGAATCGGCTCCGCGATGGCCGCGGCCGAGTCGGGGACCTGCGGCGCCTTCGTCTCACCGACGAAGGTGAACTTCGCGGCGTCGCCCTCGCCCTCGATGTCGATCTTCACAACCTGCCCCGGACGCAGCTCGCCGTACAGGATCTTCTCCGACAGGATGTCCTCCAGCTCGCGCTGGATCGTCCGGCGGAGCGGACGGGCACCCATGACCGGGTCGTACCCGCGGTCGGCCAGCAGCTGCTTGGCCTCCTGGCTCAGCATCAGGCTCATGTCGCGGTCCCTGAGCCGCTCGTCCACCTGGGCGAGCATCAGGTCCACGATCTGGATGATCTCCTTCGGCGTGAGCTGGTGGAAGACCACTATGTCGTCGACACGGTTGAGGAACTCGGGCCGGAAGTGCTGCTTGAGCTCCTCCTGGACCTTCGACTTCATCCGGTCGTAGTTCGACTCGGTGTCGTTGGCCTTCGCGAAGCCCACCCCGATGCCCTTGGAGATGTCCCGGGTGCCGAGGTTGGTCGTCATGATGATGACGGTGTTCTTGAAGTCCACCACCCGGCCCTGGGCGTCGGTCAGGCGACCGTCCTCCAGGATCTGCAGCAGCGAGTTGAAGATGTCCGGGTGGGCCTTCTCGATCTCGTCGAACAGGACCACGGAGAACGGCTTGCGCCGCACCTTCTCGGTCAGCTGGCCGCCCTCCTCGTACCCGACGTAGCCGGGCGGAGAGCCGAACAGCCGCGAGACGGTGTGCTTCTCCATGAACTCGGACATGTCCAGCATGATCAGCGCGTCCTCGTCCCCGAAGAGGAACTCGGCCAGCGCCTTGGACAGCTCCGTCTTACCGACACCCGACGGGCCGGCGAAGATGAACGAGCCACCGGGACGACGCGGGTCCTTCAGTCCGGCCCTGGTCCGGCGGATGGACCGGGACAGACCCTTGATGGCGTCGTCCTGCCCGATGATCCGCTTGTGGAGCTCGTCTTCCATCCGGAGCAGCCGCTGCGACTCCTCCTCGGTCAGCTTGAAGACCGGAATGCCGGTGGCCGTCGCGAGGACCTCGGCGATGAGCTCCTCGGTGACCTCGGCCACGACGTCCATGTCGCCGGCCTTCCACTCCTTCTCACGGCGTTCCCGCTTGAGCTGGAGCTGCTTTTCCTGGTCGCGCAGCGCCGCGGCCTTCTCGAAGTCCTGCGCGTCGATCGCGGACTCCTTCTCGCGCCGCACGTTGGCGATCTTCTCGTCGTACTCGCGCAGGTCCGGCGGCGCGGTCATGCGACGGATCCGCATCCGGGAACCCGCCTCGTCGATCAGGTCGATCGCCTTGTCCGGCAGGAACCTGTCGCTGATGTAACGGTCGGCCAGCTGGGCGGCGGCGACCAGTGCGCCGTCGGTGATGGAGACCCGGTGGTGCGCCTCGTACCGGTCCCGCAGCCCCTTGAGGATCTCGATCGTGTGACTGAGGCTGGGCTCGGCCACCTGGATCGGCTGGAACCGCCGCTCCAGGGCGGCGTCCTTCTCCAGGTGCTTGCGGTACTCGTCCAACGTCGTCGCGCCGATGGTCTGCAGCTCGCCACGGGCCAGCATCGGCTTGAGGATGCTGGCGGCGTCGATCGCGCCCTCGGCGGCGCCCGCACCCACCAGCGTGTGCAGCTCGTCGATGAACAGGATGATGTCGCCGCGGGTACGGATCTCCTTGAGCACCTTCTTCAGGCGCTCCTCGAAGTCGCCGCGGTAGCGGGAACCGGCGACCAGCGCGCCCAGATCGAGGGTGTAGAGCTGCTTGTCCTTCAGCGTCTCGGGCACCTCGCCCTTGACGATCTTCTGGGACAGACCCTCGACGACGGCGGTCTTGCCGACGCCCGGCTCACCCACCAGAACCGGGTTGTTCTTGGTCCTGCGGGACAGGACCTGCATCACCCGCTCGATCTCCTTCTCCCGGCCGATGACCGGGTCGAGCTTGCCTTCGCGTGCTGCCTGGGTGAGGTTGCGGCCGAACTGGTCCAAGACAAGAGAGGTCGACGGAGTGGACTCCTGCGGACCCCCCGCCGCCGCCGGCTCCTTGCCCTGATAACCGTGAAGCAGCTGGATCACCTGCTGCCGCACTCTGTTGAGGTCGGCCCCCAGCTTCACCAGCACCTGGGCCGCCACGCCCTCGCCCTCACGGATCAAGCCCAGAAGAATGTGCTCGGTACCGATGTAGTTGTGACCGAGCTGCAAGGCCTCACGGAGCGACAGCTCAAGGACCTTCTTGGCACGCGGGGTGAAGGGAATGTGCCCCGACGGCGCCGACTGGCCCTGGCCGATGATCTCCTCGACCTGCTGGCGCACACCCTCAAGACTGATGCCCAGGCTCTCCAGAGCCTTGGCGGCAACGCCCTCACCCTCATGGATCAAGCCCAGAAGAATGTGCTCAGTACCGATGTAGTTGTGGTTGAGCATCCGGGCCTCTTCCTGGGCCAAGACGACAACCCGCCGCGCACGGTCGGTGAACCTTTCGAACATCTCGTCGCTCCTCACAGAGCGGTCAGGCGAGCGCGGGAGATCCGGCCCGTCGTTCCGCATGGTAGCCCCGACCCAGCGACCGCTCCTCTGTTGAAGGGTTCCCCGAGAGCAGGGCGTTCACGCTCTATCCAACCCCTTGCCGGGCGTGACGTGTTCCCGATACGCCGCAAGCGAACGAGGTTTTAAGAGGGATGGACACGATCTCTCGCATGCCCTATCCGCATGCACAATCGTGCGGTTATCCCGGTCGTCAGAACATCCGACGACCGGCATAACCGCACGATCAAGGGCGTAGTTAGTGTGCCGCCTCGTACGCGTCGACGATCGACTGGGCGATTCGGCCACGTTCACTCACCGGGTGACCGTGGGACTTGGCCCAGGCCCGGATCTCCGCGCTCTTCTCACGGGACATCGCCCGCTGTCCGGCACCGCCACGACGACGACCACGAAGCGGTGCGGTCTCCGCACGCCGGGCGCCGCTGACGAATGGCGACAGGGCTTCACGCAGTCGCTTGGCGTTGCCCTCGCTCAGGTCAATCTCATATGACGTGCCGTCAAGCCCGAAGTTGATCGTCTCAGTGGCCTCGCTGCCATCGAGATCATCGATGAGAATCACCTGCGTATGCCTGGCCATCCGGCAATCCTTTCGCAGAGCATAGTTTGTTTCGTCAGCCAAACATATACCCGGTTTCGCCGTTTGACAATTCACCTATGCCGTTTCTCGGCGACCTCTGAGTCCGGCGGGTTCTCACGGGGCTCACGTGCCGTCCGTAGACCCGCCGCGTCGGAACGCACCAACTTTACGATGCCGTACACGACGGCTCCGGCGGCGACCACGGAAGGTATCAAGGCGGACAATACCTCTGTCATTCTGCCTCGCTCGTGCCGGGGTGTCTTACGGCACCCGGGTGGAATTCAGGGTCAGGTCCGGGCCCTCCCGGGCGCCTTGTCAGGTCAGGCACCCCGGTGCGCTCTCGGGACGTGTTCAACAAATCATGTCAGGTACGCGGGGCCCGGATGCGCCTCGCCGCGTCGTCACCCCTCCCGCGAAAACTCCTCGCGGGCTCGGCTTTCCGCTCAGATCCGGGGGCGGTCCCGGTGCCCGCGGCTCCACTGCGGACTCCTCCTCCACCTCACGGACGATCCATCTGGGATCCCACACGCACACCAGACGGCATTCGTCAAACACTCCCGGCAGCCGCCAGAGACCACGTACGCCCATCCAGCCTACCCGCGGTGCCGAAGGTAATCTCCGTCTCTCCAGCCGTCTTACCGGATGCACTCGAAATCGTACCCAGAATGCCAAGTGAGAGGAACCTCCGAAGCGACATCCACAGTTTCCGCTGAGATCCGTACCGATCCGCACGGAGGCGGTTCGGCACCGGTACGACAGCGGCGGCTCGCCGGCAGGCCGCCGGGCAAACCCCTGCCCCGCATGTCTCACCTCGGAGAACCCGCTGCTCAACGGGGATCGGCGACCGGACAAGCGGCTCGCCGACCGGCCTCCACCTGCCGGGGAAGGCCGGCTGTACGCCCACGCGCAATGAGAAGCAGGGAAGACGGAGGAACGGCAAAACACATAGTGATCTTGAAAAAAGTTCACGGCGCCGACCGGTGAGCACAGACCTCCTCCCGCGATCTCAGACAAACTTCCTGTGAGCCAGTTCACCCGCGACTCCACTTTGCGTGATCTTGCCACCGAGGCCGCCATCGCCGTTCACTCCGGCCAAGCGCCTTGAATGCGAGTTTCCGCAAGATCTCTGAAAGGGGGTCGCGCGGGCGGATGCGACCTCCCGGCAACTTCGACAAGATCACAGAGCGCGATAGGTTCCGGCGCCCGGGGAAGTCGAGAAGCCGGGAGTGAAGGCCCGGTGTGAAGGCCGAGTGTGAACGTCGACCATGAAGCCCGACGGCGAACGGGGCCGGCGAAGGCCGCTCTTGAAGGTCGGCGAAACACGGTGAAAACCGGCCGACGAGGCATTCCACGGAAGTTCTGAGAAGATCGGCGGACGGTACCGAAGATCAGTTGAGGCCGTCCGGAAAAAATCACATCGGCGAGGCCGGCGGAGCGACGGCCATGATTCGAGCGATCCAAACGACCTACCATTCCACGATCGGTACGGCGCGGGAAGGCGAACCGGACCGGACGAGCCGGAGACGACCATATGGATTCCAGACCATGGATTCCGGACCGCTTGGGATTCGGCCGACGAACGACGCGACGTGGATTAGACCCCATCCCGGTGAGCTTCGGCGTGGGCGGCCGTACGGGCACCGGCTGAGCATCCCATGGTTCAGCCCCTCCTGTTACAGGTTTTCCGCGATGCATCACCTGGGACGCGTTTCAAAAGCCATACCCGCTACGCGCGGTCCAGCCGACGCCTCGCCGCGTTGTCTTCCACCCTGCGGGAGTTCGCCCACGGGCTCCGCCGCGGAGGCCCTTCGCGTCGTACAGCGCTTTTGAAACACACCCTAGTCCGCTTCTTTGGGGGAAGGTACGAAAAAACGGGGCCGATGGTCCGTTCCATCGACCCCGTCTTATGGCGCTACTTGACCTTGACCACCACTGTGCCGGCCGCCTTGTCGTGCAGGGCCTGCTGCAGCGGCTTGTCCCAAAGGAGCCAGAGCACGTTCAGGAGTGCGAAGACGCCGGCCAGATACTCCACGACGGGAATCCACCGCAGCAGTTGCGGTCCGAACAGCACGGCGGCCCGCTTGCCCGCGACATCCGGCGACAGACCGTCCTGGGTGAGGGCGCCGCCGACCGGGACCACCTTGATGCCCATGGCGATCTTCCCGATCGTCTGCCCGCGCATCTTCAGCATCAGGAACTCGTACCCGACCATCACCACACCGCCGAGGATCGCGATGAGCAGTGCCGCGAGGAAGTAACCGCTCGGCTCGACGAACTCGCGGGTCCGGGAGTTGATCGATCCCTGGGTCACCACGATCGCCGTGATGATGGCCGAGATGATGCCGAAGGGAACGCCGACGATGAAGCCGTCGATGATCCTCGCCACGAGACGCTGCCACCACTCGGCGAGCGGAGCCGGAGCGCCGGGCGGGACCGCGGCGCCGTACGGCTGGCCGTAGGCCGCCTGCCCGTAACCGGGCTGCCCATGGCCCTGCTGGCCGTAACCCGGCTGGCCGTAGGCGGGCTGCTGGGCCTGACCGCCGTACTGGTCATGGCCGTACTGCTGCTGACCGTACTGCTGCTGACCGTATTGGGGCTGCGCGTACCCGGACTGCTGGCCACCGTAACCCGGCTGCTGACCGTAGCCGGGCTGCTGTTGCCCATAACCCTGTTGACCGTATCCCTGCTGCCCGTACTGCTCCTGGCCATAACCGGGCTGTTGACCGTAGCCGGGCTGTTGACCATAGCCGGGCTGCTGGCCGCCGTAACCCGGCTGCTGACCGTACTGCTCCTGCCCGTACTGCTCCTGCCCGTACTGCTCCTGGCCGTACTGCTCCTGGCCGTACTGATGCTCGTGCTGTTGCTGACCGTACTGCTGCTGGCCGTACGACTGCGGGCCGGTCTGCTGGCCATATTGCTCCTGGCCGTACTGCTGCTGACCATATCCCGGCTGCTGGCCGTAACCCTGCTGGCCGTACTGCTGCCGGCCGTACTGCTGCTCGTACTGTTGTCCGTGCCCGGGGGTCTGCGGCGAGCCCGGCTGCTGGGCCGGGTTCAGATAGTTGACGGCGGTAGCCTCAGGGTCGAACACCTGCCCGTCGGCGCCGGCACCGCGGCCGGAAGACGGCGCTGGCGTACCATCCGAATCGCCCTGCGGATACGGTGGCTGTCCGGTGCTCACCGTGTCACCTCGTTTCAGATACGCATGCGCCCGCGGTTCAGGCTCCATGCTGATATCGCCCAAAGTAGCGACCGGCGTATCAACAGTCACCTTTGCATTTGGTTTCCCATACAGTCAAGCGGGGCGAGGATCACCCACGGTAGAGGTGCAGCAACATACGGGTGTTGCCGAGTGTGTTGGGCTTCACATGCTCAAGATCCAGAAACTCGGCGACGCCTTCGTCGTACGAAGCCAGAAGTTCGGCGTAGACCTCGGGTGAAACCGGCGTGCCCTGGATGGGCATGAAGCCGTACCGACTGAAGAACTCGACTTCGAACGTGAGACAGAAGACTCGTCGCACCCCCAGCTCACGCGCGGTCTCGATGAGTGCGGAAACGATCCGATGGCCGACGCCCCGGCCACGGACCCCGGGGTCGACGGCGACCGTGCGGATCTCCGCCAGGTCCTCCCAGAGCACGTGCAGGGCGCCGCAGCCGATGACCTGCCCGGCGCTCTCCGCCACCCAGAACTCCTGGATGTCCTCATAGAGCGTGACCGTGCTCTTCTCCAGCAGGCGAGGCCCCACTCCGGAGTACGCGTCGACGAGGCGGCGGATCACCCGCACGTCGGGTGTCCTGGCGCGACGTACGACAAGGGCCGGTGGACCGGACTCGGCTGGCGTCTCCTCGGCGACCTGCTCCATGAACGGTCAGCGTAGCCCTGCCCCAGCGACGGCCGGATCAACGGTTACACCAAAACGCGGAGAGCGCGGCCGGAGTGACACACAGTCGCGATGGAAGCACCGTGGGTAGGAGTAGTGATTAACCTCACCTTGTCTGATTTTTAGCAAATTGAGACACCGGACCGATGAGACCCAAATGATCTTACTTAGGAGGTAAAGGCAGGTTGATGAGGGTGCGTCTACGTCGAGACCGTGACCCGAACGTGATCGTTCAGTTGTGAAATCTAAATGGGATCGAGAGTTCCGGTTGAGCGGGCACTCGGCGTGCACTAATGTCCAGCGACGATGCCGAGTCTTCAACGCACCAGGTGTGGAGGGGAGCCGGGGACCCAACTGTACGGATCGCGGACCGGCTCGACGCCGGACCCCGTCGATAACGGGGTGAATCCGAAAGGTAGGGCTGCTCCGGCCCGAACCCGTCAGCTAACCCGGTAGGCGTCCAGTAGTGCCGTACGGACACCGCGCGGCCGGCGAACGGCCGAGCAGGCGGTCCTCCGACGGCACAGCCGAGGAGAGGAGCTTGGTAACGCATGCGTGGAGGACGGCCCGCAGGCAGGCACGCCCGAGCCCGGAAGGCCGGGCCCAGAGGCATCCGCCGGTTAGCCCTCGTGGGTGTCGCACTCACCATGATCACCTTTGGCGCGCCCACGGTGGCCGCCACCGCCGAACCCAAGCCGGATCTGAAGAAGCTGGCGGCCGAGGTCGAGCGCCTCCACGAGGAGATCGAGAGCCTCGCCGAGCAGTACAACGGCGAGCGCGTACGGCTCAAGGCCGCCCAGCGCTCCGCCGCCATCGCCAAGAAGAAACTCGCCAAGAGCGAGGCGGAACTGGCCGACCGCCGCCAGAAGGCGAGCGCGCTCGCCCAGAACTCCTACATGAACGGCGGCATCGGCCCGCTGCTCCCGATGGTCGGCTCCACCGACCCCGAGACCTACCTCGACCAGGCCTCGACCACCTACGCGCTGCAGATGCAGCAGGGCCAGGAGGTCACCGCGGTCACCAACGTCATGAAGGCGGCCGAGCGGGCCAAGGCCAGCGCCGCCGCCCGCCAGGCCGAGGTGAAGAAGCTGCTGTCCAGCCTCGAGACCCGCAAGGGCAAGATCAGAAGTCTGATCAGGAAGACCGAGAGCAGCCTCTACAGCAGGGTCGCCGGCAGCATCGGCGGCCGGGCGACTCGGATCTCGTTCCCCATCGTCGGCGGAGGCAAGGCGGCGGAGGCCGCCCGCTGGGCGCTGACCCAGCAGTTGAAGCCCTATGTCTGGGGCGCGGAAGGACCCTCGTCCTACGACTGCTCTGGCCTGGTCATGGCGGCCTACCAGCGGGTCGGGATCAGCCTGCCGCACTACACCGGTGACCAGTGGACGGCGGGCACGCACATCAACCACGAGGACATGCGCCCGGGCGATCTCGTGTTCTTCTACAACGACCTGCATCACGTCGGCATCTACATCGGCGGCGGCTACATGGTCCACGCGCCGCGCACCGGGGACGTCGTACGCGTCGCCAAGATCGCCGGTCGGCCGTTCGCGGGAGCCGTACGGGTCGCGGACTGAGCATCGGGGCGGCTCCCCCCGGCCGAAACCGGACACATCTCGACACACCTCGGACACACCTCGGACACACCCCGAGCACGCCCCGTGGAACACCCGAGCACACCCGGCCGCTACGTCCGAGCGTCGCTCGCCGATTCGGTGCGACGTCGCCGGGAACCGATTATGAAGACCGGGACGTGCTCAGCGCGTCCCGGCCGGCCGCTGCGCTCTCGTGAGAGGAGCCGCGATGACGAGGGCCTTCGCGCTGTGGGGCGGCGGGAGCCTGGGGGCCGTCCAGGTGGGCATGCTCCGCGCGCTGACGGCGTACGGGGTGCGCGCCGACATGGTGGTGGGCGCCTCGGTGGGCGCGCTCAACGGCGCCTACTACGCTGCCCGCCCCGATGCCGAGGGTGTCGAGGAACTCGCCCGCCTGTGGCTCACCGTGAGCAGCCACGACGTGTATCCGCTCAGCAGGCAGGAGGCGCTGCGTAGCCTGGCGGACAACCTTCCCTTCCATCCGCTGCGCGGGGCACTCCGGGCGATCGGCACGCTGAACTACACCTTCCCGTTCAATCCCGTGTCCGTCATCGGCACGGCGCTCGGCACCCGCAACCACCTGTTCGACAACAACGCGCTGCGCCGGTTCCTGGAACGCTTCCTCTCGTTCGACCGCCTGGAGGAAACCCGGCTCCCGCTGATGGTGCTGACGACCGACGTCCTCACCGGGCGGGCCGCCGTGCTGTCGCACGGACCCGTGCTTCCCGCGCTGCTGGCCAGCACCGCCATTCCCGCGCTCTACCCCAATGTGCGGATCGGCGACCGCATTCTGATGGACGGCGGTGTCGCCGATCAAACCGTCCTGGATCTGGCAGTCAACGCGGGCGCCGACGAGGTGTACCTGTTCGCACCCGGTTTCTCCTGCCATCTGCCCGCGCCGCCGTCCACCGCCATCGCGATGGCCCTGCACGGCTACAACCTGCTGAGCGAGCAGCGCATCAGCGCCTCCATCAGGCACAACCGGCGTCGTACGACGATGCACGTGCTCCCGCCGCTGTGCCCGGTCGAGGTGCTGCCGATAGATTTCCGCCAGACCGCCGACCTGATCGAGCGCGCCACCCAGGCGACCCTGCACTGGCTCCACAGTCATGAACCGAAACCGGGCGTCGCACGATATCTGTCCGATCCCGTCGCCGACGAGGAGCACCCGCTCCACGTGACGCCGGCCGCGCCCGTTCCCTCGATCGGCGAGCGCACCCGCCGCCGGGCGATCAGATCGACGACCACATCGACCGACTAGATCTACCTCGACGGTCCAGATCTGGAGACCGATCGGTCCGCCGAACCGAGAGTGGTCTGAGGCGCACTCCGGAAAGATCAGATCAGGCGGCGGCGGGCCGCCCAGGCGACCGCCTCGATCGCCGTCTCCACGCCGATCCTGTCGCAGATGCCTCGCAGGCGCCGCCGTACGGTCCGGCCGCTCACGTCCAGACGACGGCCCACCCGATCGGCGCTCACGCCCTTGGCGAGCTCGGCGAGAAGCAGCAGGTCATCGGCGGTGAGACCGGCACGATCAAGGTCCGAGGCGAGATTGTCACCTCGGGAGACGACGTCGGGAAACCCCATCGTCTGTCCCTCCCCATGATGACGAATTGCCGACCCACCCTCCACGGGTAGGTAAACACCTCTGACGAAACTCGTCAAGTGTCGAAGCGGCCGACCGCGCTTCCCCGGGTCTCACAAGGTGTTGCGGGCATAGACCATGCGGAGTCCGATCAGCGTGAGCCAGGGTTCGTGTACATCGATCGTGCGGGCCTCGTCGACGACCAGCGGGGCACCGGTGCCGGTGGCGACCACCGTGACGTCGTCGGGGTCGGCGGCGAGCTCCGCCGTCATCCGATCCACGATGCCGTCGACCAGCCCGGCGAAACCGTAGATTATGCCGGACTGCACCGCCTCCACCGCGTTCTTGGCGATCACCGATCGCGGCCGGATCAGCTCGACCTTGTGCAGTTGCGCCCCGGCCTCGGCGAGCGCGTCCACCGAGATCTCCAGGCCGGGGGCGGTCACCGCGCCGATGTACTCGCCCCGTCCGGACACCGCGTCGAACGACGTCGCCGTGCCGAAGTCCACGATCACGCACGGCCCGCCGTACAGGCTGGCGGCCGCGAGCGCGTTCACGATCCGGTCGCTGCCGACCTCCTTGGGATTGTCCATCCGCACCGGGACACCGGTGCGCACACCGGGCTCGACGACCACGGTCGTGACGTCCCCGAAGTAGCGGCGGGACATCTCCCGCATCTCGTTGAGCACCGACGGAACCGTCGAGCAGATCGCGATGCCGCCGATGTCGGCGTCCTTGAGGATCGGCGACTGCCCGAGCAGGCCCTGCAGCACGACGGCGATCTCGTCCGCCGTACGGCGGGGATCTGTCGCGATCCGCCAGTGCTCGATCACCTCTTCACCCTCGAACAGGCCAAGCACCGTGTGGGTGTTGCTGACGTCGATGGTGAGCAGCATGCCCCGATTATGCACCACGAAGATCCAGTCCGATGTCCAGTGCCGGTGCCGAATGCGTCAACGCCCCGACCGCCAGATAGTCGACCCCGGTCTCCGCCACGGCGCGCGCCGTGTCCAGGGTGAGCCCGCCGCTCGACTCCAGCCGCGCCCGTCCGTTCACGAGACGTACGGCCCGCGCGAGCTGCTCGACCGTGAAGTTGTCGAGGAGGATCTCGTCGGCCCCCTCGGCCAGGACCGGCTCGATCTGGTCGATGCGATCCACCTCGACCTCGATCGGCAGACCGGGGAAGGCCTGCCGTACGGCACGGAACGCCTCGGCGACCCCTCCGGCGGCCACGACGTGGTTGTCCTTGATCAGCGCCGCGTCGTAGAGGCCCATGCGGTGGTTGACCCCGCCACCGCGGCGCACCGCGTACTTCTCCAGCGCACGCAGGCCGGGCAGCGTCTTGCGGCTGTCGCGCACCCGGGCCCCCGTGCCGGCCACCGCGTCCACCCAGCGCCGGGTGAGGGTGGCGATCCCGGACAGGTGGGTGAGGAAGTTCAGCGCGGTCCGCTCCAGCGTGAGCAGGTCGGCCACCGGGCCGCGCACCGTCATGAGGACGTCGCCGGGCCCCACCCGGTCGCCGTCAGCCACGCGCCGTTCGATCGTCACGGGCCCGGCGGCCTGACGGAAGACGGCCTCGGCGATCGGCAGGCCGGCCACCACGCCCGCCCTGCGTGCGACCACGTCGGCCACGGCCGTCCGGCCTGCCGGGATGGTGGCCGCCGAGGTCACATCCTGTCCGCCCGCGAGGTCTTCGGCCAGCGCGGTACGCACGAGGTCGCGCAGCCGGTCGGGATCGATGCCGAGCCCGGTCAGCTCGGTCCCGAGCGTGTCCTCCGGTTCCGCCCGCCCCGGCCGCTCGGACTGCTCCGGTCGTGCTGCCTGCCCCGGTTGCTCTGGCCGCCCCGGTCGCTCGGGCTGCTCGGGCTGCTCGGGCTGCTCGGGCTGCTCGGTGTGGGGCGCGTACCGCATGGTCAGTCCTTTCGCTCCCAGGACGATGTCGATGTGCGACCGCCAGCGGTCGTCGTCGCGGTCGGGATGGTCCTCACGCCAGTGCGAGCCGCGGGTCTCCTCGCGTCCTGCGGCGGCGGCCACCAGGGCGGACGCCACCGTCATGAGGTTGGTCGCCTCCCACGACGCGGTGCGTGGCTCGACCGCGACGGGCGTCCACCTGGCGTCACCGAGGGCGCGGGCGACCTCGGCCAGGCTACGCGCGCTCCGCAGCACGCCCGCCCCCCGGCTCATGTGGTTCTGCAACCTCGGCCGGGTGCGCGGATCGACCAGCCCGTCCGGGCGGTCGTCATGCTCGGCGGGTTCGCCCGGCGACAGGTCCCGTACGGCGAGCTCGCCGGCGATGCGCTCGGCGAAGACGAGCCCCTCCAGCAGGGAGTTGGAGGCGAGCCGGTTCGCGCCGTGCACACCGGTGCACGCGACCTCGCCGCAGGCGTACAGACCGGGGACGCTGGTCCGGCCGGACAGGTCGGTGCGCACGCCGCCGCTCGCGTAATGGGCGGCGGGCGCCACCGGGATCGGCCGCTCGACCGGATCGACGCCGTGCTCACGGCAGACCGCCAGGATGGTGGGGAACCTGGCCTGCCACTTCTCCTCGCCGAAGTGCGTGGCGTCGAGGTAGACGTGATCGGCGCCGGTCTCCCGCATCTTCCTGGTGATGGCCTTGGCGACCACGTCGCGCGGCGCGAGATCGGCCAGCTCGTGCACGTCGCGCATGAACCGGTCGCCCGCGGCGTCCACGAGCACCGCGCCCTCGCCCCTGACCGCCTCGGAGACGAGCGGCTGCTGGCCGGTCGAATCCTCGCCGAGCCACAGCACGGTCGGGTGGAACTGCACGAACTCCAGGTCGCGTACCACCGCGCCGGCTCTCAGCGCGAGCGCGACGCCGTCTCCGGTGGAGACGGGCGGGTTCGTGGTCGCGGCGTAGATCTGGCCCATGCCGCCGCTGGCCAGGATCACCGCACCGGCGCGCACCGCGCCCACGCCGTCCCCGGCGCCCACACCCATGACGTGGAGGGTGACCCCGCACGCGTGACCGGCGGCGTCGAGGAGCACGTCGAGGGCGAGCGCGTGCTCGATGACCTCGATCCGGGGCTCGGCCAGCACGGCCTCGACCAGCGCACGCTGCACCTCGGCGCCGGTCGCGTCGCCGCCCGCGTGCACGATGCGGTTACGCCGGTGGCCGCCCTCGCGGGTGAGCTGAAGCTGCCCGTCGGTGTCCCGGTCGAACCGGGCGCCGTGGTCCATGAGCCGCTTGAGCGCGTCTGGGCCCTCTGTGACGAGGATCCGTACGGCGTCCTCGTCACAGAGCCCGACGCCGGCGACGAGGGTGTCGTTGAGGTGCTCGTCCGGGGTGTCCTCGGGATCGAGGACCGCGGCGATGCCACCCTGGGCCCATCGGGTGGATCCGGCGGAGAGCACGTCCTTGGTGACGACGAGCACCCGCCCGGCGGCGGTCAGCTCGGTGTAGCGCAGGGCCACGGTGAGGCCCGCGATGCCGGACCCGACGACCACCGCGTCGGCGTGCACGCTCCATCCGGGAGCAGGGGCAGTGAGCTTCCTCGGAATCGCCACCATACGGGGGTTCCCCTTTCGTCAGTATGACGATAACGCCCCCATGGCGGTGACGCGTCCCCGCCCTACCCCTTTCGATCAGTCGCGCTGCTCCGGAAAGACCACTTTCCCGATCAGGTGGGTTCCGGCCAGACCGCTTTTGGGCCGGACCACTTTCCGGCCGGACCGCTTGACCGATCAGGCGGTTCCGATCAGACGGTTTCCGATCGGGCCATTGCCGGTCAGGCCCGCAGCCGGATGACGACGTTGTCGATCAGGCGTGTCGTGCCGACCCTGGCGGCCACCGCGAGCACCGCCTCACCCCGGTGGTCGTCGCCGACGTCGGTGAACGTGGCGGGATCGGCCAGCACCAGGTAGTCGAGCACGAGGGGCGGCTCCGCCCGAGCCGCCCCGTCCAGTACGGCGCCGGCCGCGCGGAGGATGTCCCTCGGCGTGCCGTACGCGGCCCCCTCGCGGAGCGCACGCGACAGGGCGAGGGCGGTGGTCCGCTCCTCCGGGGAGAGATAGCGGTTGCGGCTGGACAGCGCGAGGCCGTCGGGTTCGCGCAGGGTCGGTCCGGCGACGACGGAGACCGGCACGTTCAGGTCGGCGACCATGCGGCGGATGAGCGCGAGTTGCTGGGCGTCCTTCTGCCCGAAGACCGCCACATCCGGCCGGACCAGGTTGAACAGCTTGAGCACGACGGTCAGCACGCCGTCGAAGTGGTCCGGACGGAAGGTGCCCTCGACGATCGTGCCCATGTGTCCGGCCGACACGCCGACCTGCCGGTCGGGCAGGTACAGATCGTCGGCCGACGGTGCGAAGACCACAGAGACGTTCTCCTCGGCGCACGCCGCCAGATCCGCCTCGAAAGTCCGGGGATATCGGGAGAAATCCTCACCTGGGCCGAACTGCAGGGGGTTGACGAAGACGCTCACCACGACATGATCGGCGTGCTCGTGCGCCAGCCGGATCAGCGACCGATGGCCCTCGTGCAGTGCCCCCATCGTGGGAACCAGGGCGACCCTGTCACCGGCGTGCTCCCTCGCCTTCATCGCCTCGGCGAGTTCCGCCCGGGTGCCCGCGACGGTCAAGTCCATACATTCCCTCCCAGCGCGTCCAGGAGGCGCTCGGCGGTCTCGGGCTTGAGCAGCCCGGCGGCCAGCGCCCGGTCCGCGGTGAGCCTAGCGAGGGCCACATAGGCGTCGGCCGCCTCGGGGGCTGCCAGGATGAGCGCGTCGACATGCTTGCGCACCGTTCCCGCGTCGCCGCGCACCACCGGCCCGGTCAGCGCGCCGATGCCCAGGCGCAGCACGTTGTCCAGCGCCGCGCCGAGCAGCGGGCCGAGCATCCGTCCGGGATGCTCGACTCCGATCTTCGAAAGCAGTTCCTGCGATTCGGCGATCAACGTGACCATATGGTTGGCGGCATTGGCCAGGGCGGCGTGATAGAGGGCGCGGTCGGACTCCGCGATCCAGACGGGCTCACCCCCCATCTCGATCACGAGGGCCTCGGCCACCGGGCGCAGCACGAGCGGGGCGGTCACCCCGAAGGAGCATCCGTTCAGCTTGGTGAGATCGTCGTCACGACCCGTGAACGTCATGACCGGATGCAGCGCCAGGGGCAGCGCGCCCGCTTCGGCCGCCGGGTCGAGCACGGCCAGGCCGTACGCGCCACTGGCGTGGACGAGCAGCTTGCCGCGCAGGTCGGCACCGGTGGCGGCCAGACCGGAGACCAGTTCGGGGAGCACGTCGTCGGGCACGGTGAGCAGCACGATCTCGGCCTGCCGGATCACATCCTCCGGCCTGCTCAACTCCACGCCGAGCCGCTCGGCCGCCTGCCGGCGGGACGCGTCGGAGACCCCGCTCGCGGCCACCACCCGATGTCCGGCGAGCCGGAGCGCCGCGCCCAGCACCGAACCGACCCGTCCCGCGCCGAGCACTCCCACGGCAAGCCGTCCCGGGCGGTCGCTTGTCTCCATAGAGGCCTCCCCTCCGCCCCGCCCAGCGTAGCCGCGCGGGCCTGCCCGGCCTTGACCCATGGTCCAATTTTGTCCCACTTCCCCCTCCACTATGTTGAGCCACGAGTACGAAGGTGACTACTTTTCGTCATCTTCCGCGGCCTGGGTAACGTGAGACGTGTGTGGTTGACCTGGCGCGCGGCCACGCAACGCGCGCTCTACGGGGACGGCGGCTTCTACCTACGGGAACGGCCCGACCGGCATTTCCGGACCTCGGTGCACGTGTCGGCGGTCTTCGCCTGGGCCGTGCTCCGCCTGGTCGAGCGGGTCGACGGGTCGCTCGGCAGACCTGAGGTGATCGATCTCGTCGACGTCGGCAGCGGCGACGGCCTGCTGCCCGCCCGCGTCCTGGCGATCGCACCGCCCGGCCTGGCGGAACGGCTGCGGATCACCGCCGTCGACCTCGCTCCGCGTCCCCCCGGCCTGGACGGCCGGATCACCTGGGCGGACGCCGTACCCGACCGCGTCGAAGGGCTGATCGTCGCCAACGAGTGGCTGGACAACATCCCGGTGGACGTCGTCGAGCACACCCCGTCGGGGCCGCGCCTGGTGCTGGTCGATCCCGAGACCGGCGCGGAACGCCTCGGCCCGCCTCCCTGCCCGGAGGATCTGGCCTGGCTCGACCGCTGGTGGCCGCTGCGCGGCGCCGACACACCGCGGCGTGGCGCCCATGAGCCGGTGCGGGGCGCCGACAGGCCGCCGCGCGGCGAGGGACTCGTCGGCCGGCGTGCGGAGATCGGCCGGCCGCGCGACGAGGCCTGGGCCGCCGTGATCGTACGGCTCGCGCGCGGCACGGCGATCGCCGTCGACTACGCCCATCGCGCCGGCGACCGGCCACCCCTCGGCAGCCTCACGGCCTACCGCGACGGCTCGGTGACGCCGGCCGTACCGGACGGATCGTGCGACATCACCGCGCACGTCGCGCTGGACGCGTGCGCGGCGGCGGGCGAACTGGCCGGCGCCGTGGCCACGACGCTGACCACCCAGCGGGAGGCGCTGCGCGATCTCGGCGTCACCGGTGTCCGGCCGCCGGTCGAACTCGCCGCAGCCGATCCGGTCGGCTACGTCCGGGCGCTCGGACGGGCGGCCGAGGAGGCCGAGCTGATCGATCCCGCCGGCCTCGGCGGCTTCGGCTGGCTCGCCCAGGTCAAACGGTGACCTTGAGCGACTCCAACCCCCGGATGATGTAGTTGGGCTTCCAGGCGGGTTCCTCGGCGAGCTCCAGCTTGGGCGCCATCCGCAGGAGGGCGCTGAACGACTCCGCCATCTCGATCCGGGCGAGCGGCGCGCCGAGACAGAAGTGGATGCCGGCTCCGAACGAGATGTGTGGATTGTCGACCCGGCCGATGTCGAGGCGATCCGGGTCGGCGAAGGCCTCGGGGTCGCGGTTGGCCGAGCCGAACAGCAGCGCCACCTCGACCCCGCGGGGGATCGTCACCCCGCCGACCTCAATGTCCTCCAGCACCCACCGCTCGAACATCTGGGCCGGAGTGTCCCAGCGCAGCAGCTCCTCGACGGCCGTCGGCATCAGAGTCGAGTCGGCACGCAGCCGCGCCAGCTCACCGGGGTTGCGGAACAACGCCCACCAGCCGCTGCCGGTGGCGTTGACCGTCGCCTCGTGACCGGCGTTGAGCAGCAGCACGCAGGTGCCGATCAGCTCGTCCTCGGTGAGCCGGTCCCCGTCGTCCACCACCTGGGCCAGCGCGGAGATCATGTCGTCACCCGGCCGGTCCCGGCGCGTCCTGGCGAGGTCGCGCAGATAGGCGGCGAACTCCTCGGCCGCACGCACAGCCGTGTGCTGCGCCTCCACCGAGGGGTTGAGCTCGTACATCCCGCAGATGTCCGCCGACCACGGCCGCAGCAGATGCCGGTCGGCCTCGGGCACACCGAGCATCTCCGCGATCACGGTCACCGGCAGCGGCTCGGCCACCTCGGCGAGGAGATCGCCGCCGCCGCGCTCGACCAGTCCCTCGGTCAGCTCGGTCGCGATCTTCCGTACCCGGGGGCGGAGCGACTCGACCATCCTGGGCGTGAACGCCTTGGACACCAACCGCCGCAACCGGGTGTGGACCGGTGGCTCGACATCCAGCATCCCGGCGCGGATGACCCGCCAGAACGGCTCCTGGAACTCCGGCTCCGGCTCCCTGCCGAACTCCTCGTGCGTGCCGAGATGGAGGTAGGACCGGCCCAGCCGCCGGTCGCGCAGCAGCGCGTTCACATCGGCATGACGGGCGATCAGCCACTGACCCGTCGGCTCGAAGAAGCTGACCGGGTCGTTCTCGCGCAGGTCGCGATACGCGTCGTACGGGTGTGCGATGAACTCGGGATTCCAGGGATCAAACTTCACAATGCACACCATACGCATCCATCAGGGCATTCGTCTCGCAGAGCGGTTACCGCGAACCAGCTCCCCTGTCCCGGTGGACGTCGTCGGTGCTCGGGTCGTCGGCGCTCGGTTTGTCGGCGCTCGGTTTGTCGGCGCTCGGGGGGTGCGAGGGCTCATGGTGACGGGCCGGGCCGATGGGTTATAGTGCGAGCCAGGTCATGAGCGCCAGCGCCAAGCCCCGGCTCGCTGGCCGGCAACCCTCGCGTCCGCGGCGGGGTGCCCCGGGTGAGGACCGGGTCCGGCACGAGGTGTGCCGGGCAAGCGCGGGCTCCGCCATACGACGCCATGGCCGGGTCCCCGACCCCAAGGAGGCCTGGCGTTGTCCGCTGTTCTCAGTATTCTCAACCCCGCCGCTCCCACCCCCGCCGCCGCCGATGTCGCGACCGCCCATGGTCCGGTCTCCTCCGGTTCCCGCCCGATCCCGGCGGTTCTCGGCGGCGACCTGCGGGTGCCGGTCAGGGGCGGCAGGCTCGTGCCGTACGCCAACCTGGACTACGCGGCAAGCGCGCCCTGTCTGGAGCCGGTGAACGCGGCCGTCGCCGCCGCGCTCCCGGCCTATTCGAGCGTCCATCGCGGCGCGGGGTACGCCTCGCAGCTCACCACCGCCCGATATGAGCAGGCCAGGCATAGCGTGCGGGCCTTCGTCGGAGCCCGGGGGGACGACGCGCTGATCTTCACGCGCAACACGACCGACGCGACGAACCTGCTGGCCCGCTGCCTGCCCGAGGGCGCCACGGTGGTGGTGTTCGACTCCGAGCACCACGCTTCGCTGCTGCCCTGGCCCCGTGCCGTACGGCTCGCGCCGCCCGCGTTCCCGGGAGAGGCGGTGCGGGCGGCCGACGAGGCGCTCGCGTCGATCGAGGGCCCCGCGCTGCTGGTCGTCACCGCGGCCTCCAACGTCACCGGTGAGCTGTGGCCGATCGCGGGATTGGCGCACATCGCCCACCGGCACGGCGCCCGCATCGCGGTCGACGCCGCCCAACTCGTCCCGCACCGGGCGCTCAATCTCACCGCACTCGGCCTCGACTACGTCGCGTTCTCCGGGCACAAGCTCTACGCGCCGTTCGGCGCCGGGGTGCTGATCGGCCGGCCCGACTGGCTCACCCGGGCCGAGCCGTACCTGCGGGGCGGCGGCGCGGTGCGCACCGTCGGCGCCGGGTCCGATCCCGCCGGCTCCGCCGGTCATGCGGAATGGAGCGACGACCCCGAGGCCAGGCATGAGGCGGGCACCCCCAACGTGCTGGGCGCGATCGCACTCGCGGCCGCCTGCGACGCGCTGAGCGCCACCGGCTGGAGGCCGCTCATCCGGGAGGAGAAGCGGCTGCTCGCCCGCCTGCGCGCCGGTCTGGCCACGGTCGAGGGCGTACGGGAGCTGTCGCTGTGGGGGCCCGACCACCCGCGTGTCGGCATCGTGTCGTTCACGGTGGCCGGTCACACCGCCAGAGATGTGGCCGAGACGCTGTCGGCCGAGCACGGCATCGGCGTCAGAGACGGCAAGTTCTGCGCCCACCCGTTCGTCCGGCACCTCCTCTCGGCATCGGACGACGCCGCCGAGGACGGTGGGTGCGCGGACGGCACGACCGGGGCGATCAGGGCGTCGATCGGCATCGGCTCCACCGAGGAGCACGTCGACCGCCTCATCGAGGCCCTGCGGCGCATCTGACAGATCACACCGGGGGACGCCGTCAGGCGGTGGTTCGTCGTACGCCCCCGCTACGTTGGGGTGATGCCGAAACGCCGCCGACATGCCTACGAGCAGCCCCGTGAGCTCGCCGCACTGCCGTACGCGGATCACCTCGAGCCGTTCGACGGCAGACTGGCCCGGAGCGGCGACTACGACACGCTCCTGTTCGACGGGCAGGAGTTCGAGGACGAGGACGCCGGCGACGCGAGGTTCATCGAGTCGGCGTTCACGTCGGTGACGTTCGTCGGCGGCCGCTTCCCGCGTGCCCGCTTCACCGACGTGTGGCTGCACACCGCGCGCTGGGTGGGCGGCGACCTCACGGAGAGCACCTGGGCGGACGCCGAGATCATCACGAGCGCGGCGGCCGGTACGGCGATGCCCGGCGCGGAGCTGGACCGGGTGACCTTCCACCGCTGCAAGCTCGACTCGGTCAGTTTCCGGGCCGCCGAGCTGCGGGAGGTGCTGTTCGTGGAGTGCACGCTGCGCTACGTGGACTTCGCCGGCGCCACGTTGACCGGCGTCTCGTTCCCGGGTTCAGGTCTGGAGCGGGTGCGGTTCGACAAGGCGAAGATGACCGACGTCGACCTGCGGGGCGCCACCTCCCTGGGCCTCCTCGACGGGTACGACGCGCTGCGCGGCGCGACCATCAGCGGCCTCCAGCTGATGGAGCTCGCCCCGATGTTCGCCCACATCCTCGGCGTCACCGTGGAAGACGACTGAGGGCCGCGGCGGTTCCAGAGCTCACCTCATCCCCGGGCTCATACGGCCCCGGTGAGGGCCTCCCCCGTGTCGGCTCCGCGCGTGGTCATACGGTGGGTAACGTGATCGGATGAGCAAGCCATATCTCGAGCCGCCGGAGTGGTTCGCCACCCTGCCCACGATTTACGCCTCGGCATGTCTGCTGCTCACCGACGTCCACGACCGCGTCCTGCTGGTGAAGCCCAACTACCGGCCGGGCTGGGCGATCCCCGGCGGCATCATCGAAGCGGGCGAGTCACCCCACGACGGCGCCCGCCGCGAGGTCCACGAGGAGCTCGGCCTCCGGGTCGAGCCGGGCGCGCTGCTCGTGCTCGACTGGGCGCCGCCGCTCGGCGACCGGCCGCGCTCGATGGTCAACTTTCTGTTCGACGGCGGCACGATCGCCGATGGCACGTCGCTGCTGCTGCAGGAGGAGGAACTGGACGACGCGGGATTCTTCCCCTGGGAGCAGGCCACCGCCCTGCTGCCGGCCACCACGGCGCCGCGTCTGCCGGCCGCCCGCCGGGCCCGCAAGGACGGGCATGCCGTCTACCTGCCCGATGAAGCGACGCGGTGACGCCTGGGCCGGCCCGGCCGCCATGCCGCGCACTTCGCCGCGACATTCGCGGTGCCGTACGGGCGTGGGAGCATGGACGGTATGACCGAGGAGGGCACGCGGCGGGAGCGCGTGGTCGGCATCGGCTCGGGCGCTGCCGCCGTCCAGCCGAAGGAACTGGCCACCGAGGACATGGTCCTCAACATCGGCCCGCAGCACCCGTCCACACACGGGGTGCTGCGGCTGCGGCTCACACTCGACGGTGAGCGGATCGCCGCCGCCGAACCGATCGTCGGCTACATGCACCGGGGCGCGGAGAAGCTGTTCGAGGTACGCGACTACCGGCAGATCATCGTGCTCGCCAACCGGCACGACTGGCTGTCGGCCTTCGCCAACGAGCTGGGGGTCGTGCTGGCCGTCGAGCGCATGCTCGGGATGGAGGTCCCCCAGCGTGCTGTGTGGGCCCGGACGCTGCTGGCCGAGCTCAACCGGGTGCTCAACCACCTCATGTTCCTCGGCTCCTATCCCCTGGAGCTCGGCGCGATCACCCCGGTCTTCTACGCCTTCCGGGAGCGTGAGACGCTGCAGCACGTCATGGAGGAGATCTCCGGCGGCCGCATGCACTACATGTTCAACCGCGTGGGCGGGCTGAAGGAGGACCTTCCCCTCGGCTGGCTCGACCGGGCCGCCCAGGCCGTCGCCGACGTACGGCACCGCCTGCCCGACATCGAGGAACTGATCTCCGGTAACGAGATCTTCCTGGCCAGGACCAGGGGCATCGGTGTCCTCGACCGTGACACGATCATGCAGTACGGCGTGAGCGGCCCGATCGCCCGTGCCTCGGGGGTGGACTTCGACCTGCGGCGTGACGAGCCGTACCTCGCCTACGGCGAGCTGCCCGTCACGGTGGTGACCCGCTCGGCGGGCGACTGCAACGCCCGGTTCCAGGTGCTGCTCGACCAGGTCAAGGTGTCCCTGGACCTGGCCGACGCCTGCGTGGAACGGCTGCGGGAGCTGCCGCCGGGGCCGATCAACCAGCGGCTGCCGAAAGTGCTCAAGGTCCCCGAGGGCCACACCTACGCCTGGACCGAGAACCCGCTCGGCCTCAACGGCTACTACCTGGTGTCCAGGGGCGAGAAGACTCCGTGGCGCCTGAAGCTGCGCAGCGCCTCGTACAACAACATCCAGGTGCTGCGGGAGATGCTGCCCGGTCACCTGGTCTCCGACATGGTGGCCATCCTCGGCTCGTTGTTCTTCGTCGTCGGAGACATCGACAAATAACCCGGAGGCGCATCGTCCGGGTCTCGTCACTACTCCGAGGCTCGTCCGGTCCCGTCCGGGCTCGTCACTCCTCGCCTTCCGGCTTGCCGGGGACGCGGCAGCAGTACTCCAGGAACAGCGCCGCGCAGATCAGGATCACGCATGACAGGAATGATCCGCCCGCGATCAGCGCGTCCTGGCGGGGCTTGGGCAGCTCGAGCATGTCGATCACACGGCACGCGAATCCGGCGAACACCCCCGCGAACACCGCCCCCGTGTGCGCCGTCGCCTTGGCCAGCGCCGCCAGCCGGGCGACGACCAGCGGCTCGACGGGCTTGGTGTCCGGCCTGCGCAGGATCCTCGCACGTGTCAGCCAGCCGGTGTACGCCTCGCCGAGCGCGAGCAGCAACGTGGTGGGGATGGCCGTCCACGGGAGGGTGGGCAGCACCGCGTAGGTCTGCTGCAGCACTCCCCAGGTGACGAGCCCGAACACCACCACCAGGCCGACCAGGACGCCGGGGTTGCTCGGTTTCACGCACGCTCCGTTCCGATGGGGCTGACGGGGATCCTTCCGTTCTAGTCGGGAGGCACCAGCGAGAGATCGGGCCGTGGCCGTACCCCGCTCTGGTCCAGATCGGCCAGCAGGGCCGCGATCGGGCCGTGACCGGGAAGCACCGCGTCCGGATCGATCTGAGCCCACGGAACCAGCACGAACGCCCGCTCATGCGCCCTCGGGTGGGGCAGGGTCAGTTCCGGGTCGTCCGAGACCATGCCGCCCATCGCGATCAGGTCGACGTCCAGCGTGCGTGGCCCCCACCGCTCCTCACGCCTGCGCCCGAACGCGGCCTCGACGCCCTGGGCCCGCTCCAGCAGCGCACGCGGATCCTGCATGCCCTCGGCGATCACGACGGCGTTGAGGTAGGGCCCCTGCTCGGGACCGCCCACGGGATCGGTCTCGTACACGGGGGACACCGCCACGAACGTCAGCCCCGGAGCGTCGAACAGCACATCGAGCGCGCCCTGGAGATAGTCGATCCGGCGGCCCAGATTGCTTCCGAGCGAGAGCACCACCCTCATGCGCGGCTCCTTCTGATGGTCACCACCACGTCGTCGAACGGCAGCGGGATCGGCGCCGCCGGCTTGTGCACACTCACCTCCGCCGCCTCGACCACGTCATGCGCCAGGCAGGCCGACGCGAGGCGGTCGGCGAGGGTCTCGATGAGGTCGACGGGATCACCGGCCACGATCTCGGCGAGTCGTACGGCGAGGGCGCCGTAATCGACCGTCCTGCTCAGATCGTCATGCGCGGCGGCGGGCGCCGTGTCCAGGAAGAGCGTCACGTCGACGACGAACTCCTGGCCGAGCTCGCGCTCGGCGGGCAGGCAGCCGTGCCTGCCGCGCACCCGTAACCCGGCGAGCCGGATGGTGTCACCGCTCATGACCGTCCCCCTCCGCCTCCTCCTCCTCCGCCTGGAGGATGGGGGACCCGTGGTGCATCCAGAGCCGCCAGCCCGAGCCGGTCCTGATGAAGGTGTTGCTGGCGACGACGAGGCCCGCCGCGAAGCCCATCTCGTCGGTCCCCGCCGGGACCAGGACGTCCTCGGTGCAGGTGACGACCGCGACGTCACCGCTCAGCATGGTGCGCACGTCGGTCAGCACGAACTGGATGTACGTCGTGTTGGCCATGAACAGCGCCCACGACCGGAGCACCGCCGTCCGCCCGCTCAGCATGGCCCAGCCGGGATGCACGCACAGCGCGACCCGGTCTTCGGTGTCCTCGATCCAGATCTCGGACATCTTGTCGAGGTCGCCGCTCTCGAACGCGTGGTAGAACGCCTCGTTGAGCGCCTCGAGCTCCTCGATCTCCGTCATTCCCGGCATCGCCATCCCTCATCAGCCCGGCTCCGACCAGCGCCCGCGCCGGCACCTTCTCTTTCGGCCGCCCGCCACGCCGCGGCGACGCGTACGGCGTCCGCGTTGGGGCCGACCTTGTGCACCCGCACACACCAGGCGCCGGCTCGCGCGGCGAGCGCGGTGACGGCGAGAGTGGCGTCGTCGCTGCGGCCGAACGGCCGCGGGGTGCCGTCCGCTTCCGCGAGCAGACGGCCGAGAAACCGCTTGCGCGACGCACCGATGATCAGTGGACGGCCGAGCCGGTTGAGCGTGCCGATGCCGGCCAGCACGGCCCAGTTGTGCTCCGCCTGTTTGGAGAACCCGAGACCGGGATCGAGAATGATCTGCTCCTTACGCACGCCTTCGGCGAGCACGGAATCGACCCGCTTGCGTAGTTCTTCGGCGACCTCGGTCACCACGTCGTGGTAGAGGGCGCGGCTGTCCATGTCGCGGCTGTGGCCGCGCCAGTGCATCACCACGTACGGCACGCCGGTGGCCGCCACCACCCGGGGCATCTCGGGGTCGGCCAGACCGCCGCTCACGTCGTTGACGAGCCGGGCCCCGGCCGCGACCGCCACCTCGGCCACCTCGGCGCGCATGGTGTCCACGCTGACCGTCACGCCCTCCCCGGACAGTGCCCGGATCACCGGCTCGACCCGGCGCAACTCCTCGTCGAGCGAGACCCTGGCGGCGCCCGGCCGGGTGGACTCGCCCCCGACGTCCACGATGTCGGCGCCCTCGGCCACCAGATCGAGGCCGTGCCGGATCGCGATATCGGGATCGAACCACCGGCCTCCGTCGGAGAAGGAGTCGGGGGTGACGTTGACGACACCCATGACCAGGCAGCGCCCGGGATCGGGCATCCCGGGCACGCTCCATGCGGTCATGAAGTCCAGCCTAGATGCTCTGGGGTCACGATCGGTCCCATGGGGTACGCCTGTGGACGGACAGGGGCCCGCGAGAATCGGAAGCGGGCCGACGAGAGATCAACCGCGCAGGATGAGCGACATGGCCTCGGCCCGGGTCGCCTCACACGTGCGGAAGTCGCCGCGGACCGCCGACGTGATCGTTTTGGCGCCCGGCTTGCGGACCCCGCGCATCGTCATGCACATGTGCTCGGCTTCGATCACCACGATCACCCCGCGCGGCTCGAGCACGGCCATCAGGCCATCCGCTATCTGCGAGGTCATCCGCTCCTGCACCTGTGGCCGGCGGGCATAGACGTCGACCAGCCTGGCCAGCTTGGACAGGCCGGTGATCTGCCCCTTCTGGTTCGGCGTGTAGCCGATGTGCGCGACACCGTGGAACGGCAGGAGGTGGTGCTCGCAGGTGGACATCACCTCGATGTCCTTCACGAGCACCATCTCGTCGTGATCGGCGTCGAACATCGTGGTCAGCGCGTCCTCCGGACGCTGGCCGAGACCGGCGAACTGCTCGGCGTACGCGCGGGCGACGCGGGCGGGCGTGTCGCGGAGCCCGTCACGATCCGGGTCTTCCCCGATGGCCAGCAGGATCTCGCGGACGGCCTTCTCGATCCGGTTGTGATCGAAGCCGGGGAAGGGGGGAACCATCGTCAGGCCTCGTCTCGCTGCGCGGACTGTTCACCGGCCCCCGTCCACGGCGCCGAGCCGGCGCCGCCACCGGCCGGCAGCGCCGAGCCGTTGCCGTTCGCCCGCTCCTTCGGGGTGATGACCGGAGGGCGGTCGGACGGGAGGCGCTTGCCGTACCCGGCGTAGGAAGGTCGCTTCTCCCTGGTCACCACGGGCGAGAAGATCTCCAGGACCTGCTGACGGGAGAGGGTCTCCTTCTCCATGAGTTCGAGGACCAGGTTGTCGAGCACGTCACGGTACTGGACGAGGATCTCCCACGCCTGATCGTGCGCGCTCTCGATGAGGCGGCGGACCTCCTCGTCGATCGCCGACGCGATCTGCTCGGAGTAGTCGCGCTCGTGGCCCATCTCACGGCCGAGGAAGACCTCTCCGTTGCCGCTGCCGAACTTGCGCGCGCCCAGCCGTTCGCTCATGCCGTACTCGGTGACCATGCGGCGGGCGATCGAGGTCGCCTTCTCGATGTCGTTGGACGCGCCGGTGGTCGGCTCGTGGAAGACGAGCTCCTCGGCGGTGCGCCCGCCGAGCAGCATCGCGAGCTGGTCCATCATCTCGGAGCGGGTCGCGAGGAACTTGTCCTCCATCGGCAGGGTCATCGTGTAGCCGAGGGCGCGGCCGCGCGACAGGATCGTGATCTTGTGGACCGGGTCGGAGTTGGGCAGCGCGTGGGCCACCAGGGCGTGTCCGCCCTCGTGGTACGCGATGATCTTCTTCTCCTGGTCCGACATGACCCGCGACTTGCGCTCGGGGCCGGCCATCACGCGGTCGATGGACTCTTCGAGCGTGCCCATCGTGATCAGCTTCTGGTCCTGCCGCGCGGTGAGCAGGGCGGCCTCGTTGATCACGTTCGCCAGGTCGGCGCCGGTGAAACCGGGGGTACGCCGCGCGATCACGTCGAGGTCGACGTCCTGCGCGAACGGCTTGCCGCGGCCGTGTACCTTCAGAATGCCCTTGCGGCCCTCGAGGTCGGGCCGGTCGATGACGACCTGCCGGTCGAAACGGCCAGGACGCAGCAGGGCGGGGTCGAGGATGTCGGGCCGGTTGGTCGCGGCGATCAGGATCACGCCGCCCTTGACGTCGAAGCCGTCCATCTCGACGAGGAGCTGGTTCAGCGTCTGCTCGCGCTCGTCGTGGCCGCCGCCGAGGCCCGCGCCGCGGTGCCGGCCGACGGCGTCGATCTCGTCGATGAAGATGATGGCCGGGGCGTTGGTCTTGGCCTGCTCGAACAGGTCGCGGACCCGGGAGGCGCCGACGCCGACGAACATCTCGACGAAGTCGGAACCCGAGATCGAGTAGAACGGCACGCCTGCCTCACCGGCGACGGCCCTGGCCAGCAGCGTCTTACCGGTGCCGGGCGGGCCGTACAGCAGCACGCCCTTGGGGATCTTCGCGCCGATCGCCTGGAACTTGGCCGGAGCCTGCAGGAACTCTTTGATCTCCTGAAGCTCCTCGATGGCCTCGTCCGCACCCGCGACGTCGGCGAACGTGGTCTTCGGGGTGTCCTTGGTGATCAGCTTCGCCTTCGACTTGCCGAAGTTCATCACCCGGGAGCCGCCGCCCTGCATCTGATTCATGATGAACAGGAAGATCAGGACGATGATGATGATCGGCAGGAAACTGACCAGCAGGCTGACGAGGAAGTTGTCCTTGGGGACCTCGACCGTCCAACCCTGCTTCGGCTTGGCGGTCTCCAGCGCCTTGGTGAGCTCGGGGCCCTGTCCGTAGACCCAGGCGGACTGGATGCGGTCCGTCTGCTTGCCCCCCACCGTGATCGGCGAGTTCAGGGTCAGCTTGGCCTGCTGTTCCTTGTCGACGATGGTCGCGCTCTTGACATTGCCCTGCTGAATCTGCTGGACGACCGTAGAGGTGTCGGCGGGCGTGTAGTTGCCGTCGCCGCCGAACATCGTGGTGACGAGCAGGATGAGCAAACCGATGCCCAGGATCCACAGCAGTGGCCCACGTGTAAATCGCTTGAGATCCATCCGTTGCGGAACCCCGGGGGGCCCGTTCCTTCCTGACCGAGGCCTGGCCCCGGGAGGTCCCGGGGTCGCGGCATCCCTTACCGCTCCTACTGACTACCGGAGGTTACCTTCGGCACCCTACGGATATCCGAAGGTACACCCGCACGCCGCTCGGGGTAACCGCCCGCGCGGCGTCCGGCTTCGCCATTCCAACGTACGTCAGGCATTCCCGTGTTCCCCGACCAGGGAGCCAATGACACCCCATTGGGAAGGGGGATTCGCTCAGGGCTTACTCGCCTCCATAGACATGTGGTGCGAGAGTGCCGATGAACGGCAGGTTACGGTACCGCTCGGAGTAGTCGAGCCCATAGCCGATGACGAACTCGTTGGGGATGTCGAACCCCACATAACGCACGTCGATCGGCACCTTCACGGCGTCCGGCTTGCGCAGAAGGGCGCAGATCTCCACAGAGGCGGGATCACGTGACTTCAGATTGTTCATGAGCCACGACAGCGTGAGGCCGGAGTCGATGATGTCCTCGACCACGAGCACGTGGCGGCCCGCGATGTCGGTGTCGAGATCCTTGAGCACACGTACGACCCCGGACGACCTGGTGCCGGCGCCGTAGGACGAAACGGCCATCCAGTCCATCCGTACCGGGATGTGCAGCGCTCGCGCGAGGTCCGCCATGACCATGACGGCGCCCTTGAGCACGCCGACGATCAGGAGGTCCTGCCCTGCGTAGTCGGCGTCGATCTGGCCGGCGAGCTCTTTGATCTTGGCTTGGAGTTCCGCTTCCGAGATGAGGACGCTGGAGAGGTCCTTACCCATGTCGGCTGCATCCACCTGGGGGTTTCCTTACGCGAGGTTGTCGACGAAGTACAGGGTGCCATAGCGCCGGACCACTCCGACCCCCCCGGGCAGGTCGACGCCCTTCTGCCCGTGCCACTCCGTGACCAGGCGATCCGCCGCTTCGATGTGAACGGCCGCCAGCGCGGACGCCGGAGACCCCGCCGCCACGGCGGCCCGCCGCAGCACCCGCCGCCGTACGGCCGCGGGCGCCTGCGCGAGCACGGCCGCGATCAGCCCGCCGTCGGACATCAGCGCTTTCGCGTAGACGTCGTCGGCCCACTCGTCCAGCGCGTCCGCGTCGTCCCGGCAGAGCCGTGCCGTACGGGCGAGCGCCTCAGCGATCCCCGGCCCCAGCGCCGTCTCCAGCACCGGCAGCACGTCGTGCCTGACCCGCGGCCTGGTGTAGGCGGGGTCGACGTTGTGCGGATCGTCCCAGGGCGACAGGCCGAGCGCCGCGCACGCCTGCCGGGTCCTCGCGCGGGCGATGCCCAGCAGCGGGCGGCGGTAGATGCCGGAAATTTCCGGCATACCGGAAAGGGAACGGCTGCCGCTGCCACGGGCCAGCCGCATGAGCACGGTCTCCGCCTGGTCGTTCAGCGTGTGACCGAGCAGCACGGCCGCCGCCTCCAGCCGCCGTGCGGCCTGCGACAGCGCCTCGTAACGCGCGTCACGCGCCGCCGCCTCCGGGCCGCCGTCCCCGTCCACGACCACGGTCAGGGCTTCGGCGGGGTCCAGGCCGAGTGCGGGCGCGAGCCGTACGAGCTCCCGGGCCCGCTCGGCGGAGCCCTCCTGCAGGCCGTGATCGACGGTCAGCAGCCCGGCGCGCAGGCCGAGACGCGGCGCGCAGAACCCGAGGGCGGCGGCGAGGGCGAGCGAGTCGGCCCCCCCGCTGCACGCGACCAGTACAAGCGTGCCCCGGTCGGCCCGGCGATGTTCGACACCCGGCTTCCCGGGCTCGCCACCGGACAGATCGGCCAGGCACAGTCGTACGGCACGGCGCACGTCGGCGACAGCGGGATGTGGACCCATACCCCCATTCTCTCCCGGTGATCTCTCAGCGGGACGAGACCCGTGGCATCGCGCCGGGGTGCGGAGTCACGTGGCGGTGAGGACGCGGGACATCCAGACGCCGGGATCGGCGATCTCGTCGCGGGTGGGCAGCGTCTCAGGGGAGGTCCAGACCCGGTTGAACCCGTCCATCCCGGCCTCCTCGACCACGGTCCGGACGAATTTGGAGCCTTCGGCGTACTGCTTCATCTTGAGCTCGATGCCCAGCAGCCGGCGGATGAGCTGGTCCATGCGCGATCCGCCCTCCCGGCGGCGCTGGAACTTGGCTCTGATCTCGGCGACGGACGGCACGACCGACGGTCCCACCGCGTCCATGACGTAGTCGCCGTGCCCCTCCACCAGGGTCATCACAGCGGTGACCCGATCGAGGACGGCCTTCTGCTCGGGGGTCTGGATGGCCTCGATGAGATTGCTCTCACCACCCTTGAACGCGTCGGCGACCGCGCCGGAGGCGGCTCTCAGCCGCTCCAGCAGGGTCGTCAGGTCCATCTCCGAGGCCAGGAGGAACTCGGTCATCTGCCCCCGGACGTACTCTCTCAGCCACGGCACCCCGGTGAACTGCACCCGGTGGGTCTCCTCGTGGAGGCAGACCCACAGGCGGAAGTCGCGGGGATCGACCCCGAGCTCACGCTCGGCGTGCACGATGTTGGGCGCGACCAGCGTCAGCCGCCCCGCCGGGGCGACCCCGCTGGGGTCGGGCGGAAGGAACAGCTCGTACTGCCCCAGCACCCGGGAGGCGAGGAACGCCAGCACGGCGCCCACCTCGAGGCCGGTGATGCGGGAGCCGACGGCGGACACGATCGCCGGCATGCTCGACATCTTGTCGGTCAGCGGCTCCAGCACCACCCGGAACCCGTCCACGTTGGCCCGGATCCAGCCCGGCCGGTCCACCACGGTCGCCGCCTCCGGCGGAGCCGAGTCGAGACGGGTGAACTCCCGCACGTGTCCTTCGGCGTCTCGGGACAGGCGCCGCAGCTCGGCGACCGCGTGTCTGGCCTCCTCACGGCTCACCTGTGGCCCGGGGCGCACGAGGCGAACTCCGGTCGCGACGGCCAGATCCCAGTCGATCACCTGCATACCCACCACCGTACGTTCTCCGCGTTCCCCCCGCGCGAGGGGACGCCGAATCAGCTCTGGGAGACGATCGTGGCCATTTTGTCGAGCGCGGCGATCGCTCTGTCCGGATCAGTCACCTCGTCCGCCATGAACGCGAACGTCACCAGCCGCCCGCCGGCCGTGTACGAGATGCCCGCGAGGGTGTTCACGCCGTTGAGCGTCCCCGTCTTGGCGCGGACCAATCCGGCACCGGACGCCGATTCGGATTTTCCGTACCGGTCATGCAGGGTGCCGGTGAACCCGGCCACGGGCAGCCCGCTGATCAGCGAGTTCAGGGCGGGGTGGGCGGGAGAGGACGCGGCGGCCAGCAGACGGCCCAGCGCGGCCGGGGTGATGCGGTTGCGCGTGGACAGCCCGCTGCCGTCGTGGACCTCGATGCCCTGGTCCAGATGCAATCCGGCTAGGACGCGGTGGACCGCGTCCGTGGCGCCCCTGAACGTGTGCGGCAGTCCCTCCTTCACCGCCACCTGGCGGGCGAGGGCCTCGGCGAGATCGTTGTCACTGAGCGTGAGCATCCGCTCGACGAGCGCGTAGACCGGCGGCGACTCCACCCGGGCCAGTTCCTCACCCGCCGCGTATCGGGCCGCGGCGTCCTGCGCCCTGCCGTTCTGCGCCGTGCCGTCCTGCGCTGTGCCACCCTGCGCTGTGCCACCCTGCGCCGGGTCGGCCTGAGTCGTGCCGTCCTGCGCCCTACCATTCTGCGCTGTGCCGTCCTGAGCGGTCAGGTCTCGTGCGTTCTGTCCTTCGGGTCCCGGGGCGACGCCGGGCCGGATCCCGCCGCCGACCGCGATGCCGGCACGCCGCAGCAGCGCGGCGAAGGCCGCGGCGGTTTCGCGCTGTGGGTCGGTCAGCCGTCCGCCCCCGGCCTTCCGGCCCTCGTCCATGGTGAGCGCCGTGACCGGTGCAACGCTGCCCTCGGGGATGTAGTTCGGCTTCCAGCCGGGCGCCGACCGCGGACCGCCGAACAGGGACGAGTCGTACGACAGGTTCACCCGGGTGATCCCGGCCGCCTTGAGCGCCTTCGCCGTACGCGCGGCGAGCTGCGCGAGCGAGGCCGGCCGGGGATAGCCGCCGCCCTTACCGGCGCTCTTCGGCCCGGCGAGGGTGGGGTCGCCGCCCCCGACGAGAACGATCGAGTTCCCGGACTTCCCCCGGACGACCCGCGTCGCGAATCTGGCGTCGGGCCCCACCGAGGCGAGCACGGCGACCGCGGTGACGACCTTGGTCGTCGACGCCGGAGTGACCGGTCTCGCCGAACCGCCGTCGAAGAGCGACTCTCCGGTCGTGGCGTCGAGCACGACGCCCGCCACGTTCTTCCCCAGCCCTGTGGCACCCATGGCGTCACGCAATCTGGAGGTCAAAGTACCCTTGACGGGAAGGACCCCGTCCCCGACCGCGGCCAGAACCGGGCCCGCGGTGATGATGGGGGTGGGGGCCGGTTCCGGGGACGCGATAGGGGCCGGCGTCCGGGTGCCGTCATGGATGACCAGGTAGCCATAGACACCCGCGACGACGACGAAGATCTGCAGGAGGGCGAGGGTGGCCACCACCATCCACCGCTCACGTCGCAGCACCACGAGACCCTCATTTCGCACCGACCGGAACCACGCCTACGAGACATTAATGCCCAACCGGGACACCGGGGGCTTGAGCGGAGGAACCAGTGGAGTTCGACGTTGTCGTGGAGATTCCCAAAGGACAACGGAACAAGTACGAAGTGGACCACAAGACTGGCCGCATCCGGTTGGATCGCCTGCTCTTCACGTCGACCCAGTACCCCGCCGACTACGGCTTCATCGAGAACACTCTGGGTGAGGACGGAGATCCGCTCGACGCGCTGGTGTTGCTCCAGGAACCGACCTTCCCCGGCTGCCTGATCAGCTGCCGCGCGGTCGGCATGTTCCGCATGACCGATGAGAAGGGCGGCGACGACAAGGTGCTGTGCGTCCCATCGACGGATCCGCGTATGGAGCACATCCGCGACATACATCATGTCGCCGAGTTCGACCGGCTGGAGATCCAGCACTTTTTCGAGGTCTACAAGGACCTGGAGCCCGGCAAGTCCGTCGAGGGCGCCAACTGGGTCGGCCGGGCCGGGGCCGAGGCCGAGATCATGGCGTCCGTGAAGCGGTTCCAGGAGGAAGAGGGCGGCGCCGAAGAGCATTGAGCCGACCGTGGCACGGCCGCCGGTCAGGTCGCGGGCCTCGTGGCGCCGACCAGATCGCGCCGCCAGATCGGTGAAATGCGCACCACGTCCCCCGTCCGGGGGGCGTGGACCATCATTCCTCGCCCGATGTAGATCCCCACATGATGGATGCTGTGCGGATCTCGGCCCGATCCGCCGAAGAACACCAGGTCCCCCGTGCGCAGGTTCTTCAGCGACACGCGGCGTCCCGAAGTCCACTGGGTGCCGGTCCAGTGGTCGAGAGAGACCCCCGCCCGCTGCCAGGCTCTCATGGTCAAGCCCGAGCAGTCGAAGCCCGCCGGTCCCTCGGCCGCCCAGACGTACGGCTTGCCGAGCTGTTTCAGCGCCCATTGGGCGGCGAGTCCGCCGCGGCCCGACCCCATGCGGCCCGCCCACGCCGGGACCGCCCCGCCGCCCCCGCCAGGCCCTGCCGCCGATCGTTTTCGCGTCGACCGTTGTCGCGACTCCTGTCTCGCCTGTTTCAGTTCGTCCACTCTGGACCGGGCCGCCGCGAGACGCTCGGACAGTTCGCGTTTCTCCTGTTCGATCCGCCGCGTCGTCTCCATCTGCCGGTCGACGGCCTCCTGGGCCGCGTCCCTGGCCAGCCGTACCCGCTCGGCCGCGCGAAGCTGTGCGGCGTACGCCTGGGCGGCCTGGGCGCGGAGGATCTCGTAGACCCGCCGGGCGTCGCTCAGCCGCCGCAGGTTGGCGACCCGGGCGTCCGACATGTGCGCCAGCAGGGTGGCCCGCTGCAGAAGACCGCCGATGTCGGTCAGTCCTTCGGCGAGGGCGCCCGGCACGGAGACCGACAGCCCGCCATAACTCGCCGTCGCCTCGGCCGCGACCGCGACGCGGGCCTCCTCGACCTGATCGGCCGCGCCGCTCAGGCGCTGTGCCGCCTGCTCGTAACTCGTCTTGACCGCCTCGAGCCGGACGAGTTCGCCGTTGTACGCCTCGACGAGGCTCTCCGCGTCCTGCGCCAGATCGTCCTGACGGGTCCGGGCCGCGGTCAGGTCGGCCTCGGCCCTGTCCAGTTCATGGGCTCGCTCCTGGGCATGCGCCTGGGCCTTCGCCACGTCTTTGGCGGACGGTCGTGGATCGGCCGCGGCCACGCCGCCGAGGGTCAGGACCAGACCCGATCCCAGGCCGGCGACGAGCCCCGATGCTCTGAGGAGTGGCATTACTACCCCTTCCGTGCTTCCACTCCCCCAAGTTCCCCATGATTACTCTGCGTACACATTACAGATACGTACGGTAATCATCATATGTAGGAGATCGTCCTGATAAGACGGCGGCCGGAACCGCTCATCAGGCATCCTCCGTCTGCTGAGAAGCGGTCTGTGGCGCGTCCGGCGGAGCGGACGGAGGATCGACCGGCGCCGCCGGTTGCGAGGTGGGTACGGGCGAAGACCGCTGAGCGGACTCAGAGGCCGGCCCGGCAGCCGGCCCTGACGGCCTCGACGATGTGGACGATCGGGACGGGGCCGATGAAGCGGACTGCTTCGCCTGCGGCGTTCGCCGGTCGTCCACGGACTTCCTCGCCGCTCCGGACCGGTCCGCTCCGCCGCGGTGGAACCAGCGACCCGAAGCGGCCGGGTGCCGATGCGACGACCGGCCGGACGGCTCGGCCGACGGCCGGGGTGCGGGCCGCGGTCTCGGCTTCTCGTCACAGTGATGGCACGGCCAACGGTGGTGCTGGTGGTCGCGGCCGGGCCAGTGCCCGCGATCCGGCCAGGGGCCGGGGCGGTGCGGGGGCGGATGGTGGCCGGGCCAGTGCGGCGGCGGGCCTCCGGACGGAGGCCGTGCGGGAGGCTCGGGCGAGGGCGCGGGCGGCGTCTCCCCCGGTTCTCCACCCGGCGGCGTCGGCCTGGGACCTGACGGCTCGGCGGTCGGCACGGGCCGCGGTTTGGGCTGGGGCCGGGGTTGGGTCGGCGGCGGAGCCGGCCGGGGTACGGGGGCCGGCAGCGGAGCGGGCCCGGCCGGGATCACCGGGATCACCGGCTCGGCCAGGTCGGGGCGGCCGGGTCGGGGCTGCGCCGAGCCGCCTGGAGACCGAGCTTGCGCGGATCGGTCCTCCGGTGACCGTGCGTCCGGGGTCTCCGGCGGACGTTGGGCGGCGGCCTCGGGGTCCGGCTGTGCCGTACCCTGCGCCTGACCGGTGGCGGCCCCGTCGGCCACGGGCCATCGGTGCGCGGCGCCGTCGGAGGCCGAACCCGGCAGGTCACCGGAGAACTGCGCGAAAACCAGCGCGATCGCCGCCGCCGCGGCCACCGTGGCCACCGCCCCCGCCACCGCCTGCGCGAGACGGCCCTCACGCCGGGTGCCGGCCCTGGGGAAGCCCGACGGATCGAGCGCACCCACCCGTTTCGCGACGAACCTCCGGTACGGAACGAGTTCAGGGTCGACGAAGGAGCTCAGCACCCGGACGCGAAGCGTGTCCGGCAGACCCGTCTCGGGCAGCTGAGCGAAGACCTTGGTCGCGGAGACCTGCCGCATCCGTTGCCGGGAACAGGTTTCGCACCGCGCCAGATGCCTGATCAGCCGATGCCGCGTCTCAGCGGCGAGCACACCGGAGAACCCGGCGAGCGTCCTGCCGGCCCGGTCGCAGTCGTGGTCGTTCTTCCGCGCGAGGATCTCGACGGTGATCGCGTCGCGCAGGCGATCGTTCGCCGACTCCCGTAGCCCCTCCACATAACGCTGCCCGGCACCGAGCATGACCGCCACCTCCGCCGTCGACAGATCGTGGCGGGTGGTCAGGTCGAGAACCTCCCGGTCGGCGAGCGACAGCGCGGACACCGCACCCTGGGCCACCACTCGCAGGTCGGCCGCAGCGACGCCGGCGGAGCCCATCGGACCGGTGACGTCGCCCCGGTCCCGCGCCCCCGCGTCGAACTGCACACCATCGAACCGGGACGCCGAGTCGAACGGCATCGTGCTCGGCGCCGCCTGGGCCGTACCCGTCCGATCGCCCACATGGTCGTCCGGCTGATCGGCGGGCTGATCGTCGCGCTGATCGACCGGCGAGACGTCCGGTGTCCTGCGGCGCCGGCACTCTCCACGCGCCAGGGCGTACAGCCAGGGCCGGAACGATTCGTGGTCCGCGAGTGAGCCGATGAGAGCCTCGGCGGCGATCAGCGTGTCTCGTAACGCGACCTGGGCATTGTCGGGGCCGTCCAGCATCATCCGGCAGTAACGGTAGATGCTCTCTGCATACGTGTCATAGAGCGCGGCGAGAGCACCCGGATCACGGGCGCGCAACGCCTCCACCAGGACGCCATCATTCATATAACGCAGAGTAAATGCTCGGTAACTGCCCGCTCTACCGATTCTCTGAATTGTGACGAGAGGGACGCGAATTCGCCGCGGCCTGCCCATCGAAAATATCCATCGATTTCCAGATTTACCTGCCGATGGGATGGCTTAGTGGGGAAAACCATGTCCATCCGCGCTGAACGGCATCGTTCCGGTCGAACCCCGCCTGCTCAACGGGTCCGCGCGGCCAGCCCCGCATCCGCACAGGCCTGGGTCAGCGCATCGAGGCCGAAGGCGTCCACCGGGCCGAGTGCGCCCGTGCCTCGTACCCCCTCGGCCAGTGCGGTGGTGGCGCCCCACGCCAGGATCCGGGCGGTGAAATCGTACGGGTCCGCCCCGTCGAGCTCCACTGCGGCCAGCAGACGGCCTCTCGCGTCGTACGCCTCGGCGACGATCTGGGAGGAGACCGCCGGGCCGACGGGAACGGCCGACCTTCCCGCACGGATCGCCCGGTCGGCCAGCGCGTCCGTCACCCGGCGGGCTCCCGGCAGGGTGGCGAGCACCGGTCTCGCCCGCGCCAGCGTCCCGGCGGCCCGGGTGAACCGGCCCAGCCAGCCGAGATAGACGTTGACCTCGCGCAGGCCGGGATGGGCCGGCGGCAGGGCGAAGTGCTCCGAGGTGCCCACGGCTATGCCGTAACGGCGGCGTCCCCCCAGGAAGAACGCCCGGGTGCGGCCGTGCTCGTGGACGATGCGGCCCTCCCGGAAGCCGTACATCGGCTCGAGAAGGACGCCGAGCGCGGAGGCGCGGGTGCCCGGGCTGAGCCGGCCGGCCAGGTCTCCGCGTGCGAAGTAGCCGACGTCCACCCGCACCGCCTCCGATCCGGCCTTGCGCAGGGCCAGGGCTGCGGCCAGATTGCCGGGCACGTAGTCGTACCCGAAGGCGGTGATCAGCGCGGCACCGCCCGCGCCGGCGGCCGGGCCGTACCGCTGGAAGATCCGCTTGATGAACGGGGGTTCGCCCGCGGTGTCCAGGTAGACGGCGCCCGCCTCGGTCGCCGCCGTGACCGCCGGCTCCCCCCAGCGCATGAACGGTCCGACCGTCGAGATCAGCACATCGCCCGGGGCGACGATCCTGCGGAGCGACTCCGGGCGGGTCACGTCGGCGACCGCCGTGGGCGGCCGGATCTCCAGGGAGGCGGCGAGCGCCTCCAGCCTGGCGGGGTCGCGCCCCGCGAGCAGCGGCCGGGCACCCCGCGCGATCAGCGCCGCCGCGGTGAGCCGGCCGGTGAACCCGGTGGCTCCGAAGAGCACGATCCTCGGGGTTCTCATGTCCTCACGGTAACCTGCCGCGGCCGCCCGGCCCGGCGGCGGTGCCGGTCCCCGCCCACGATCCGCTGCTCGCCGTGCGCCGCTCACTGTGGCCTGTCGGCGAGCACCTGGTAGCCGCGGTCCTTGGCGAACGGCTGGGTGCTGGGTGCGACGGTGTGGATCGGGGCCGCCCCGGCGAGGGCGAGGTCGATGTACGGCTTGGCGGTCGTCCCCCACGTTCTGGCGAGCACGTCGGTCTTGGCGATCGTGCCGCCGGTCACGCCGTCGACGGTGATGACGAAGCGGCGCTTGAGGTTCGACTGGACCTTGTCGAGGTAGGCGGTGCCGCCACCGGCCAGCTTCCCGGCCGGGTCGCGCAGCAGGGCCGTCACCGCGACGCCGCTCGCCGCCTTGAGGAAGGGATCGAGCACATAGCCGGTGATCAGGTACCCCCCCTCGTGCAGCCGCTCGGTGACGACGTCGGAGATCGGGAACGGCAGGAAGGCCGACGGGATGCGCGGAATGCGGCTCCAGGTCGCCTGGCCGCATTCGATCTTCACCCGGACCGGCTGTCCGCTGACCGTGGTCTGGCCGCTGAACGCCACGGACCTCCCCGGGGGCACCGCGTCCAGCGGCTGCCTCATGTGGACGACCTCCTTGCCCGCGGCGTCCACGGCGGTGATCGTCGCGGTCGCGTTCTCCCCGAAGTGCCAGCGGTTGGCGTTGGTGAGCACGCCCGCCCAGCTCACCACATAGCCGGCACCGGACTTCGCGATGGAGGAGACCTGCTCCTTGAGGACGAGCGGACGGGCATCCGCCTGCTTGTCTTCGCCGCACGCCGTCGGTCCCAGAGCCGCGAGGGCGAGGGCGAGTGCGATCGTCATTCGGCTACGTCGTGTCACTTAGTCGTCATAACCGCTGAAACGGACGGTGCCCTCCCGGACACGCGCAGGCCGTACGGTATCTTTACGGGCTTCCGCCGGGGTTACGACGCCGGCCGCATCGTGCCGCCTATCTCGGGCGGACCACCCGGCGTTCGTCCCAGACCGGCTCCGGCGACTCGTGTACCCGTCCATCCGCACCGAAGACCAGATAACGGTCGAAGTCGGCGGCGAACCATCGATCGTGGGTCACCGCCAGCACCGTGCCGTCGAAGGAGTCCAGGCCCTCCTGCAGCGCCTCGGCGCTGGCCAGGTCGAGGTTGTCGGTCGGCTCGTCGAGCAGCAGCAGCGTGGCTCCGGACAGCTCCAGCAGCAGGATCTGCAGCCTGGCCTGCTGACCTCCCGACAGCGTCTCGAACCGCTGGTCGGCGACCCGTCCGGCCAGTTCGTACCGGGCCAGGGCCTTCATCGCCTCGTTCCTGAGCCGGGCGTGTCCGGTCATGACGATCTCGCAGGGTGTCCGTCCGGACAGCTCGGGACGGGCATGGGTCTGAGCGAAATGCCCGGGAACGACCCGCGCGCCGAGCCGGGCCACGCCGGTGTGCCCGATCTCCTCGCCCGCGAGCAGCCGCAGGAAGTGGGACTTGCCCGATCCGTTGGAGCCGAGCACGGCGACGCGCTCGCCGTACCAGACCTCCAGGTCGAAGGGCTTCATCAACCCGGTCAGCTCCAGGCGTTCGCAGGTCACCGCCCGCTTGCCGGTCCGGCCGCCGCGCAGCCGCATGCTGATGCGCTGGTCCTTCGGCGGGATCTCCGGCGGCCCGGCCTCCTCGAAGCGGCGCAGCCGCGTCTGGGCCGCGTGGTAGGCGGGGGCCATGCCGTCGTTGTAGCTCGCCTTCTGCTTGAGCATGTTCACCAGGCGCTTGAGCTTGGCGTGCTCCTCGTCCCAGCGGCGGCGCAGCTCGTCGAGCCGCTCGTTGCGCTCCCTGCGGGCCTCGGCGTACGTCGCGAAGCCGCCGCCGTGAATCCAGATGTTTCCGGACTCGACGGTGACGATCCGGTCGGCGACGTTCGCGAGGAGCTGCCTGTCATGGGAGACCAGCAGCACGGTCTTCGGCGTCTCCCTGAGGGCCTGTTCGAGCCACAGCTTGCCCGGTACGTCGAGGTAGTTGTCGGGCTCGTCGAGCAGCAGGGTCTGGTCCGGGCCACGGAGCAGGGCCTCCAAGACGAGCCGTTTCTGCTCACCCCCGGACAGCGTGCTCACATCCCGATATTTCACCTTGTCGTACGGCATGCCGAGGGCGGCGACCGTACAGGCGTCCCAGAGCACCTCGGCGTCGTAACCGCCGGCGTCGGTGTAGTCGGTGATCGCCTGGGCGTACCGCATCTGGGTCTTCTCGTCGTCGCGCTCCATCATCGCCAGCTCGACGTCGTGGAGCCGGGCGGCGGCCTCCCTGACCCGCGTGGGCGCCACGCCGAGCAGCAGATCGTGGACCGTGCTGCCGTCGCGGATCCCGCCGATGAACTGACGCATAACGCCGAGACCGCCGGAGCGCGCCACCGAGCCCTCGACCGGCTGGAGATCGCCGGCGATCAGGCGGATCAGGGTCGTCTTGCCCGCTCCGTTGGGGCCGACGAGCGCTGCCTTGACGCCCTCCCCGATCCGGAACGAGACGTCGTCCAGCAGCGGCCTGCCGTCCGGTAGCACGTACGTGAGATGCCCGACCTCGATGTGTCCCACGGTGGTCTCCTCCTGCGCTCCTCGCGCAGGTTATCCAGCGGCCCAGTCCCGCGGCATCTCGTTTTTCACACCAGGAGTGTCATCCGGGTCTGACGCTCGCGCGTGCCCGGCCGTACCGCGCGGCCGTGACACCCGGCGGCCAGGGCCCCGCGAGTGGCGAGCAGGGCTCCGGCGGAGCGGCGTCCGCCGGAGCCCTTTTTCTCAACCGTACGTGACCAGGTCGTGTTCGGTACCGACGCCGAACCGTCCGGCGCCTACCAGGACGACCATGCGCCATCGGGCCGTCGGGCCATCGGCCGGTCGCATCCGCCGGCCGTTACAGTTGAGTTCTTTCTCACCACCCATTGTTGTTGTTGCCGTTGTTGAACCAGGTGTTGTTGCCGAACCCCATGTTGTTGTTCAGCATGGTGTTGTTCCACCAGTTGGTGTTCGAGTTCGTGTTGCCCCGGAACGCGATGGTGGAGACACCGTTGGAAACCGCGAACGCGGACTCGTCGTTGAAGCTGTCGTTGAACGAGTTCTGGTTCCACAGGTTGTTGCTCATCCAGCCCATGTTGCAGTTTCCGAACCCACCGCCGCCGAATCCGCCTCCGAAGCCGCCCCCGAAGCCGCCGCCGCAGCCGAAGCCACCTCCGAAGCCGCCGAAGCCACCCCCGAAGCCGCCCAGGCCGCCACCCCAGGCCGGCACGACGGAGGCGCTGGCCGCGGTGGCACTCGCAGCGAGTGCACCGCCCGTGATCGCGGCCCCCAGCGCCAGTCCGGCGATGATGTTCTTGAATGCGGGCATTACGTGTCCCCCTTGACAGGATTCGATTGCCCTTAATTTTCGGAGGCGTTTCTGTAGCCTCGCAGGAGAAACACCCCCTCAGCCCCCTAACGGACTATTTTCCTGCATCTGCTTGATTGCCGGGACGAACCCACCACAAACCGCCACATAACGGCTTTATCCAGCCTTGTCATTCTATATCCATGATTAAACCAATAAAGTCACGTTTGTCCATTACTGTCCGATTTAGAGATCGGCATACGACGCCCGGTGACGTCCCCGGACGGATCTTCATCAGCGCCTGCTCAGAGCGGGTGCGATACCGTGACCTCGCGCCTATACCGCCGCGATCAATAACCGCTGTTGGCAAGGGTGTTGGCAAGAAGGCCCCTTCCGAATCGGAAGGGGCCTCTGAGCTGGAGCCGCCTAAGGGAATCGAACCCTTGACCTACGCATTACGAGGAGTACGCCACTCGTCCAGGGACGTCCACTGTCGTCATCGTCGCCTGCTCAGAGCGGGTGTACAGCCTCGGAGATCCCACGGCCGTCCGTGGTCGTCCAGAGCTGTTGTTAGCACTCGCGTTAGCAAGATCACGATCCGGTTGCCTGACAGGACGATTGGCTACCTCTGCCCTTGGAGGGTCTCGATGGCCTGGAGTACGTCGGTGACCGTGATCGGCCTGATGGTCGACGCCGGCCAGGTGCCTCGGTCGATCCAGATCGTCCGGAGACCGGCGGCCCGTCCGCCAGGCATGTCGGCGGTGCGGTTGTCGCCGATCACCCATCCACCCTTGGCAAGAGTCTTGCGGAGCGCTTGGCCACGTTCCCGAACAGACCGTGACGATCTTGCCGAATGCCCTCGGCTCCCGGTCGCTGGGTTCCTCCTTGAGGGAGATCTCACCCTGCCGGGCTTGCGATTACGTAACAGAGCATGACCGCATGGTGGAGGTGATCTAAATATTGAGACATGGCCTCGCGGTGGCGTCTGGCGTCAGCACCGGCAGTGGCCGCGGCGGCGGCGCTCGTGGCGGCGTGGGCGGATAACAAACCGCTCGGGACCGTGATATGGGCCGCCGTCGGCGGTGTTGGCGGCGCGTTCGCCCCGACGCTGTGGGAGCACTGGAAACAGATTGCCGAGAACAGGCAGCGCGCCAAGGACACCGCGGAGCCCCTTCTAGACGCGGACCCGGGCAGTGTGGCGTACTTGCTGCATCCGTCGCGGGAGGTGGTTCCGTTCCGAGGCCGGGAGCAGAAGCTTGACGAGCTGCTCGCCTGGTGCGAGGAACCGGGAGCCGGACGGTTGCGGCTACTGGTCGGCCCGGGGGGCGTGGGTAAGTCCCGGCTCGCGGTGGAGCTGGGACATCGTCTCGATCCCTCCTGGGGGTTCGTCGAAGTCCGTGACGACGCCGAAGAGGACGCTCTGTCGAAGTGGCGGGCGGCCGACAGCGGCAAGGTGCTGATGGTCGTGGACTATGCCGAGACCCGCGCCGGCCTGGTGCGCTTGTTACAGGAGGTCGCTGCCGATGAGGGACGGCGGGTGCGAGTGCTGCTGCTGGCCCGCAGCGCCGGGGAATGGTGGCAACGTCTGGGCGGCGAGTCGAGAGGGGTACGGAAGATGATCGCTGATGCCGGCCAAGGCATTCAGCTCACCGAAGAAGACCCCGCTCTCGACCCCGAGCACGACGAGGTGAAGCGCGCAATCCCCTACTTCGCCGCCAAGATCGGGACCGAGCCCCCTCAGCGGGTGAGCGTCGACTTCGGCGACGAACGACCCCGAATCCTGGACTTGCACGCTGCCGCCCTGGTCGCAGTGCTGCGCTCGGCACATACGAGAGGCTCGGAGGTACGGCTGAAGGTCTCCGATGTGCTGGATGAGCTACTTGGCCATGAACGTCGGTACTGGCAGCAAAGCGCGAACGTTTGGGGGATCTTCGGTGGCGGGCACGGGTTGAGTCCGAGGGTGATCGAGCAGGTGGTTGCGGTCGGCACGCTGCTGGGCGCGCGCGACCACGCACAAGCGGTGGAGGTGGTGAAGCGGGTTCCTGGCCGCCCGGCCGTTGTGGATCCGGGCCGTGTCGCGGATTGGCTGCGTGAGCTGTACCCGCCATTAGATGATCACGAGTGGCTGGGGCGATTGCGCCCGGACCGGCTCGCCGAGTTGCACGTCACTCGGGAGCTGGCCGCGGCTCCTGAATTGCTGGACGCCTGCATGGAGAGGGGGGAGGAGCAACAGCGCCGGCAGGCGCTGGTGACACTGGCCCGGGCGGCTCAAGAGCTTGATGCGGCCGGTGATCTGCTGCAACATCTGCTGCCGGTGGTGGTTGGCGAAGTCGGCTCGATACCGGCGTCACGGGACACGCTAGAAGCCTTGTACGCCGCGCTGCCGTACCCGTCGGACACCTGGGCAGAGGCGAACGCTGCACTCGCCCAGCGGCTGCTGGACAGCATCCCGCCCGATGCCGATGTCGGGGAACGTGCAAGCCGGCTGTCCACCCTCGGCATCCATCTCTCGGAGTTGGGCCGCCCGGCCGACGCCCTGCCCGTGACAGAGGAGGCCGTTGCCATCTACCGGGAGCTGGCCGTCATCTACCCCGACCGCTACCGCCCCGACCTCGCCGGCGCACTGAACAACCTCGGCGGCCGGTTCTCAGAGTTGGGCCGCCCGGCCCACGCCCTGCCCGTGACAGAGGAGGCCGTTGCCATCCACCGGGAACTGGCGCAGACCTACCCCGACCGCTACCGCCCCGACCTCGCCGGCTCACTGCACAACCTCGGCACGACGCTCTCGGAGTTGGGCCGCCCGGCCCACGCCCTGCCCGTGACAGAGGAGGCCGTTGCCATCTACCGGGAGCTGGCCGACATCTACCCCGACCGCTACCGCCCCGACCTCGCCGGCGCACTGAACAACCTCGGCACGACGCTCTCGGAGTTGGGCCGCCCGGCCCACGCCCTGCCCGTGACAGAGGAGGCCGTTGCCATCTACCGGGAGCTGGCCGACATCTACCCCGACCGCTACCGCCCCGACCTCGCCCGCTCGCTGTCCAACCTCGGCAACCGGTTCCGGGAACTGGGCCGCCCGGCTGACGCCCTGCCCGTGACAGAGGAGGCCGTTGCCATCTACCGGGAGCTGGCCGACATCTACCCCGACCGCTACCGCCCCGACCTCGCCCGCTCGCTGTCCAACCTCGGCATCTATCTCTCGGAGTTGGGCCGCCCGGCTGACGCCCTGCCCGTGACAGAGGAGGCCGTTGCCATCTACCGGGAACTGGCGCAGACCTACCCCGACCGCTACCGCCCCGACCTCGCCCACTCACTGGCCTCCCTCGGCATCTATCTCTCGGAGTTGGGCCGCCCGGCCGACGCCCTGCCCGTGACAGAGGAGGCCGTTGCCATCTACCGGGAACTGGCCGACATCTACCCCGACCGCTACCGCCCCGACCTCGCCCCCTCGCTGCACAACCTCGGCATCTATCTCTCGGAGTTGGGCCGCCCGGCCGACGCCTTGCTCGTGGAAGAGGAGGCCGTTGCCATCTACCGGGAACTGGCCGACATCTACCCCGACCGCTACCGCCCCTACCTCGCCCACTCACTGGCCTCCCTCGGCAGGACGCTCTCGGAGTTGGGCCGCCCGGCCGACGCCCTGCCCGTGACAGAGGAGGCCGTTGCCATCCACCGGGAACTGGCGGTGACCTATCCCGACCGCTACCGCCCCGGCCTCGCCGGCTCACTGCACAACCTCGGCAGGACGCTCTCGGAGTTGGGCCGCCCGGCCGACGCCCTGCCCGTGACAGAGGAGGCCGTTGCCATCCACCGGGAACTGGCGCAGACCTACCCCGACCGCTACCGCCCCGACCTCGCCCACTCACTGGCCTCCCTCGGCAACCGGTTCTGGGAACTGGGCCGCCTGGCCGACGCCCTGCCCGTGACAGAGGAGGCCGTTGCCATCCACCGGGAACTGGCGCAGACCTACCCCGACCGCTACCGCCCCTACCTCGCCCACTCACTGGCCTCCCTCGGCATCTATCTCTCGGAGTTGGGCCGCCCGGCCGACGCCCTGCCCCTGACAGAGGAGGCCGTCACCATCTACCGGGAGCTGGCTAGACGGAGCCCAGAGCAGTTCCAGGATGCTTACGCGATAACTGCAGCACTTGTTGCACTCCTTGACCACTAATCTGACTACAACCCGTGATTACAGGGGGTCAGTATCGGGAGTCCGTCGACAGCAGCTGAACGGGTTGCCCGTTTTGGTTCGCATGCATGAGGACTTCACTGGCCCTAGCGGTTTTCAAGAGCACTGCGAATCACACCGCTGTGTAGCTACTCACCTTGGCTTACGCTCCCAACTGCCACCCAGCGATAGAAGATCATCCCGCACATATCCCGCGCAGCCTGCGTCGATCGCCCTAGCTAGTCGTCCTCGCCGAAGCCGTGCTGGATGTTCTCCTGCTTGCAGGACGGGCAGACGATGTAGGCGTGTGAGTTGCTGCCATCTTCATAGGGGAGGTAGCTCGTTCCACCCGAGAGCGCCGACTGACACCACCGACAGGTGCGACCGCCGCCGCTCTTGCCACGGTTCGGCGGGTCAACGAGCATGCCGCCTTCATCGAAGTAGACCCGCCACCCAGTGCAACTGTCGTTGTGGCATTCGTACCGGCCCGAAAGCTCTCCTGAATCGGCCCACAAGTCTTCCCCACAGTCGGGACACGACCGCCCCGAGCCGCCGCCGATGCTGCTCAGCAACTTGCCGAAGAAGCCCATGGTTACCCCCTAGACGCCGCTCGTGTGGCGGTTGTCGTCCTTGCATAGGATCTTGCCAGTCGGAGACCTCGATGGACTCCGGATGGGCGCGGGGCGCCGTGGTGACCGGGACCCGTGGGTGTGGTTCATGTTGTCTAAGCTGCACGGACGCAACCTTCAGCTTGTAGAGCCCTCCTAATCATTCCGTGGATGTCCCGCGTTAGTCATCCTGTCGGCGTCAACTCGCGGGCTGGACGCTCAAGCTTTCATGAGTACGGCTCATGTCGTTCTCCCTCACGATGGCCCTCCCTTGCGCCGCTAACTCGGCTCTGCAACTCCCAAGGCCGATGCGTTCTCGGCTCGTGAGACGGCTACACCCCTGTGCCGGGTGGGCTGCTGAGGGCACCCCGATGGAGAGATGACAAACGCGACCCCTGATGATCGTCGGTTGTCTAAGCCAGTCGATCAAGAACAGGGGCCGCGGTCGCGTGCCATCATCCCCGATCGACGTGCTCGTCCGCCACCTGGAGCACGTCACCACCGCCGATCCGCTGACCGATCTACTCGATCTGCCCACCCTGGCCCAGGTCCTTGACACGGTGCCCGACCCGCGCAGCCGCCGCGGACGCCGCTACCGGCTCGCTCCGCTGCTCGCGTTATCCCTGCTCGCCGTGCTCGGCGGCATCCCTGCTCGCCGTGCTCGGCGGCGCAACCTCCCTGGCAAAGATCGCCCGGTTCATCGCCGGATACGACCCAGACCTGCGCGCCCGAGCCGGCTTACCCGGCAACGTACGGCTGGCCGCCAGCACGCTGGGACGACTGCTGGCCCGGCTGGATGGCGATGCCTTCGACACCGCGACCTGCACCTATCTGGCCTCGCTCGCCGACTGCGCCCCGCCCGCCACCTCAGGCGGCCAGCCCTGCGGCCAGACCATGCTCACCGGCCTGGCCGTGGACGGCAAGACCCTGCGCGGCAGCCGCACCCCTGAAAGCACCGTGCACCTGCTGGCCGCCACCCGCCACGACACCCAGACCGTCGTGGCCCAGCGACAGGTCGAGGCCAAGAGCAACGAGATTCCCGCGTTCACGCCCCTGCTGTCCGGGCTGAACCTCACCCACACGGTGGTCACCGCCGATGCCCTGCACACCCAGCACGACCACGCCCGCCACATCGTCACCGCCGGCGGCCACTACCTGTTCATCGTCAAGGGCAACCAGCCCACCCTGCACCGCCGGCTCAAAGCCCTGCCCTGGCGCGAAGCCATCTTGAACGACCGCACCGACGAGACCGGGCACGGCCGCCGCGAGATCCGCCGCATGAAGATCTGCACCACCCGCCCCGGCCTGCCCTTCCCCCACGCCGCCCAGGCCATCCAGGTCAAACGCCGCCGCACCGACCACCGCACCGGCAAGACCACCATCGTCACCGTCTACGCCGTCACCAGCCTGCCGCCCGGCCGCATCACCCACGCCCAGCTCGCCGCGTTGATCCGCGGCCACTGGAGCATCGAAGCCCTGCACCACATCCGCGACGTCACCTACCGCGAGGACGCCTCCAGAGTCCGCACCGGAGCCGCACCCCGCATCATGGCCAGCCTGCGCAACCTGGCCATCGGCCTGGCCCGCCTGATCGGCTGGACCAACATCGCCGCCGCCACCGACCACTACCGCAGCCACCCGGCCGACGGCCTTCAGTTACTCGGTTTCACCATGTGAGAACGCTTCGACCTTGCGAGTGGCGCGGTCAGGGTGACGATTACGTGTTCCGGACGGGATGGGGAGAGCCAATCTATCCCGACACCGTGACCGGGCTCATGCGGGACCTGATCAACTTGTATAACTCGCCAAAGGACGGGGAATCTCCGGCCGAACCGCTGCCGTACGCCAGGCTTCACGACTTGCGGCATATTCACGCAACAACTCTCCTACTCGCTGGCGTCTCCGTACACGTCGTCGCGGCCCGGCTCGGCCACGCCGACCCCGCGATCACGCTCCGGGTCTACGCCCATGTGATCCGCTCCGCCGAAGCTGCCGTCGCCGACATCTTCGCAAGCACTATGGGTATTGACAACGAGCCGTGATAGATAATGGGGCAGCAGTGATCCACATACGATCAAAATAGGGGCCTCATGTACCAGCAGTTATGGGCGGAGTCCGTCAAGGCGATTCCCAACCTGCTGATCACACTTGTGATCTTGTTCCCCGGCTGGGGCGTGGGCAATCGCATCACGGCCCGATGGGACGAGCACAAGAAGCGCCGAGAGCTGGATTTACAGGCTCTCGGCGCTTTTTATTCCGTGTACGGCCAGTTCACTGCGGTGTGGAAGCTGTGGGGTGGGGTCTTTACTGAGGCCGCCGAGGACGGCGATATCCGACGCGAAGTGTTGGAGCTGGCCGTACAAGCAGAGGGAGAACTTGAGTCGCTTCTGGTGCGGATCTCCTCTGAACGTGCTCTATCAGACCTCGAATGCACAGTGTTGGCCTGCTTCCGTCAAGCCTTCCAGTCGCTTCGCAAGTCCATCACGGCGAAGGATCCCCTGCGTTCCCGTGTCCGGGATGCCGATACGGGGCAGCTTGTCAAGATCTACTGGGCTAGCTCGGCCTCTGCGCCCTACCTTGCGTTCAAGGCGCTGTCTGGACGCGTCGCGGGGCTGCTCTCAGAAAGTTCATTGGCCGGCAAGCCAAGGAATCCTCACCTGGCGCTCTTAAAGATCACGGATAACCGTTGGGAACGCATCTGGGTACAGGAGACGTTCAAAGCCCTCGACATGCAGCACCTCTCGCCGCCGACCATGTCATGAGCCTGTTAGCAAGAGTGTTAGCAAAGAGGCCCCTTCCGAATCGGAAGGGGCCTGTGAGCTGGAGCCGCCTAAGGGAATCGAACCCTTGACCTACGCATTACGAGTGCGTCGCTCTGGCCGACTGAGCTAAGGCGGCGATGCCGTAAGACGGCGTGGCCCAGTCTACAGGTTCGCAGGGGTCCTCGCGCACGGCTTGGAGACGGCGCGGGTACGGCTATCCGGCCTTCGGACAGATCGTGCCGGAGGCGGGCACCCGCAGCGAAATCAGGTAGTCGTCCACGGCCTGGTCGACGCACTTCGACCCGGTGGAGTAGGCCGTGTGCCCGTCACCGTCATACCCGAGCAGCACGCCGGAGGACAGCTCCGACGCCAGTCCCCGCGCCCATTCGTACGGCGTGGCCGGGTCGCGCAACGTGCCGACCACGAGGATGGGCGGCGCGCCCTCTGCCTTGATCGGCTTGTCCTCGCTCTTGGCCGGAACCGGCCAGTACGCACAGGGCAGCGAGCCCCACACCGCGAAGCTGCCGAAACGCGGGGACGCCTTGACCGCCTCGGCGGCGGCCCTCCGGAAGGCCGCCATGTCCTTCGGGTACGGATGATCCAGGCAGTTGACCGCCAGGTTGGCCTCGGTCTGGTTCGAGTACGACCCGTCGGGGTTGCGGTCGACCAGGAGGTCGGCCATGCGCAGCAGGTCCGTCCCGTTCCCCTCCTTGAGGGCACGGCCCAGGGCCCGGCGCAGCAACGGCCACGCCTCGCGTTCGTACAGCGGGGTGATTATGCCGGTGATCGTCCACGACTCGTTGATCGCGCGGCCGTCCGCGAGGTCGTTCTTCAGCGGTTTCCGGTCGGCCCGCTTCAGCAGGTCGGTGATCTCCTGCAGCGCGCCGTCGACCGTACGGCGGGTGAAGGGACAGGCGGCGTCCTTGACGCAGTCCTCGACGAACGCCTGCAGCGCGACCTCGAAGCCCTTGGCCTGGACGAGCTCGGACTTCAGCGTCGGGACGGCCGGATCGACGGCCCCGTCCAGGGCCAGGGCACGCACCCGCCTGGGGAACAGACCCGCGTAGACGGCGCCGAGATAGGTGCCGTACGACTTGCCGAGATAGGTGAGGCCGGAGTCGCCCAGGACCGCGCGCAGCACGTCCATGTCCCTGGCCGCGTCAGGTGTGCCGACGAACGGGAGCAGCCGGCGTGACCGCCCCGCCCCGCACCGTTCCGCGACGGCTTTCGAGCCGGTCTCCAGCGCGGTGGCCTCGTCGGGGGTGTCGGGGCTGGTGTCCAGGGCCATGTAGGCGTCGAGCTCCCTGTTCGACATGCACCGGACCGGGGCCGACTCCCCGACGCCGCGCGGGTCGAAGCCGACGATGTCGAACCTGGCGCGTATCCCGTCGGTGAACTGGGTGCCGGCCATGCGGGTGTAGTCGACCCCCGAGCCGCCGGGACCGCCGGGATTGATGACCAGCGAGCCCATCCGCTCACCCGAGGCGGGCAACCGGATCACGCTCAGCTCGATCCGCTCGCCGGACGGGTCGGCGTAGTCGAGCGGCACCTTGATCCGGGCGCACTCGAACCCTCCGCCGCAGTCGCGCCACGCCGCTCGCTGGCCGTAGAACGGCCGCAACCCGGGGGTGGGCGGCTCGGCCGCGGCGTTCTGGCCGGTCGTCCGAGCCGGCTCCGGCGGGCCGCCGTCTCCGCGGGCGACGGCGGCGCAACCGGCCAGGAGCAGAGCCGAGGCGGCGGCCGCGGCCACGGCGCGGTGGATCACGCAGCGCTCACCGCGTGTTCCCGGCCGGGACGACGCGGGCCCGGGAGAGCGCCGGGCACCCGGCGACCATCCGTCCGCGTCGCCAGCGCCGCCCCTGTCGTCTGTCCGGCCCATGATTCCCCGCTTCCACATCGACAACGGCGGCGAACATCGAGCCGATCCGCCGGCCGCCGTCTTCTCCGCCGCCGACCAGCATGCCGTCAACCGAAAGCGGGAGTCAGCCGGAAACGTTCTTGCGGCTCCAGCTCTTTTCCCGGCAGGACGCTCTAGGCTTCCGCGCCGCCCGCCTTGCCGTACATCTCGTCGTGTTGCTTACGGGGAGAGCAGACGGAGGCGGACGGGCAGGCGCATCGGCGGCCGCCGTCGTTCAGGCGGACGATCACCGAGTCGCCCGGCACGTTGTGGCCGACCACGGTGCCGGAGCCCTCCGGGGTGTCGACGGCCGTCCCCGTACGCGGCGCGGAGGCACGGAACTCCTGGTAGAGCGGGTGCTCGTACTTCAGGCAGCACATGAGGCGCCCGCACGCGCCGGCGATCCTGAGCGGGTTCACCGGCAGGTCCTGGTCCTTCGCCATGCGGACCGAGACCGGCTCGAAGTCCTTGAGGAACGTCGCACAGCACAGATCGCGCCCGCACGGCCCGATGCCGCCCTGCAGCCTGGCCTCGTCTCGCGGCCCGATCTGCCGCAGCTCGACCCGGGCCCGGAGGTTCCTGGCCAGGTCCCTGACCAGGGCGCGGAAGTCGACCCGGTGCGGCGCCGAGAAATAGACGGTGAAGACGTTGTCGGCGTCCAGGTAGTCGACCCCGACGACCTTCATCGGCAGGTCGTGCCGCTTGATGAGACGCTTCGACACGCTGCGCGCCTCCGCCCTGCGGCGGCGGTTGCTCTCGTCACGGGTCAGGTGCTCGTCCGCCGCCAGGCCCTGACAGACCGGCAGGCCGCCGACGTCCTCGCTGACGTACTGCGGGGCCCACACGCACTCGGCCACCTCTGGGCCGGAGTCGGTGGGCACCAGCACCTTGTCCCCCACCTTCGGGGAGTGTCCGCCGGGATCGAGGTAGTAGAGCCGTCCGTAACGAGTGAAGCTCACGGCCATGATCATGCCCAAGAGCCCGGCCCTCCTCCGATCCCGGTGCGGCTTACGCTTCACCCCACGATACGCGCCGAAGCAAAGGGTCGGTCACGGCACGGCGACGGGCCGCCCGATCCAGGGTCATCCGACACCGGGTGATCGCAGGGCGAGGGTCATCGCCTCCACCGCGATCTGGGGGTTGACGTTCGCGGCGAGCCGTTCCCGGCACCTCATGACGGCCCGGGTGCGGCGCAGCGTGTCCTCGGGCGAGGAGCCGCGCGCCAGCGCCTCGATCTCCCGCCTGCGGTCCTCGTTCGTCAACTCGACGCCGGCACCGAACTGTACGGCGAGCACATCGCGGTAGAACGCCGTCAGATCGAGCAGGGCGAGGTCCAGGGAGTCGCGCTTGATCCTGGTCGCCCGGGACTTCTGCAGCGTCTCCAGCTCCTTCAGCGCCCCGGCGCCGCCGCGTACCAGACCCCTGTTGAGCCCCCTGCCGGACGAGCCCTCGCCGTACACCTTGCGCAGTTCGGCCGTCTCGGTCTCGTTGAGCTCGGCCGTGGCCGCGTCGGCGTCCTCGGCCGAGGTCTTGACCAGGCGCTCCGCCGCGGCCACACAGTCTCCCACGCCGCCCAGGGAGCCGGGGATCGACAACACGTCGGCGCGGCGTCGCCGTACGTCCTCGTCGAGGGCGAGCCTGCGCGCCCGGCCGATGTGGCCCTGCGCGGCCCGGGCGGCGAGCAGCGCCATGTCGGGCGGGACGCCGTCGCGCTCGGTCAGCGTCCGCGCGACCGCCTCCGTCGGAGGGGTCCGCAGGGTCACCACGCGGCAGCGTGACCTGATCGTTATGATCATGTCGTCCGGCGAGGGCGCGCACAGCAGCCACACGGTCCGCGCCGGCGGCTCCTCGATCGCCTTCAGCAGCGCGTTGGCCGCCGCCTCTGTCACCCGGTCGGCGTCCTCGAACAGGACGATCCGCCACTTGCCGAGCGTCGGCGCCCCCGCCGCCTTGAGCACCAGGTCACGGGTCTGCCGGACGCTGTACGACAGCCCCTCGGGGCGCACCCGGGTCAGGTCGGGATGCGAGCCGACCCCCACCAGATGGCAGGCCTCACAGTGGCCGCACCCCCGGTCCCCCGCAGGCCCTCCCGGCCCGTCGCAGAGCAGGGCGGCGGCGAAGGCCCGGGCCGCGCTCGATCTGCCCGATCCCGGGGGCCCGGTGAACAGCCAGGCGTGTGTCATGCCCGTGCCGCGACCACCGGCGACCGTCTCCGCCGCCGCAGCGGCCGCCCTCCTGAGCACCCCGATCGCCTGGTCCTGTCCCACCAGATCAGCGAACACTCCGCCCAATTTCGACACTTCCTAGTCGCGAATGGCGGGCATCGTGCCGGTGGTGGCCTCCGCCTCCTGCGGCACGGGGTCGGGCAGGATCTCACGGACGCGGTCCTGGATGAGGCGGGAGATCTCCCGCTGCGGCAGCGTGCCGTCGACGACCAGGTAGCGGTCGGGATCGGCCGCCGCCAGGGCGCGGAACTCCCGCCGGACCCGCTCGTGGAAGTCCATCGGCTCGGCCTCGATCCGGTCGGCGGGGGATGCCATGCGGCGGAGCCCGACCGATGGCGGCACGTCGACGAGCACGGTCAGGTCGGGCACGAGCCCGCCCGTCGCCCAGGTGTTGATCCTCACGACGTCGTCCGGGTCGAGCGCCCGGCCCGCGCCCTGGTATGCCAGGGACGAGTCGACGTACCGGTCCGAGATGACGGTGGTGCCCCGCAGCAGCGCGGGCCGGATGACCTTCTCCACGTGTTCTGCCCGGTCCGCGGCGTAGAGCATCGCCTCGGCCCGGGCGGACAGGCCCTGGTGGGCGGCGTCGAGCAGGATCGCCCGCAGCCGCATGCCGACCTTGGTCGCCCCCGGCTCGCGCGTCTGCACGACGTCGAAGCCCTGGTCGCGCAGCCAGATGGCGAGCAGCCGCGACTGCGTGGTCTTACCCGAGCCGTCTCCGCCCTCGAAGGCCACGAACAGACCGGTCGTCTCGGTCGCGGCCGTCGCCTCCGGTGCGTACCTCTCGCCGCGCAGCGCGGCCAGCAGGTCCGCGCGCAGGGGGACGCCGCGCCGGTCGTCCAGCCGCTTGAGCACGCGGAGCCCGACGACGACCACCAGCAGCGCGGCCACGAGCAGCACCACGTTGGCACCGTCGAACCGGTAGCCGAGCCCCCCGTCCGCTCCGGCGCCGACGGACACCGGGTGGCCGCCGACGACCGCGGCCAGCGCGCCGGCGACGGCGAGCACGAGCAGCAGCACGACGCGGCCGAGCGACTGAAGGAACGACGTCGTACGGCTGTGCCGGACGTCTGACCCGTCCCCGACCTCCAGGTCGAGCGCCGGATAGCCGATGATCCACGCCACACCGGCGCATGCGCCGATGACCGCGGCCAGCGCGACGACGATCACCAGGTTCTGGATCAGCGCGGCAGCGGCCGACGTCAGGCCCGCCACGACGATCGCCAGCCCGAACAGGCGGCGGCGCGACAGCCCGGGAAGCAGCCGCGGCCCGAAGACCATGCCGTATCCGACGCCGAGGAAGAGCGCGCAGAACACCGCTCCGTAGCCCGCGTCGCCGCCGTGCAGCGCCTGGACGTACGGCCTGGCGACGCCGACCATCACGGCTCCGGCCGCGAGCGTCGCCATTATGCCGGTGACCATCGCGCGCGCCGCAGGAACGCGGCCGATGCGGCGCCGGCCGTCCGCGATCAGCCGGAACACCGACGGCGTCGGCACGTGCCGGACGCGGTCACCGGGAACGGTCCGCAGCGTGAAGATCAGAATGCCGGCGACGAGATAGGCAAGGGCGCCGCCGCCGAGCGCGATGTCGGTGGCACGCAGCGACGTCGTCCGCGCCGCCGTCGCGATCACACCGACCACCGCGGACACGACGGCGAACAGCGCCGCCGCGATCGGGGCCGTGCCGTACACCGCGAGGAGATTGAGCCGATCGGCCTCCCCCGCGTGCTCCTTCGGCACGATGCCGGACAGGGTCGCGTCCTTGGCCGGCCCCCAGAAGAGGTTCACGCACTCGATCAGGACGGTCGCGATGACCAGCCACTGGTAGCCGCCGACGAACGGGACCGTCAGCACCACGACGAACCTGAGCAGATCGGCCATGGCCATCGTCGCCCGGTGGTCGAATCGCCCGGCCAGCGCCCCGGCGAGGGGGCCGAGCAAGATCGACGGCAGCAACTTGGCGGCGAAGACGCCGCCGACGGCGAGGCTCTGCGCCTGATAGCCGGACCCGGCGGTGAGATTACCCGCCAGGGCCGTCAGCGCGATGATGTTGAGCCAGTCACCGAGGCCGTGGACCGACATGGCCGTCCACAGCCTGCGATACGGCACGTTCGCCAGCATGTGCGGCGTCTTGCGTCGCGCTCCGGGCCGGCCAGGGGTGCTCATGATGTCAGCGTATCCAGGTGCTCGCTGGGCTTGGGAAACGATGGAGCGGACCGATTTGCCCCGACCGCTCGTCGCCTGAGGGTATTACTTTCGCCGTCGCCGCGCAGGCCGGTCACGGCATCAGTTCGAGCAGCGTGATCTCGGGCGGGGCGCCCACCCGGACGGGTGGTCCCCAGAAGCCGGCGCCGCGGGTGACGTAGACCCGGGTGACGTCGGGCCCGGTCCCGGGGGCGCCGGCGGACGCGGTCGCGCGGGGGATCTCGGCCAGACCGGCGACCACCGGCTGTTGCAGCGGCACGAGCAGGTTGAACGGCACCATCTGCCCGCCGTGAGTGTGCCCGGAGAGCTGCAGATCGACGCCGTATCCGGCGGCCTGCTCCACCTGCAGCGGCTGATGCGCGAGCAGCACGACGGGACGCGCCTGATCCCGGCCGGATAGGGCCTTCGCCATGTCGGGTCCGTCTCCCATCGCCTGGCCGGTCAGGTCGTTCACCCCGGCGAGATCGAGTACGGCTCCCGCATGGCTGATCTCCACCCGCTCGTTGCGCAGCGACCGCACGCCGAGGGAGTCGAGCTCGTCGATCCACTCCTGCGGGCCGTTGACCGTGTAGTACTCATGGTTGCCGGTCACGAAATATGCCCCGTAGCGGGACTCCAGGGACCTCAGCGGGGTGGCCAGCGGACCCAGCTCGGCCACCGTGCCGTCGACCAGGTCCCCGACGATCGCGACGACATCGGCCTGGAGGCCGTTGATCATGCGGACGATGCGCTCCGTGTGCCCGCGGCCCGTCAGCGGCCCGAGGTGGATGTCGCTGACCACGGCGAAGCGCAACCCGCTCATCCTGGGGTCCAGCCGGGACAGACGCACCGGGACCCGCTCGATCACCGGATCGCCCTGGGCGACACGCGTGCCGTACCCGACGGTGGCCAGGGCTCCGACGCCCACGGCCGCGGCGGCCGTACGAGAGATGAACAGCCGCCGGCCGATCGCCGCCTCGTCCGGGCCGGGCCGGCGATCGGCCGGGTCGGCGAGGCCGTCCTCGGCGTCGCCCCCGGGCCTGGTCTCCACGGCGACCGTGGTCTCGACGGCGGTCGTCGCCGAGGCGCCGACCGGGTCGGCCGCGCTCATCGTGCCTGTCGCGGGGGCGGGCGTGGACGAGGGCTCCGCGGCCGTACGCCGGACCGGACGAGCCCGCCGGGCGGCCAGCAGGGCGATCGCCCGGGGGATCTCCAGCGCCAGCGAGTACACGAACAGGTAGAACATGACGGCCAGCCACAGGTAACCCGGCCACGCCAGGACGTGTGCGGCGTCCCCACCGAGGAACCGGGAGCCCCCGAAGGTCAGCGGCAGCAGGGCGGCGAGCGCGACCAGTACCCAGGTCAGCAGGCGGCGGGCGCTCGACCCTGGGACCGTCGTCGGCCTGACAAGCCGTCGCCACAGGTAATAGTGCACGACCACCACGGTCACCATGATCGTGACCAGAAAACCCACCGTGATCTCCCCTCGGCCGCTGGGGAAGATGTTACGAGGCCCGAGTCCCCGCCGCGCGCGCCGTACGGCTGGGCGGGCGGGGCCGCGACGCCGGCGTCACACCGGCCGGCGGGACGTCAGGACTTCGCCGCGGGTTTCTTCGCCGCCGGCTTGGCCCGGGTCGTCGTGGCGCGCTTGCGCTGCGCCGGGGCGCGTTCCCGCCGCTCGGCCAGCAACTCGGCCGCGCGTTCGATCGTGATGTCCTCGACCGTGTCGCCCTTGCGGAGGGACGCGTTCGTCTCGCCGTCGGTGACGTACGGACCGAACCGGCCCTCCTTCACCACGACCGGCTTCTTCGAGTTCGGGTCCTCGCCCAGCTCGCGCAGCGGCGGCGCGGCCGCGGCCCGGCCCCGCCCGCGTGCCTTCGGCTGCGCGAACAGCTCTTTGGCCTGCTCGACCGTGATCGTGAGCAGGTCTTCCTCGGCGGTGAGCGACCGGGAGTCGGTCCCCTTCTTGATGTACGGCCCGAACTTGCCGTTGTGCGCGGTCACCTCCTCGCCGTCGATCTCTCCCACGACACGCGGCAGCCGCAGCAGCTCCAGCGCCTGCTCCAGCGTGATCGTGTCCAGCGACATCGACTTGAAAAGCGAGCTGGTGCGCGGCTTGGGGGCGTCCGCCTTCTTCGTCCGCTTCTTGCCCTCGGCCGCCGGAGTCTGCTCCTCGGGCAGGATCTCCGTGACGTACGGACCGAACCGCCCGTCCTTCGCCACGATCACGTGGCCGGTCACCGGATCCTTCCCGAGCTCGCGGTCGCCGCTGGGCCGGGAGAACAGCTCCTCGGCCTTCTCCGCGGTCAGCTCGTCAGGCGCCATGTCCTCGGGAATGTTCACCCGGGCGCCGTCGCGGTCGAGGTACGGCCCGTAGCGCCCGACCCTGATCATGATGTCGGAGCCCTTGATCGGGAATGAGCTGATCTCCTTGGCGTCGATCTCGCCCAGGTCGGTGACCATCTCCTTGAGGCCCTCGCCGCCGTCCTGGCCGTAGTAGAACCGGCGCAGCTCCGGCACCCGCTCGGCCCGGTCGTTGGCGATGTCGTCGAGGACCTTCTCCATCTCGGCGGTGAAGTCGTAGTCGACGAGGTTGCCGAAGTGCTGTTCCAGCAGGTTGACGACGGCGAAAGCGAGGAACGAGGGCACCAGCGCGGTGCCCTTCTTGGTCACATACCCCCGGTCGAGGATCGTCCCGATGATCGACGCGTACGTCGACGGGCGGCCGATCTCCCGCTCCTCCAGCTCCTTGACGAGCGAGGCCTCCGTGTAGCGCGCCGGCGGCTTCGTCGAGTGACCGACCGCGGTCAGGTCGGCCGCCATGAGCCGATCGCCCTCGGCGAGCGTGGGCAGCCGCTTCTCCGAGTCGTCACGGTCGGTCGCCGGGTCGTCCGCGCCCTCGACGTACGCCTTGAGGAATCCGTAGAACGTGATCGTGCGCCCGCTCGCGCTGAACTGTGCCGTCAGGGTCTCCGGCCCGGCCGTGACGACGCCGTCGACCTTCACGGTCACCGACTCGCCGACCGCGTCCTTCATCTGGGACGCGACGGTCCGCTGCCAGATCAGTTCGTACAGCCGGAACATGTCCCCGCTCAGGCCGGTCTCGCCGGGCGTACGGAACTCCTCACCGGCCGGGCGGATCGCCTCGTGCGCCTCCTGCGCGTTCTTCACCTTGCTCGCGTAGACGCGCGGCTTGTCCGGCACGTACGCCGAGCCGTACAGCTTGATGGCCTGGCCGCGGGCGGCGGCGACGGCGGTCTCCGACAGCGTGATGCTGTCGGTTCGCATGTAGGTGATGTAGCCGTTCTCGTACAGCCGCTGGGCGATCTGCATCGTGTACTTGGCGGAGAAGCCCAGCTTGCGGCTCGCCTCCTGCTGCAGGGTCGTCGTACGGAACGGCGCGTACGGCTTGCGGGTGTACGGCTTGCGCTCGACGGATCCGACGGAGTAGGCGGCGGCGCCGAGCCTGGCCGCGAGCTCGGTGGCGGCGGCCTCGTCGAGGTGAAGGAGATCGGCGTTCTTGAGTCTGCCGGTCGAGGCGAAGTCGCGGCCCTGGGCGACGCGCCTGCCGTTCACCCCGGTGAGCGCGGCGCCGAACGTCCTCGGGTCGTCCTTCGCGCGGCCGGTGTCGAACACGGCCTGCAGGTCCCAGTAGTTGGCGGCGGTGAACGCCATCCGCTCCCGCTCGCGCTCGACGACGAGACGGGTGGCCACCGACTGCACGCGGCCGGCCGACAGCCGCGGCTTGACCTTCTTCCACAGGACCGGGCTGACCTCGTATCCGTAGAGGCGGTCGAGGATCCGGCGGGTCTCCTGGGCATCGACGAGCCGCAGGTTCAGGTCACGCGGGTTGGCGACCGCCGCCCGGATCGCGTGCGGGGTGATCTCGTGGAAGACCATGCGGTGGACCGGGATCTTGGGCTTGAGCACCTCGCGCAGATGCCAGGCGATGGCCTCGCCCTCCCGGTCCTCGTCAGTGGCCAGATAGAGCTCGTCGGCCTCCTTGAGGAGCTGCTTGAGCTTGGAGACCTGGGACTTCTTGTCCGGATTCACGACGTAGAGGGGCTCGAACTCGTGATCGACGTTCACGCCGAGGCGTGCCCAGGCTTCCTGCTTGTACTTCTCCGGGATGTCGTCGGCCCGCTCCGGAAGATCGCGGATGTGGCCGATGCTCGACTCCACGATGTAGCCGCGCCCGAGGTACCCGGCGATCGTCTTCGCCTTCGCCGGCGACTCGACGATCACCAGGCGGGTTCCGCCGGCGTTGCCGTTGTTGGCTGGCACGCTGCTTCCTACCTCGCTGTCCGCTGTCGTTCCCCGTACTCCCGGGTGCTTCCCGGCTAGGTGATACCACGTCCTCCCGGCTCGGCATCGGTCCGCCTGGACAAGTCCGGGGCGGTCCCGTCGCCCCGGAGGGCCATTTTGAAGGTACCTGCCGCCGCAAGTCCCTTCCCCTCGGGCTACCCGGTTATATCCGGGAATCTAACCCGCCTGGACCTGTTATCCACGAGGACGCAGAATAGAGCCCATCAGGTTCTCAGGCACGCCCTCGGAGACTAATCGCTGTGCTCGACTACTCCTACTTGGACCTGTATCTGCCCCGAGGCACCTCACGGGAGGTGGCTCGGCAAATGCTGACGGAACACGCCGAGTACGGGAACTGGGAGCTGGAGCGCCTGCGCCTGTATCCCGACGGCAGCAGGCGTGTCCGACTACGACGCAAGATCATACGCGCGGCCCGGACGATGTGAGCGACACCACTCCGGTACGAGACGAGGTCAAAAGCGCTTTGCCCGCTCCGGGCCGCGCCCCCGGAACGGGCAAAGCATCCATGCTCACCCCCGAAGAAGGGAGGAGCGTCCAGCGTCACCCCGCCGGCACCAGGCGTGAGTGAATGAGATTCCCCGCCTCCGCAGCGACGGAGGCCGAGGGTGAGCGTTCGGATGGTGCTGCTTCCGCGGGAAGCGGAAGCAGCGGATCATGCGTGTACTTCCGGAACATCCGACTTACATCGGAGACGTCCCACTTACAGTGATGGCGTCCTACTTAAAGTAGGGATGTCCTACTTGTAGTTGGGGTGTCCTACTTGCGGCGCAGGCGGACCCGGCGGGTGAGAGCGAACAGGCTCGCCGAGGCGGCGAACATGGCGCCCAGGACCAGTGCGGCGAACGAGGCGGGGTTCATGCCGGTCAGGCCCACCGGCTGCTCGGCGCTCATCAGGTTGAGGCCGCCGAGCGGCAGGAGATCGGTCGCGCCCTTCAGCTCACCGGTCGGGAGGTTGCGGGTCAGGTCGCGAACCGGCAGGCCGCCGGCGGCGTTCTCGACCGTCTTGTTCACCGGCAGCGACCTGGTCGCCTGGCCGAGCGTGTCACCGACCGGGAGCGAACCGGCGGGCTGGGAGGCCACCGGCGCGTTGCCCTTTGCGGCGCCCGACTCGGCGACCACGCTGTCGGCGACGGGCAGGCTCGGCAGGCCCGACATGCCCTTCATGTTCGGCAGGTCACCGAGGATCGGCGCGGACGGGGCGGCGGCCGAGCTCATCTCCTGGCGAAGGCCGCTGGCCTCCTTGAGCCCGGACAGCATCGGCAGCGCGGGCGTCTCGCGCATCATCCCGACGCGTCCGGAGTTGTGCACCTTGCCCCAGTCGTGGCCCCGGTGCCACCCCGCCTTGCCGCCCACCCGGGCGCCGCCCAGGCAGCCGGCGGCGGCGTCGCCGAGAACGGCGACGGAGTTGCCGCAGACGTTGATCGGGACGGTGACCGGCGCCACCACCTGGTTGCCTGCGAGGATGCCGTACCGGCCGGAGGTGATATTGCCGCCTCCGCCGACGCCGCCCGACACCGACGAACCGCCCTTGCAGTTCCCCGCGGCCTTGCCCAGGACGGCGACCGCGTTGCCGCAGACATTGATCGGCGCGGTGATCGGCGCCACCACCTGGTTGCCGCCCAGAATGCTGTGCCGCCCTGAGGTACGGTTCCCACCCGCGCCCGAGTGGCCGTGCCGTCCCCAGCCGCTCTTCACGGTGGCCCCGCCGCGGCAGCCGGCGAACGCGTCACCGGCGATCGCGACGGCGTTGCCGCAGATGTCGATCGGGACGGTGACCGGCGCCACCACCTGGTTGCCGCCGGCGATCGAGGAGGTGCCGGAGGTGCGGTTGCCGCCGTTCCAGTTGCCCGGCCGGTCCCTCCTGATCGTCTGGCCGCCGTGGCAGTTCTGGGAGCCGCCCCCGTTGCCGCAGACCTCGACCGGGGTCCTGACCGGCGCCACCACCTGGGTGCCGCTGCCGACGGAGTAACGCCCGTCGGTGTCGTGGCCGCTGGAGCCGGGGCGGCTCCAGTGGCCGCCGCCCTTCCCGTCGTGGTCGTGCCCGTCATGGTCGTGCCCGCGGTGGCCGTGATCGTGGCCGCCGCCCACGGACGAGCCGCCCTGGCAGCCGGAGAACGCCTCACCGATGACGGCGACGGAGTTGCCGCAGACGTTGACGGGCGCGGTGATCGGCGCCACCACCTGGTTGCCGCCCAGGATGGACGAGCGGCCCGAGGTGCGGTTGCCGCCGGCGCGCACGGCGGGGTGACGACCGCTCACCGAGGCGCCGCCCTTGCAGCCTGCCGTGGCGTCGCCGAAGATGGCGACGGAGTTGCCGCACAGATTGATCGGCGCGGTGATCGGCGCCACCACCTGGTTGCCGCCCAGAATGCTGTGCCGCCCGGAGGTACGGTTGCCCCCGGCGGCGACCGCGCCGCCTCGCCGGGAGCTCTTGACCTCGGCGCCGCCCTTGCAGCCGGCCTCGGACTCGCCGAACAGCGAGACCGCGTTGCCGCAGACATTGATCGGCGCGGTGATCGGCGCCACCACCTGGTTGCCGCCCAGAATGCTGTGCCGCCCGGAGGTACGGTTGCCCCCGGCCGCGGTCGCCGAGCCCTCGACGGACGCGCCGCCGTGAGACGAGGCCTCCGACTCCCCGGCCACGGCCACGGCGTTCCCGCTGATGTCGATGGGCAGGGTTATGGGGATGTTGACCTGGTTGCCGCCGCCGATCGAGCCGGTGCCGTCGGTGCCGGCGTAAGCCGTACCGCTGCCAAGTGCCATGACGCCGACAGCGAGAAACGCCGCGGAGGTTGAGCCCTTCGCCCACGTTCGCATGATGAATGCTCCTAGGTGGTTCTTTTTCGGGGGTTACCTGACAGCTCGCGACAGATGTCCACGCCGAGACACAGCGGGGCTGTGGACGGTCACGAGATTGGGAGAGTCCGCGTCACCCGCGGAGCCCGCCGTACGAGTGCGTGACGGGTGCCTGAGATGTCATGGCCTGTGACCCGTACGGGATGCCCGACACGCGAGGCAGGCTCGATCCGGTCCCTAGACGAGGGAACCGGAGACAATGGCGGGATCAGTCAGGAGAGAAAGAAGGATCGTCCGCCGCTGTGCGGACCACCGGGGGGACGACTGCCGCCATGGGGGCGGGCAGCTTCGTGAAGTGCGGCTCGAACACGCTCCGCGTGAGATCCCCGAACAACATCGACGCACCGCTCGTCTGTGGGACCAGACCGTGGTCGCCCACGTGGTCCTTGGCGGAGGACGATGGGAACAGGGGCTTCGACTGGCTGGTGAGCCCGTCGACCGTCCGCCCGGCCATCGCCTCGGCATCGGCCGAGGCACTTTCCGTCGCCGCGGGGAATCCGCCGGAGCCCCACGAACCCGCCTCGGCGTCCCCGCCTGCGCTCGGTGCGAGCGGGCTACCCGGTATGACCGAGCTGGGGGAATCGACCGTGGAGAGAACGTCGGAGAGCACCGGCCCGACGACGTCGTGCGATGAGAGCTGCGCCGGCATACCGGCCACGGACGCGGCCGGACCGAACACACCGTAGATCACGCCGAGCAGCCATGCGACGGTGATCAATCCGCCGATGACCAGAAGGCGACCCAGCGGGGAGCCGGCCGCGAACCGCGCCATCCGGCCTCCCCTCGCCGGCCCGGAGAGCACCACGGACACGCGCGGACAGACGGCGGGCGGCATAGCCCTCCGCTGTCCTTCCGGCGCGTACGTCACGTGGCCTCCCGAGTCCGCCGGGTCCGCCCGGTGCGGAGCCAGCACTCAACGAAGAGTCACTGTATCGGTACGCCACGTGATCGCAACAGCTTTCTCAGCAGTAATCGAGGAAACGGTCAAGCACGCGGACACCGAATCGGAGCGAATCCACCGGAACCCGCTCGTCGACGCCATGGAACATCCCAGAGAAGTCCAAGTCCGGGGGAAGCCGGAGCGGTGTGAATCCGTACCCGTGGATGCCGATGCGGCTGAACGCCTTGAGGTCTGTGCCACCGCTCAACATGTACGGCACCGCCCTCGCCCCCGGGTCCTCCGCGTGCAGCGCGTCGGCCATCGCCTTGACCAGCGGCCCCTTGAACGGGGTTTCGACCGCCACATCGTGGTTGACGAACTCCCTCGTGACGTTCGGCCCGAGCAGTTCGTCGACCGTCTGGAAGAACTCGTCCTCATATCCGGGCAGGAACCTGCCGTCCACCTCGGCCACGGCGGCCTGCGGGATGACGTTCGTCTTGTACCCGGCCCGCAACACGGTCGGGTTGACCGTGTTGCGCAGCGTGGCGCCGATCATCCGTACCAGCGGGCCGAGCGCGGCCACCGCGGCCTCGGCGTCCTCCTCCTTCACCTCGACCTCGAAGACCTCCTCGAAGAACGCCCGCACGGTCGGCGTGAGCCGTACCGGCCATTCATGCCGCCCCAGGCGGCCCACCGCCTCGGCGAGCTCGGTGACCGCGTTGTCGTCGTTGAGCATCGAACCGTGCCCGGCTCGCCCCTTCGCGGCCAGCCGCATCCAGGCGATGCCCTTCTCCGCGGCCTCGATCAGATAAAGCCGGCCCTTTCCCTCGACGGTCACGCTGAAGCCGCCGACCTCGCCGATCGCCTCGGTGCACCCCTCGAAAAGCTCCGGGTGCTTGTCGACCAGCCAGTGCGCACCGTAGAGACCGCCGGCCTCCTCGTCGGCCGTGAACGCCAGGACGACGTCTCGCGGCGGGCGTCGCCCGGCGTCGAGGCGCTGCCGTACGACCGCGAGGATCATCGCGTCCATGTTCTTCATGTCCACCGCGCCGCGGCCCCAGACACAGCCGTCGGCGATCTCACCGCTCAGCGGGTGATGCCGCCAGTCGGCCGCGTCGAACGGCACGACGTCGAGGTGACCGTGCAGCAACAGGGCGTCCCGGTTCGGGTCGGTCCCCTCGATGCGGGCGATCACGCTGGCACGGTTGGTGTCGGACTCGAGGATCCGCGGTTCCAGGCCGACCTCGGCGAGCTTGGCCGCGACGTACTCGGCCGCAGCGCGCTCACCGGGGCCCGCGTTGTCACCCGCGTTCGTCGAGTCGATGCGGATCAGGTCGCGGCACAGCTCCACGACCTCGTCCTCACCGTTCAGCAGGGTCATCGGATCCTCCCTCACGTGCTGCCGGCCCACGCATCGTGATCGCCGGTCCGTCGACGGCCGTCGACCTCGGGTTCCCGTACGGCTCGCGCCTCCATCCTGCCCGTTCCGGGACGGAAGCGTTCAACCCCGGCCCGGAGGCGTACGGCGCCGAGTCAGCGGTATGACGCACTGCCCGGAGAGTGCTAACCTGTATCAGCCGACGCGAGATGAACGTCTCGCGTATGGCGTTACGTCCGGGTGGCGGAATAGGCAGACGCGCTAGCTTGAGGTGCTAGTGCCCAGTGATGGGCATGGGGGTTCAAGTCCCCCCTCGGACACGTACTCTGGTACATGTTGGGTCTGGCCTCAACCTCGACAACCCTCTCCGAGGGGTCGTAGACGAGGCGCAGGCCCATCTCCGTGTAAAGGTCGTTCCGATCAACGGGGTCCGCTTCCTTGAGGACCTTGGTCATCTCCGCCAGGCGTGGCACCAGCTCCATGATCTCCTTTTCGGTTGTCTCTCTCTTGCGGTCGATGGCGCGTAGCCGTCCTTCCGCCTTGATCCGCTCGGCCCGGGTCTCGGCCATCCACTTGCCGACCTCTTGGGGGTCTCCGCCCGCGTCTAGCGTGGCTCGGTAGCGGGCCATCCGGCGGTCGCAGACGTCGACTGTCCGCTTGGCCGTCTCGATGGCGACCCGATCGACCTCGCTGTCCCGGGCGTCGAGCAGGGTCTCGACCGTCCGTTGGAGGTTGGCGGGTGTGAAGACCTGGCAGAGCCAGGGGTCCAGCTCATCGAGGATCTGATCCTCACGGACGTAGACTGTGCGCGGATGGTCGATCTTGTTGGCCACCGCATATTCGGCCGGGAACTTGCACCGGTAGTGCGACCGGCCGTTGTTCCAGGAACCCTCCATACGGCGGTCGCAGACCCCGCAGTACAACAGGCCGCGAAGCACGTACGGGCGCGGGGTTCTGCGCGGCTTCCGCTGGACGGCTGTCCGGTCCTTGGCCGACAGGAGCGTTTGAACCCGCTCGAAAGTCTCGACGTCCACGATCGGCTCGTGCACGATCTTCTCGGACCAGACCCACTGGCTCGCCGGGTTCCACTTGAGCTTGGTGATGTGGCCCTGCGTGACGTCGTGGACGTCCAGAAGCTCTTCCTGCTTACGCTGCTTGTTCCAGACCTGGTGGCCGGTGTAGCGGGGATTGAGAAGGATCGCCTGGATCGCCGACTTCGACCAGGCGATCCCGCTGCGGTGGCGGTTCCTGGCCCGGTCGTAGGCAGAGGGGCACGGGATGCCCTCCCGGGTGAGCCCTTCGGCGATCAGGTAGAGGCCCTGGCCGTGGAGGAACTCCCAGAAGATCCGGCCCACGATGGGAGCGGTCACCGGGTCGGGCTCCAACCGACGCAGGCGCTTGCCATCTGCTGCCTTGCTCGGATTGGGATGCGGCCCAACATCCACGAGGCGGTAGCCATACGGTGGGCGGCCACCAAGGAAGCGCCCCTCAATCTTGGCTTGAGCTTCCATCGTGGTGCGGACACGCATCTTGATCCGATTGCGCTCGCCCTTGCTGATCCCGCCGAACATCAACATGATCAGCTCGTGCGCTTCGTTGGTCGGGTCGATCGGCCCGCCGACCTCGGGCACCCACAGGGGCACTCTGTAGTGGTTGAAGAGCTCGAAGGTGTTGCCGAACTGGTTGCCGTAGAAGGCTCGCTGCGGCTCACCGACCACGACAGCGTCGAACCCCCGGTTGGGGTTGCGCAGCTCATCGAGCAGGATCGCGGCCTGCGGCCTGCGCTGCGGCGGGATCGATCGCGACTTGTCGATGTCGAAGAACTCCGCGACGATCACGCCGCCTCGTGGCTCAATCAGTGATCGCGACCGGGACAGCTGCCAGTTCCGCGACGAGGTGGGGTCCTGGTTGTCCTCGGTGGACACTCGCCCCCAGAAGGCGAACGGGATCATTCAGCATTCCTCTCTTCCCGCTGACCCTTGGTCAGCTCCGTGACTTTTCAGAAGGATCCGCAGGAGCACGCGCGCCGCCCCCGCGGTCAGCTGCGGCGGTTCGGCGGGCAACACCACGGTGACGACGCGCTTGCTCCTGGCCCCGGCCTCCCGCGATCTGGGCTCCCTCTCGCGGTCGGCCGGGCCTGCAGGGTACGCCTGGGAACCCGATTCGGGAGGCCCTGAGCAGGCCCTTTGTGGCTGTTCAGTCACCCTCGCCTCCTGCCGCGAGTGCCGCGTCCGCGGCAGCGAGAAGTCGAGTCCGGGCGAGCTCGCAGTAGTCGGCGTTGAGCTCGATGCCGGCGAACTTCCGGCCGAGTTGCCGCGCGGCAATGCCGGTGGTGCCGCTGCCGGTGAACGGGTCCAGCACCGTGCCGCCCGGGCGGCAGCCCGCGGCAATGGCCCTGAGCGGGATGTCGATCGGGAACGCCGCGAAGTGCGCCGCCCGCAGTGGCCGGGTGGGGATCGACCAGACGTCCCCGGGGTTTCTGCCGTTGGGATGCGTGGCGGCATGCCGCTCACCCGTGGGCCGCATCGCCTGCCCGAGCTGCGGGACAGCCGGGTCCTCACCGTCGGTGCCGTACTTGCCGGGCGGGGGCCAGGCGGTCTGGATGCTGTTCGCCTTGGTGCCACCAGAGCGTGCCCGTCGGGTGATCGGGCGGTCGCCGGTGTAGGGCTGGCGGATCGGGTCGAGGTCGAACCAGTAGCGCTGCTGCTTGACGAGCAGGAAGATCAGCTCGTAACGGTTGGACATCCGGTCGCGGACCGACTGCGGCATCGCGTTGGGCTTGGTCCAGATGATGGCGTTGCGGAGGATCCAGCCGTCCTCCTGGAGGGCGAAGGCGACCCGCCACGGCATGCCGAGCAGGTTCTTCGGCGGTACGGCCAGCCGCGCCTTGGGCCGCACCTCGGGCTGGCGGCGGTTGTAGTCCTTGCCGCGGGCCCAGCCGTCGGAGTTCGCCGCGTAGCAATCCCCCAGGTTCAGCCAGCAGGTGCCCTCATCAGCGAGCACCCGGCGGGCCTCCGCGAAGGTGGCCCGGAGGTTCTCGACGTACGCCTCCGGGGTGGGCTCCTGGCCGTACTGGCCCTCGCAGTAGTTCCGCAGCCCCCAGTACGGCGGGCTGGTGGTGATGCAGTCCACCGAGCCGTCCGCCATCTCGGCCAGCACCGCGCGTGCGTCCCCGTGGTAGATCGCGGCCTGCTCGTCGCGCCAGTACGGCTCCCGCAGTGCGCTCATCGGCGGCCCCCGGCGTCCCTGATCTCCCACAGGACGCGGACGGCGTCGCCGTCTTCCGGCGAGCCGCTGCGGCTGCCGACACCCCGCCCGAGGGGGCTGGGGACGATACGAAAACCGGCGTCCCACAGGCCGGTGCCCGGCTCGTATATGCGCGTGTAGGCGATCAGGCGCCGGTAGCCCATCGTCCGAACCTCGCGCCAGGCCGCGACCAGCAGCGTGGGGCTGACATCGGGCATGCCGTCGGTGGCCAGGCAGAGGAGCTCGGCCGTGTCGCCGTCGTCGAAGAGCGAGGCGGTGGGCCAGCCAATGAGCGCGACCCCGAGGAGCGTCCCGTCGCCGGTCCGCGCGCCGATGGCGAACGCGGCGTCGGCGGGCGGGGTGAAGGCGGGCTGGGTCCAGGCGATGAATGCCCGTGCGGTCTGGATCGCCACCGGTGAAATCACCAGCCGGCGGTTCTCCGGGCGCTTCGGGCTGTTCAGGACCTCGCGCTCGTTGGCGATTGTCTGGTTCTCATTCCTGCTCTCCATGATGTTGTCGGGACACGTTTCTCCGGATGCGTGCGCCGCCGGCCCGCTAGACGGGTCCGATGGCGCATGACCAGGACAGCAGGGGGCTCAGAGACCGCTCAGAGAGCTCATCTCAAGATCGGCATCTGAGGCGAGCCCTGCGGGCTCTGAACAGCTCAGAGATCACGGAGCGCGGATTATGCGAAAACTCTGAAGCGGAACTCTGAATCGACTCTGAGCAAATTATGAGGCGGTGCGTACACCGGTTTCGAGACCAACGAAATCCTCTCGGACTGGAGTAGGGAAATGAGCGCCGAACCCACCACCGGCTCACCGCTCGACACCGCGGAGACCTCGTTCCGGCTGCTGGCCACCGGACCGGGAGCCCTGGCCCTGAACTGCGCCACGCTCGCCCCCGGTCGTCTCCCCAGAGGAGAGGTGAACCTGCTGGAGCTTCGAATGCTGCTGACCGCCCGGCACGTCACCGACGAGGTCCGCGACGCCGTCTGGCGGGAACTGGTCACCCGGTCGCGGGAGCACAAAGGCGCCTGGACGGTCGCCGCCGTCGGCATGGCGATGCCCGCCCTCCGCATGATCGCCGCCTCGCTCACCCGCAACCTCTCCTGTGGCGACCCGGCCGATGTCGACTCCGAGATCCTGGCCGGCTACCTGTGGGCCCTGCGCCGGATGGACCTCGACACCTCCGGCGTCCGCGCCCGGCTGTGCCAGGCGGCCCGGTACACGGGCGAGCGCGCCGAACGGCACCTCTCCGCGAAGGCGGAGTGGCGGCAGCCGCCGGACGAGTCACCTCCCCCGCCACGACCCCGTCCCCGTCCCCGTCCCTGTCCCCACAGCAGGCCGTATTCCGACCTGGTGTTGGTCGACGCGGTGGCCACGGGCGTGCTCAGCGAGCTGGACGCCGAGCTGATCCTCCTGACCCGGCTGGGCGACTTGCCGCTGCGGCAGCCGTCCGGCACGACTCCCCCGACTCTCGCTTCCTCATCCACAGGGTGTGTGGACGAGGAAGCGCCTACGGCTTCCGCGCGGAGCCAGGGAACTCCGGATGCGCAACTGGCAACCGACCCGAAGGGAGGCAGGGACACTATCCCTGACTCCGCGCGGATCTCCTCCCACCCCCGGCCTGCCTTCGGTCGCCGTATCCCCCCGACGGTGCGGCAGTGGGGCGTGCTGCCCTGCAGCAGGCGGGACAGGTGGCACCGGGCGGGGCGCCTGATCGCGTTCCGTCTCCTGCCGATGCTGGGCGGCGCGGTGCCGTTCGTGGCCGCCGCGGCGACCAGCGCCATGGCCTCGTCGATCGTCGCCGCCGTGCCGTCGGACCTGAACTCGGTCTTCAACAACCTGCGGAACTGGCTGATCGGCTTGCTAGCGACGCTGGCCACGCTGATGCTGACCCTCGGCGGGCTGCGCTACCTGGTGGCGGGCGGCGACCCGGGCGAGGTCCAGAAGGCGAAGGCGGCGTTGAAGGCCGCCGCCTTCGGCTACGCGCTCGCCGTACTGGCCCCGCTCTTCGTGAGCGTCCTCAAGCGGATCGTGGGGTGAGCCCCGTGATCTCAACCCCCGAGAAGCTCACCGAAGCCAGTAGACAGCGACCGGACACGGAAACGCCCATTGCCGCCGGGTTGCCAGCCGTTTCCCCTGCCGCTGCCGCGTTGCTTGATCAGCCCGCTGTCGCTTGCAGTGCACCGAAGGTGGCAAGGCCGCCTGCCCTCGCTGCCGTGCGGGTGGCAGCACACGTGGTCGTCGCTGCCGCCGCCGTCATCGGCGTCTGCGCCGTGGTGGCCGTCGTTACCGCGACGGCTGCGGAGGCAGCCGCGCCGATGCCCGCGCCCTCTCCGGTGCCCATGCCTTCCCCGGTGCCTGTGCCGTCCCCGTCCGTCTCTGGGGATCTGCCGTCGACCGGGGGTACGGGGATCGGTTTCGGGTTCGGTGACTGGATCACCGGTCAGATCAATTCCTGGTTCGCCAATCTGGTGTATCTGGCGATCAAGCCGTTGCTGGACCTGCTGGCGGTGACGCTGTTGGCCACCCCGGATGTGGCCGGCAGTGGCCGGGTCTTCGACTTGTGGAAGGCCAACGCCGCGATCGCCAACACCGGATTCGTCCTGCTGGCCACCATCGGCGCGATCAGCGCGATGGGCCACCAGACCGTACAGACCCGCTACGCGGTCAAGGAGGTCCTGCCCCGCCTGTGCATCGCCGTCCTAGCCGCGAACACCAGCTTCCTGCTCTGCGGCAAGGTCATCGAGATCGCCAACGCCCTGTCCACGGCGCTACTCGGGCAGGACTTCGACGGCCACCGCGCCGCCGCGACCCTCCAGCTGTGGATCATCGCGCCGGGCATGCAGCACCAGATCTTCTTCATCCTGCTCGCCCTGGTCGCGGTCATCCTGCTACTGCTCCTTCTGGTCACGTTCGTCATGCGGGCCGCGCTGATCCTGCTGCTGACGGTCGCCTCCCCGCTCGCGCTAGCCTGCCTGGCCCTGCCCTACACCGACGGGCTGACCCGCTTCTGGTGGCGCGCCTTCTGCGGCCTGCTGCTCATCCAGGTCGCCCAGTCCCTCACCCTCGTCCTAGCAGTAAGAATCTTCTTCAACCAGGACGGCCGGCTGCTGCTCGGCATCGCCCCGACCGGCCAGCTCGTCAACCTGATCCTGGCCCTCTGCCTGCTGATCATCTTGATCCGCATCCCGGGCTGGATCTCCCGCCGGATCTTCGCCCAGACCGGCGGCCGGGGCTGGATGGTCACCCGGATGATCAAATACGCCCTGGCCTACAAGCTCACCTCACCCGTCCTGAACGCCCTGCACCTCGGGCGGGGCGGACGCGGCCGGGCGTCCAGAAGTTCCGGGGCCGCTGGGAGCGTTGCCGCCCACGCCATGGCTGGCAAAGCGATCGCCGGCAGGGCGCTGCCCGCCCTTGCCGCCGCGGGGAGTGCCGCTGCCGCGGCCCGTGGCGGCGCCGGTCCCGTCAAGCACGCGCCGGTGTCCGCCCGTCGTCCAGTGAACCCGGCGGATTGGGAGCCCGCCCCGGTCAAGCACGCGCCGTCCGCGCCCGCAGTGCAGGGCAAGTACCGGATGCCGCCGCGGCCGTCGGCGCCGGTTCCTCGTACGACGCCGGTGTACGGGTATCCGCGTGAGGCCTACTACGCGAACGGCCCAGCCGGGCTCGCGCAGATGGCCCGGCTGCGCAACCCGTCCACCCCGCCGCCAACCTCCGGGCAATCGGCTCGGCCGATCGTCCCGCCGGGCGCGCCCACTCCCGGCAGCGTCGACTGGCCCGAAAACCCAGGGGCTCGCCGTAAGCCGCCGAGACGCGGTCGCCCGTCCGGCTCCTCTGGGGGTGGTGGCCGATGAGCTGGGTGCAGCCGGTCCGCATCCCCGCCGATGTGGACCAGGAAGACCGGATCATCGCCGGCTTCACGGCCCGCCAGGTCGCCATCCTCGGCGGCACCGGAGCCCTGATCTACGCCGCCTATCTGCTCGTCGGTGAGCGGGTGCCGCTGGTGATCTGCGCCGCCGTAGCCCTGCCGGTCGCGGTGGCCGGGATCCTGCTGGCCGTCGCGCAGCACGACGGCGTGTCGCTCGACCGCTACCTGCTCGCCGTGGCACGCCACCTGCGCTCACCCAAACGCCTCGTGTCCACGCCGCAGGAAGTTCCTACGCCTCCCGCCTGGATCGGCGTCAAGCCCGGCCCCCTTCCCGCGCCGCTACGGCTCCCCGTCCGGGGAGTGGCGGAGGACGGGTTGATCGATCTCGGCCCGGATGGCGTCGCCACCGTCGCGGAGGTGTCGACGGTCAGCTTCGCGCTGCGGACCCCGGATGAGCAGGACGCGCTGGTCGCGGTGTTCGGGCGCTGGCTCAACTCGCTGTCTGGCCCGGCCCAGATCGTGGTCCGCGCCGAACGGGTCGATCTGAGCCCGACCATCGCCGCCCTTGAGCACAACGCCCGCCAGCTCCCGCACCCAGCGCTGTCGGCCGCCGCGCTCCAGCACGCCGATTTCCTCGCCCAGATCGGCGAGCGCCACGACCTGCTGCGCCGCCAGGTCCTGCTGGTCGTCCGCGAGCCCGCACCCGGCAAAGCGCGTGACGCTGCGGCAGCCCGAGCCCTGCGGCGACTGGAGGAGGCGGCCCGGCTGCTGTCCGCATGTGGGCTGACCGTACGGCTTCTGGACGAGGCGGCTGCCTCCGGCCTGCTCGCCGCCTGCTTCGACCCATCAGCACCGCCGTTGCCCGCCCCCGAGATGGCGGCTCCGGACCAGGTCATCACGAGAGGGGAAGGCTGGTGAAAGTCGTATTCCGCCGTATGGCACAACGCGTGCACGGGTTCAGCCCGGACGCGGTCGAGGTCCAGCCTCGGCGTCTCCAGGTCGGCGACAGCCAGTGCGCGACGCTCGCCATCACCGGTTACCCGCGCGAGGTCACGCCGGGCTGGCTCGAACCGCTGCTCACCCACCCGGGCCGGTTGGACGTGTCGTTCCACATCGAGCCCGTGCCGTCCCTGGTCGCCTCCGACCGGCTGCGCAAGCAGCTCGCCCGGCTGGAGTCCGGCTTGCGTAGCGACCAGCAGCACGGCCGGCTGGTCGACCCAAGCGCGGAGGTCGCCGCCGAGGACGCCCAGGATCTCGCCTCCCGGATCGCGCGCGGCCAGGCCAAGCTGTTCCGCACCTCGATCTACCTCACTGTCCACGCCACCACGACGGAGGAACTGGAGGACGCCTGCGCCCAGGTCCGCGCGCTGGCCGCCTCGCTCCTGCTGGATGCGCGCGTGGTGACCTTCCGGCAGCTCCAAGGGTGGGTGTCGGCGCTGCCCGTGGCGTACGACAACCTGCGGATGCGCCGTACCTTCGACACCCCAGCGCTCGCCACGGCCTTCCCGTTCACCTCACCCGACCTGGCCACCGACCTCGGACCTACCACGGTCCTGTACGGCGCGAACGCCGCCAGCGCCTCCCTGGTCGCCTGGGACCGGTTCGCCCAGCCCAACCACAACTCCACCATCCTCGGCTGTTCCGGCGGCGGGAAGTCCTACCTGGCCAAGCTGGAGGCGCTGCGCTCGCTGTACACGGGGGTCGAGGTCGCCGTCATCGACCCCGAAGACGAGTACGCCCGCCTGTGCACGGCCGTCGGCGGCGCCTACCTGCACCTGGGCGCGGCGAGCGTCCGCCTCAACCCCTTCGACCTGCTGCCCACACACCAGCGGGAGGGCGACGCGCTGACCCGGCGCTCGCTGTTCCTGCACACGCTGATCGCAGTCATGCTCGGCGAGCCGCTCGACAAGGGCAGCAAGGCCGCGCTCGACCGCGCCATCATCGCCGCCTACAAGGGCGCTGGGATCACCTTCGATCGGCGAACCTGGAAACGCCGCCCGCCGCTCATGAAGGATCTGGTAAGCGCGCTTACCGACGATGGTGATCCCGCTGCGGCCGAGATCGCCGCCGGGCTCGCGCCGTACGTCACGGGAAGCCACCGCCGGCTCTTCGACGGCCACACCACCACCCGGCCCGACTCCCACCTGATCGTCTTCTCGCTTCGCGACCTTCCCGAGGAGCTCAAGGCTGTCGGCACGCTGCTCACCCTGGACGCGGTCTGGAGACGGGTCTCCGACCCCGTCAATCGGCGGCCTCGCCTGGTCGTGGTCGATGAGGCCTGGCTGCTGATGCGCGATCCGGAGGGCGCGAAGTTCCTGCTGAGGATGGCCAAGGCCGCCCGGAAACACTGGGCCGGGCTGTCGGTGGTCACCCAGGACGCCGCCGACCTGCTCGGCTCCGATATCGGGCAGGCGATCATCGCCAACTCCACCACGCAGATCCTCCTGCGCCAGGCGCCCCAGGCGATCGACAGAGTCGCCGAGGCGTTCCGGCTGTCCGATGGGGAGCGGCAGCTCCTGCTGTCGGCGGATCGCGGTTTCGGGCTCCTGGCCGCGGATTCCGGCGCTGCCCGGGTGGCCTTCCGAGTCCTGGCGAGCGAGCAGGAACACCGCCTGGTCACCTCTTCGCCCGAGGAGCTGGCGGCCTACGGAGAACTCGCCGAGTACGGAGAGGACGACCTGTGATTGACGACCTTCTCAACAACCCGGACGTCTTCCTCGACTGGCTGATGGCCTGGCTGGACGCGCACGTCTGGCAGGCGACCTTCACGGTCTCAGCCGCCGCGTTCGTCCTCGAGGCGCTCCGCTCCCTGGTCGTACGGCTCCGCCACCGCGCCGCGACCAACGGGGTTCGGTGTGTGGAGATCCTCGCCCCTCCGGTGGCGGACATGGCCGGTGCGGAGGCGCTGTGGACCAACCTGATGGGGCTGCTGCGGCCGGCTTGGAAGCGCGTGCTGTTCGGCCAGCCGCATCTGGCGTTCGAGTACGTCTTCGGCGTCGGTGGCGTGCGGATCCGGCTGTGGGTCCCCGGCACCGTTTCCCAGCACCTGGTGGAGCATGCGATTGAGTCGGCCTGGCCGTCGGCGCGCACGGCGGTCGTGGAGGCGGCCCCGCCGGTACCGCTCACCGGGCAGGCCACCGGCGGCCATCTGGTGATCGCGCGCAGCGAGCTGCTGCCGATCCGCCACTCCCACGACCGGGATCCGCTGCGCGCGCTGCTCGGTGCCGGGGTCGGCATGCCGACCTGGCAGCACGCCGCCGTCCAAGTCCTCGCCCGTCCCGCCACCGGCCGCCGCCTGGCCCAGGTGATCAGCGGAGGCCTCGCCGGAGTGACCACGCGGGGCGGCCTGACGGGTGCACTGGCCGTACCGCTCGGACTGGTGCGCGCTCTCCTCGACTTCGTCACGCCCGGTCCGATGCACCCCCGGCCCCACCCAGCGCATCTCCACCCGGCCAATCGTGTCGTCCGGCTGGAGGAGTCGGCCGAGGCCCGCGCCATCCGCGACAAAGCCCAGCGCCCCCGGTATGAGGTCGCGATCCGCTACGCCGTACAGGCTGATGACCTCGTGACGGGCGATGAGCGCAATGCCAAACAGTCGCGCGAGGCCCGGCGCAGCGCGATCCGGGGCCGCGCGCATGCGATCGCCTCGTCCTTCGCGCTGTTCTCCGGGCACAACCGGCTGGAACGGCATCGGCTCCCGCTGCCTGCCGCGCGGTTGGCGTCGCGGAGGCTGGGGCGCGGGTTTCTGCTGTCGGTGCCCGAACTCGCCGCGCTCGCGCACCTTCCCTTGGACCTCGCCGTGCCCGGTCTGCCGCGTGCTGGGGCCAGGTCCGTCCCGCCCGCACCCCAGATCGCCTCGGCGGGCAAGGTCCTCGGTCTCTCCGATGCCGGGCATGAGCGGCCGGTCGCGCTGCGGGTGGCCGACTCCTGCCACCACGTGCACGTCCTCGGTCCCAACGGCACCGGCAAGAGCACCCTGCTGGCCCAGATGATCCTGTCCGATATCGAGGCCGGCCGCGGTGTCGCCGTCATCGAGGCCAAGGGCGACCTGATCACCGACCTGCTCGGGCTCATCCCGGAGGAGGCGGCGGACAAGGTGGTGCTCATCGATCCTGACGACCGCAACCCGTGGCCGGCGCTGAACGTGCTCGGTGGTTCCAACGAGATCGGCGTGGACAACCTCGTCGGCATCTTCCACAAGATCTACGCCGACTACTGGGGACCACGCACCGACGACATCCTGCGCGGCTGCGCGCTCACGCTGGCGCACCACGGCGGAACCCTCGCCGACGTCCCGCTGCTGCTCACCAACTCGGCTTACCGCGCCGACCTCGTCGAAGCGCTCAACGACGGATTCCTGCTCGGCTTCTGGCACTGGTACGACAACCTGTCCGAGCAGGCCCAGGCGCACGTCACCGCGCCGATCATGAATAAGCTGCGGGCCTTCCTGCTCCGGCCGTTCGTCCGCAGCGTCATCGGCTCGGCCAGGTCGACCTTCGATCTCGGCGACGTCCTCGACGGGGGGATCCTGCTCGCGCGCCTGCCCAAGGGCGTCCTCGGCGACGACAGCGCCCGGCTGCTGGGTTCGCTGATCCTCGCCCAGGTCTGGCAGGCCGCCGCCCGCCGAGCCCGGCTCGGACACGCCCGCTCACCCGCCGCCCTGTACGTCGATGAGACGCAGAACTTCCTCAACCTGCCGCACACGCTCAGCGAGATGCTCGCCGAAGCCCGCGCCTACCGGCTGTCGATGGTGCTCGCCCACCAACACCTGGCCCAACTCCCCCGCGACCTACGCCAAGCGATCAGCTCCGACGCCCGCAACAAGGTCTACTTCTCCCTCTCGCCCCAGGACGCCCGTGAGGTCGAGCACCACTTCAGCCCCCACCTGACCGCGCACGACCTGGCCAACCTGGACGCCTTCCAAGCCGCGGCACGTCTTGTCGTGCGCTCCGCGGAGGTCCCGCCCTTCACCCTGCGCACCCGGCCCCTGCCCGAACCCGATCCCGGCCTCGCCGAGCGCGTCCGGATCGCCGCCTCCCGAGCCCACGGACGCCACCCCGCAGCCACCGCCGACCCCCTTCCGGAAGGAGACCCCCGCACCCAACCACGAGGAGACTCATGAACCAGCACTACACACCCCGCGTCCTGGACTCGCTCGTCATCCGGCTCACCGACCACGACCGGCGCCTGCTCCGCCTGGTCTGGACGCACGAGGTCCTGACCACCCACCAACTCCTGCAGGCGGCGTACGACAACGACCACACCGGCCGCCACCGCCTGGTAAAGCTGAACCGCCTCGGCGCGCTCGACCGCTTCCGCCCCCGGCCTCCCCTCGGCTCCGCGCCCTGGCACTACGTCCTGGGAGAAGCCGGCGCCGCCGTACTCGCTCACGAGAACGGCGTCACCCTCGCCGAATTCGGATACCGGCGCGGCCAGGCCCTCGCCATCGCCTACAGCCAGCGCCTCGCCCACACCGTCGGCGTCAACGACGTCTTCGCCGCCCTGTCCGGCCACGCCCGCCGCACCGAGGGCTGCCGGCTGGACACCTGGTGGACCGAAGCGCAGTGCAAGGCCATGTGGGGCAAACACGTGCGCCCCGACGCCTACGGACGGTGGACCGACAACGGCCTCACGCTGGACTTCTTCCTCGAATACGACACCGGCACCGAATCCCTCGACCGGGTCGCCGCCAAGCTCCGCGGATACGCCTCGCTGGCCGCCTCCAGTGGGATCGACACCCCGGTCCTGTTCCTGACCAGCACCCCACGCCGCGAAGCCAACCTGCACGACCGGCTACGCCTGCGGGGCGCTCTCGTGCCGGTGCCCGTCGCCACCGCCGCCCAGGGCCAGGAACCGCACGGGGCGATATGGCTACCGGGCAACCGGACCGAAGGACGGCTCCGCCTCGCCGAACTCGCACGCCACTTCGGCCAAGAGGGGCGGGAGGGGCGGTCGTGATCGCGGAAGTCGGGATCGGCAAGCTCATCGCCACCGGCGGCGGCCTGGTCTGTAGCATCGTCGTCATCGCCGGACTGAGCGGCGGAGCCAAGTACGCCCTCACCGCCGCCGACGCGACCAAGCTCCGGTCCGCCATCTGCGCCTACGCCACCTCGCCGGGTGCAGTACGGAAGGCGCCCGCCGCCCGCTTCGGGCTTTCGGCTGAGCAGATGGCGAACGCCCGGGAGATCGTGAACGTCGCCGCCGAGTTGAGGCTGCCCAAGCGGGCCGCCGAGATCGCCCTCGCGACCGCAATTCAGGAAAGCAGCCTTACCAATTTAACGAGGGGCGACAGCTCGTACGGCCTGTTCCAGCAGCAGCCGTCCCAAGGCTGGGGGACCAAGCGGCAGGTCACCGACCCTTCCCACGCAGCCCGGTCCTTCTACTCGCGCCTGATCGAGATCCCCGGCAGGGCGAGCATGCCGCTCACCAAGGCCGCAGCTCTCGTCCAGCGCCCCCGCGAGGACCTGCGCGACGCGTACGCCAAACACGAACCGCTCGCCAAGGCGCTGGTCGCCCTGCTGTGGAGGGGAAAACCCGCCAAGCGAACGGCCGTGGACACGGCCACGAGCGATGACGTGCGGGTCAGGATCCAAGCCGCCGCCGGGCTCGGCGTTCCGCGTGACGCGGTCGTGGCCGGCCTCGCCGCCGACCTGGCCGACCAGGACTCAGGCGAGCAGCCCGACCCTGACGAGATCACAAAGCGCGCCGACGCCATCGTGACCACGGTCGCCGGACAGCTCTGCAAGGAACTGAAACCCAAGCTGAGCGATCCTGTCGACGAGACCTCCTCTGATGGAAGCGCGCCGGTCGTGCTCCCCTCCGGACGAGGTGCGATCGCTGTCAGAGCCGCGCTACGCATGATCGGCGTACGGTACTCCTTCTCTGGGGCTCCAGCCGGGGGTGCAGAGTTCATTCTCCGCGCTTGCGCAGCTCAACCGGCTGATAATGAGCAATCTAGATCTGCGACAGGCGAGCGATCACCCGCTGGGCGTGTCGGCTCGCGCTGCCGTGTGGTGGCGAACGTGGTGGGGTTCGCACTGGCTCAGACGGGCAAGCCGTATCGGTGGGGCGCGGCGGGACCGAGCTCCTTCGACTGCTCGGGGCTGGCGATGAAGGCGTACGCCGCCGCGGGGGTGCGGATTCCTCGGACCACCTTCGAGCAGTGGCCGTTCGGCGTCCGCGTTCCGGCCGGCCAGGAGCAGCCCGGCGATCTGGTGTTCTTCAACAGCGGACCGGGCAGTTCGCCGGGGCGGCCAGGCCATGTCGGGATCGTCGTCGGCGACGGCAAGATGGTCGAGGCCCGGTGCACTCGATGCGGGCCGATCACTGTCGCGTCCTACCGGAGCGGGCGACCGGTAGTTGGGTTCACTCGGCCGTGGGCGACTGCCTCGGCGAGGTGAACAGCGCACATCAGTGGTACAAGCAAGGCGCGGTGCCGATAGAGGAAGATGCGGTCCATCCCGTCGTACGCCGTAGTCATACGACCCGTTGATGAAACCTCTGACCACGGAAGATCGCACATAGCTATACTTTGCTCTCGCTGAGTAGGCAGCAGCAGTTCATTCGAGCACCTGGTGCATGGGGGACATCGCGTTGACGATCGGCGTTGCTCTGGGAACCGCCGCCATCGGGCTCCTCACCGGGCGAATCGTCCGGATCATCGCCGCTCGCTTCTGCCCGCAGCCGGGCTTTCCGTACGCAACGGAAATCACCACTGCGGCAGTGTTCGGGCTTCTCGGCTGGAAAATCGGACTTGATCACCTCCTCCCGGCGTACCTCTACGCAGCCAGCACCGGAGTCGCGCTCAGCCTGATCGACCTGAGGACTCGACGGCTGCCGGACGCGCTCACCATGCCCTCGTACGTCACCCTCCTGACGCTCGTGGCCATCGGCGCGATAACCAGCAAGGAGGGGCGCTTCCTCGTTGGAATGCTCCTCGGCACGCTCGCCGCCTTTCTCCTCTACTGGGGCTTCCACAGGATCAACACCGCCCTCGGGGCCGGGGACGTCAAGGCGTCCGGCTTGGTCGGCGGCGTCCTCGGCACCTTGGGCGTAAACGCCTGGATCCTCGGCAGCGGCGTCGGCCTCGTACTGGCAGCCCTGTACGCGGTGGTCATGCTGGTTAGCGGCAAGGGCACCCGCTCCACGCTCATGCCGTACGGACCGTTCATGTTCGCCGGTTGCCTCGTAGGCATCCTCACAGCGTAGAGCGCCGAAAGCTCTCCATCACTGGCGCAGGGCACTAGGCTGGACGCGACCGATCTCATTTCTCTTTCGCAAAGAGTGGAACCGGTCAGGGGCCGTTCCCTCTCGGGGGATCGGCCCCGCTAATCGTTGAGGAGTTCCTTCAGCAGGGTGAACCCGGGCATGGTCTCTCTCGGCCGTATGCCGACCTCGAACATCTCCGGATCTTCGAAGACCGGTTCGCCGCTGGGGCGGCGCGCATAGGCCACGCGGCCGTAGTCGACTCCGTCACCCCGGTCGAAACTCATCCACGTGATGGCCTCCTGCTCCCCATCGCGTAGAGGATGGTTCGAGACAGCGCGAGTGGCTATGGTGCTCGGCGGCTTGAAGATCCAGACCTGTGGCACAGCCAAGACCCATCGAGCTGCACCGACCTCCAGTGCCTTCGTGGCGGCCCTGTGTTCGAACGCGGCGGCTGTCTCTCGATCGCGCAGGTAGTCGTAGTCGCTGAGGACGAGGCGGCGCTCTCCTTCCAGCATGACGATCGCGGGGCAGTCGCGAGCGACAATGCTCTTCTCCAGCCGTTCGATCACGTCGAAGAGCAGATTCGCTGTCTCGGCGTTCACCCCGTTTCTCCTCTCCGCTTTACAGGTAGGCCATCGCCAAAGTCACCCTATGGCTCACCGCCTGACTATCGACGGATCTACGGGAATGACCAAGTCCCCATGAGAGTGCACGAGGAAGTGCCGCCGGTACGGCCACCGCGGCACTGTCGCCGGCTGGTGTATCGGGCAAAGCCTCGCCAGCCGGGCGCGTGGTAAACGGCACCTCCAGGTCAACCGCGGCATCCCCTCTATCAGGGGAAACCGTGACACGCCGTATTTCGTGATCGCCGACCCCGGGATTCACGGGCGCAGACACTATTGATCATGCAAAGATGTATGGCCATCCAGCCATGAGTTAGGACATTCTACGCATGATGCGATCAGCTGCAGTGTCCGGTGTCGCCGTTCTGGCCTGCGCCCTGCTTGCTCCCACTCCGGCGAATGCGGCCATAGGCGATCCGGTGGCTGCGGTACGGCGACTCCTGGCCGCCCAGCTCACCGCCAAGGTGACCGAGGTGGGAAACGTCAGTCTGAGTTCGCGCATGCGGGTGGTCAACCACACAGCCAAGTCGTTCCAGTACACCTTCAAGCGCGCAGGGTCGATCCAGCTTGGACGGAAGGGGGTGGTCGCATCCGACCTCAGCAGGCGCCTGCACTTCGAGCGTCGGGACTCCGCGGACATCCTGAAGGACGATGCGGCCAATGGCGACCCGGTGGCCAAGAGTCTCCTTGCCCAGACCCGACCGCACCGTTCCGTGAGTGTGAACGGCAGGCTCTACACCACCGGATCTCTGTATGCGCCTGCGTTGCCAGAGGGGAAGACCTGGGCCCTACGTGGCGCGGTCGCGAGCGGCGGCGCCTTCACCGATCAGGTCGTCAACATCTTCGAGCCGAAGACCCTGAAGACTCTGCTTTCTGACACCTACTTCAAGAAGCTCATCCCTGGCCACCGGGACAGCGCCGGTCGGGAACACAAGAACGTGATGCTCTACAAGGGGAAGATCACCTTCGCCGACCTGTACGCCGTCTCACCCACCTTCCAGGCACTTGCCGGTCAACAGCCCGACGCCACCCTCGCTCCTGCTTTCGTATGGTGGTGGCTGTGGACTGACAAGAACGGCAAGCCTTTGCGATTCGCATCGACCTGGGACACCTGGGTTTCTGGCAAAGTCCACCAGCCGCCGCGCGCTAGAGGCTCGGCTATGACCGACTACCTCACCTGGCGACCTCGCATCACGATCAAGATGCCCAAGTCGTCGCTCGTGGCCAGAGTCAAGGGTCCAGCTAACAGCTTGCCTGAATTCGACGACGCCATGGAGGCGATCCGCGACCGGCGGCCGTAATCGTGAGGCGGCGGCGAACGCGATGCCACTCACCGCCGGGAAACACGGGCCGATTCCTCTAGCCAGCCGTCCGTCCGCCAGGGCGAGCCCCGCCACCATGATGGACACCGTTGGCGAAGTAGATCGAGCAGAAACGGCTCCGTGATCGCGGGGCCTGTCCGTTCGCGCCAATGCCGAACCGTGGTTGCTGGACGTACCATTGGATGCGGTGACGACGCTTGAGTGACAGCGTGATCGTTCCGGACTTCTGCGGCCAGCAAGCCTTGAACGCCTGGCTGGCCGGTCACGATGCCGGCGTGCTCCTCCAGGGGCCTGATCCAGATAGCCCGCAGCCGATCATGGACGGGATTGTGGTAGCGCAGCAACCGTTACCGGGCACGCTCGTGAGCAAGTGGGCGCCTGTGACTGTATGGGTGCGTCACCATCCTGGCGATGGCAGCGGCGTCCGGGAACCGCGTGGACCTGTGCTGCCCCTTAGAACGCTGAGCGCTGAGAAAGATCTCGACAGCTAGAGCCGCCGCACGCTCATTAGCGGCGGCTCATCACGCTGCAGGCAGCAGGGCGGCGAAGTGCGATGTGCGGGTCGCAGCCAGGTGGGGCCGCTGCTTTTTGATCTACTTCGCCAACGGTGTCCATGATGTAAGCGGGCCGCCCTTCTCGTGGGTCATGCCATGACAGTGAGTGGGCGGTCGAGCACCTGGGACAGGGTGACCAGGGTGCCTTGGTCCAGGTCGTCGATGCCGCCGGTGACAGCGCGGAGCATGTTGCGTTCGGCTCGCTCGGCACCGCGTACGTTCTGCTCGTGATGCGTGAACGTGTTCACCGCTTGCACGACGCCCCAGGCGGTGCCGCTCCAGGGTGCTACCCGGTGGTCGTGGTCCCAGAGCTTGGTCAGGGTGTCGCGCTTGTGCTCGGCCATGGTGCGGCTGCGGCCTCGCTCGTCGGGCATCGGAATGTGGGCGTCCAGGAACTTCTGCCACTGCCGCCGGGTGACCTCGACCTGGCACAGGTCGCGTACGGCCGTGGAGAACTCATCGGCCAGCGCGTACACGATGTTCAGCGCGTCGCGGGCTTCGGCGAGCCTGAGCCGTGAGTGACGCGAGTGCTTGATCTTGACCTGCTGTCCGCGTTCGGCGAGACCGGCGGCCATCGTGTTGTCGCACACGATGCTGGTCACCGCCCGCTTGAACGTGGTGGCCAACGATCCGTCGAAGGAGGTAGCGCCGAACAGGTGCGGGCGGAACTCGACGCCCTCGGGCGTGACCACGTTCTCGGGAACCTCAACCGACACCCAGGCGACCGCCCCGTTCTTCAGCAGCCCGGCCGAGCCGATCGACAGGTCGGAGTCCAGGAGCCGGGAGATGGTATTGATCAGCCATTCGACGTAGGGATGCGGCTCGTACCCGTCGGAGAAGATGCCCATGACGTGGCCGTTGTCGCTCCGCACGATCGCCTGCCTGCCGGGCACCTGGGCGAGCCCGCCGCGCGGGTCCTCCACGTAGACCGGGCTGGACAACGCCTCCCAGTCGAACAGGCGACGCTTGACGTGCTCGACGGGGATCGGGCCGGAGTAGCGGTTGGTTTCCTCTCCTTGCATGCTGGCACGGTAGTGCCAGGCGGTGCCGCGCTTGTCTTGTCTGCACCAAGAACGTCGGTCGGCTCCCGCTCGTGTGACGTGAGAAGCGGGTGCTTGAAATGGGTGCCTTCCGTCGGCTTCGACGAGTACGGTCCCCAGCATGCTTCGTGTGGTGTTGGACTCGAACGCTGTCGACCCGCTGATCGACATGCTTGGAGCGGCCGAGAGTGTGCGTTCGGCGATCGATCGGGGCGAGCTGAAAGTCCTCTATACCCATGTCACGATTGACGAGCTGGCGACGACGCCCGATCTTGATCGCCGCCAGCGGCTGATCCTCGTACTCGCTGAGATTGGAACGCTGGTTCCTGCTGGAGCGTTCGTCCTCGGCTATTCGCGTCTTGGTCACGGTCGGTTGATGGCCGACGAGGACGTGCCGACCTTCCAAGCGCTGACTTCGGGGAGTGTCGATCATAGCCGTGACGCCTTGATCGCCTTCACTGCTCGTGTTGAGGGCTGCGCTTTGGTGACCAATGAGAAGCGCTTGGCGGCGCGAGCGCGCGAGCAGGGAATCGAGGTGTTGACTAGTCAGCAACTGCTGCGCGCCATCGGCTTTGAGTGAGCGCGTGGATCAGCCACTGCCGGTCTGATCATGCGGGTTCACCTGTGATAGTGCGCCCGGCGATGCTGGGGAAGCTGGGCATGCCGAGGGATACGAGGGTCGTACTGCGGCGGGTGGAGATCTCGTCCATCTGGGCAAGCTTGTGCTGAGCGGCGGCAAGGCTGACCTTCAGCCCGTCGACTTCACCGGTCCAGCCGTGGCGTTCGGCCTCGGCGATGCGGTCGGTGAGGTTGACGCAGATGTCGGCGAGCCGGGGACGCTGGGCGGGGTCGGGGCGCAGGAGCGGGCAGCGGATGCAGGTATGTTCGTGGATGCAGGGTGTGTCATAGGAGCGGCCGCAGGTGCCCAGGGAGAGCTTGCGCCGCTGGAAGTGGCCGAGGAACTCCTCCCATTCCTCGTCGGTCGGCGTGCGGTACTCCTGTGACGGGCGCAGTGCTCGCCTTCGGGTGATGAAGGCACGGTGTCCGTTGATGACCTCTTCGGGGTAGACGGCCTTGTAGCCCATGGTGGTGTTGATGTCGCGGTGACCGGCCACGAGTTGGGCGATGTGCGGTGGCATCCCGTGCATCACCGCGTCGGTGACGAAGATTCTGCGGAAGTCGTGGAAGGTGAAGCGCAGCGGGCGACCGCTGGCGTCGCTGAGAGCGCAGGCGTGCAGGGCGTGGTTGAGGAAGTTCCGTAGCGAGGTGACCGACAGGGGCCGATCTTCCAGCCGGACGCGCCATTGGAACAGCAACGGCATGGGTGGGTTGTAGCGGCGTTCGTGCCGGTCGTAGGAGGTCACCAAGGGCACCGCGCCGGTGGGTTGCCGGATCCTGCACATGATCACGCTGAGGACGTCGGCGAGTTCGGGGCTGATCACCAGCAGGCGTTCGGCGTCGGTCTTGGAAGGGGCGATCTGCAGCAGCGGGATCAGTTCGCCGGTGCTGGGCAACCGGTACTGGATGAGACTGTGATGGGACAGTTCGGTCAGCTCTTCCAGGCGGATGCCGGTGTGACGCAGCACTTCGACGGTGGCCCAGGCCCAAAACGCGCGGTGCTCTTCGTGGGTCAGGTCGCGGCGCGTGCCGGTCTGCGGGTCTTCGCCCCAGACCTTGGCGGCGCTGTCGGCCTTCATGATCGGGCGGCTCCAGATCATGCCGTCGATCGTGAAGGTCTGCCCGGGTGGTGTGGCCCGGGCGAGGTTCAGCCGATCGGCGGCGGCTTTGCGTTCGCGCTCCACGTAGGCGGCCACGAGCGGTAGGACGGGCAGCCGTTCCCGGGTGCGCTGGTCCATGCGCGACTTGCGCTGGGTGCGTTCTTTCTTCTGGGACACCTCGGCTGCGCTGATCGGGCATCGCGTCACCCACGGCGCCCAGCGGGCGGGATCGTCTTCGGCCCACTCGGCCAGGTCGAGATAGAAGGCCCGGACGACGGCCAGAATGTTGCGCCCGTCCAGCCGCGCCGTCGTAGCCTGCGTGGTCTGCCCGTCGAGGGCGCGGGTCGTGACGGTCTTGGTCATGACACGCTGCTTCCACGCGGCGGCCACCTCGCGAGACAACCGGAGGGAATCGATGCCGGGAACATGCGCCTCAAGATCGCCCCAGAACAGTTTGCCCAGCATCCACGCCAGCCGATCCAAGCTCGCGAAGTCGGTGGACAGCTGCCGTTCCCGCAGGTAATCCACCAACAGGTCACGGATCGGCCGGCGCTGGAGCCGGTAGCGGTCGATGAGCTCCTCGCAGGTGCGCTGGCCGCGGCTGCGCAGCACGCGCAAGGCGGTGGGCGCATGGTCGGGGAAGACGCCGAGACCACGTATCAGTTGGTAGAAGAACGGGCTGTGCGCGTGCCCGTCGCGTGGGTCGCAGACCGTGGCCGCGATGCGGAGCACCTCAACGCAGTCGCCGACGGTGATCTCGGCGACCTGGCCGCCCTTGGCCGCCATGATGACCGCGATCCGCGCCAGTGCCGTGTTCGACCGTTGCGGCCCGGCGTTGCCCTGCCGGGACAGCTCGGCTAGCGTCGTGAACGCCGCCGTGTCGCCGCGGGTGCGGGCCATCTCCGCGGCGAGGTTGCGGCCCCGGATCCGCGGTGAGGTCGCCAGCAGCCAGGCCAGACTCGGTCGGATCGCATCAGCGCAGATCAACTGGAGCAGCCCGACACCGAGTCGGGCCAAGCTCCGGTCCCCCTCACCGGCCGCCGCGGGGAGGGCGCCTCGCCAGCGGGCGGGAAGATTTCTCCAGTCGCGTTCGGACTCGGCTCCGCTGGCCAGCCACCGCTCCTGCCAGGTCTCACCAGGCTGGTCCTGCAGCCAGTTGACGACCGCGACCAGCCCGAGCCTGCGCTGAACCTGACTTCCGGGGTGCTCCAACGCGAACGGCGGCACCAGCAGCCGGCGCAACAGATGCTCGCGATCAACGCACGTGCGCGGCCACGATACCGGGACCTCCCGGGCCGGGAAGCACTCGTGCAGCGCAATCCCCTCGGCGGCACCACCATCCGGCGCGGCGGATTCCGCGGCATGCTCACCGTCGTCGCCATGCCCACCGCTCCGTACTACCGGCCATGCGCGCCCGATTTTCGCTGTCATGACCGGTCCTCTCCGAACAGGATCTGCAGGCTTTCCGGGCGGTATCCGGCAGCGGGCTTGGGCGGCTGCTCACGGCGCTGGCGGCGCTCATGGAAAGCCAGCACGTTTTCGATCACATCGGCGGGCAGCGGAGTGAGATACCGCTGCGTGGTAGACAACAACGCGTGCCCCAGCACCCACTGCACGTCGGTCAACGGCATGCGCGGATCACGCGCCATCCGATAGGCCGCCGAATGCCGCAGATCGTGAATCGTCCAGTTCGACCCGAGCACGGCGTTGGCCCGCACGAACATCGCCCGGGCCGCGTGGTAAGACAGCCGGCGAAACGGCCGCCGCAGCGTCCACCACAGCGGATCGTCACCGCCGGCGGGCACCAGGCCATGCATCTGCGCCTGATACAGCCGCAGCCACACGAACGCGTCCGGCGACGCGGGCACCTGCTGCATACGCCGGCTGCCCTTGCGAATGACCGTGATCAGCTGTTGCCCCGGGTCGGCGTCCCGGCACGTAGCTCCCAGCAACTCCGCCGCCCGAGCACCGGTCGAGATCCACAACGCCACCAGCGCCCGGTCACGGTGCGACGCAAGCTGCGCGAACAGTTGGTCGAACTTCTCATCCGGGATGCACCGCGGAACCCGCTCGGCCGCCTTCGGCCGATACCGGCCCGTCCGCTCGTGCCGGAACGGCTCCATCGGGTTGTGGTGCGCATTCCCTCGGCCGCCCCGTCGCTCCCGTGACAGCGGGAACGGATTGACCATCGGCCCGTCTCCGGTCTCCAGGTGGAAGTCGTAGAAGGCCCGCAGAACCGTCTCGCTGTGCGCCTGGGTCGACGTCGCGTACTTCGCTCCCGGCGACGGCTTGCCCGTCACCGAATTCGGCGCACCCGCACTCGCCGTCCCGCTGCGGGACGGAGATCGGCGCGGCTTGTCGCTGATCTGGATCCAGCGGGAGAAGTCCCGAGCCTCGACCCGCGTCGCTTGATCCCACGGCACCCCGACGGCCCATAAGAAGCGGAACCAGCGCAGCAAGTCCATCCCATAGGACCGCTGGGTAGCGACCGACCGCCCGCAGGCCTGCACCTCGCCCAGGTAGGCCGAAACCGGGACGACGACCGACCCGTCGGGGTCGAGCAGCCGATACGGCTCGAACGGGTCCTCGGTCGCCTGCAACGACCCCACCCGCGGGACCGCTAACCGGGCCAAGTCCCGTGGCACGAAGTCCTCATCACTCACGGGCAGGCAACCTAGCCACCGCGGCCAGCATCCGTGCCCTGAACTGCAGAAATCACCCCCGTAGTTCAGTCAACAGGACGGTGAAGCCGATCAGCGTATTGGCGTTCAGCCACTCCAGAGTTTCCTTGGACATGGTCCTCCTCCGATTCGGTGGAAATGGGAAAGGCACCGGCCGTAGGCCGGTGCCGTCGGTGTCGTTACGTCAGCGGGTATTGCTCGGCGGGACAGTGGCCGGACCCGTTCCGGCCCCCCGCAGCCCTCGCAGGGCTTCGGGTGCCGCTGCCGGTGTTCGGGTGCCGGTCAGGTGGCGCGGTGCTGTACGGCGTAGGCCATGCGTTCGGTCAGCTCGCGGTCGGCGTTGCGGATCTCGATCGTGCTGGTGGTGGTGTCGCCGTGCACAGTGAACGTGCCGACGGTGTCGCCCAGCCGCCAACGGATAACGATCTCGCGGTCCTTCTCGGTGAGCGTCGCGTCCGGCAGCAAAGCCATCAGGGTCTCGGCGAACTCGCCTCGGGTGCCGTTCTCGGCCGACCGCGAGGCCAGCCGCTCACAGCAGGCGACCAGATCTCGCCGGTAGTCAGGCAACAGGCGGCGCTCGATCCGCTTCGCAATGAACTTGGCCCCGCGGGCGGCCGTCACGGTGATCTCGTGCCGTCGCAGGTTGAGGAGCATGCCCCGGCTTCCGTCGGGGTAGATGCCGAGCACCCTGATCCGCCCCTGCTGGTTCCAGATCGGATGCACGACAAGCCGGACGCCGGCCGGTCCCATCAGGTAGGCCGGATGGCCGGGCCGTACCAGCGCCGTGAAGTCTTCCAGGTGCTCGGCGATTTCGAACACCAGCTCGTCGACCTCCCATTCATTCATAGGCAGATCTCCTTTCATATTGGGTTGATTGATCAGTTCAAAATCGGGCCGGTCTCGCCCGTGGTTACCACGCCCTCCACTGTTGGCTGCGCCGCGATGATTGACCGGAGAAAAGGCGCCATGAATTACGGGCAGGCCGCCGTCATGCCGTCTACTGCCGTTTGTTACTCACATTTAAATACGGGTGAACGGGAGGCCCGAACGTCCGCGCCCACGAGACCGTACGTGTTCGTGAGCAGCATGGACAGCCCGAGCGACGGCATGCGTGACGTCGGGTTCGGTGGGTGCTGCGATGCGGTGAGCACCCACCGAATCGTTGTCGGAATCAGCTGGCTTTATGGCTGCTCTTCGTTGAGGTTCCGTTCTTGGTCGGCGCGGAATCGGTAGATGTCCCGGCCAGGTTTGGAGCATTCCGGGCAGCCACACGCGTGGCTGTGGATATCGCTGAGGTGGAAAATCTGGATCCGACTTTCCCAGGGAGCCGGGTAGAGCGATTCGTCCAGTTCCACGCGGGCGCGTCCGCCCTGCTCGTCGACCTCGCGGACCGTCCCCGGGTAATAGAACGGAGACGGTGCGCCGCGAGGCGCCTTGTTGTATCCCCGGTGCAGCCGGGAGGGACTCGAAGGGAGGTCCTTGGGCCCGATGACTTACCTGGAGCCGAAAGGTGAAGGGAACAGCAGCATGTCAGGAAACCAGCGGCCGGGTTCAGATGTCAGAAACGGCGCGCTGGGGGGCCCGCGTGATATGGCGAAAGCTGGATTGCCTGAAGCCCAATCTCCAGAAGATGCAAGTTTCTCATCCGCCGGAAAGACATCTGTAACCGGTGCCGCGCTCTGCGTCTGCGTTCGAGTCTCCGCAGATGCAACCTTCGGAGCGCGGGGCGATGCCCAGCGAGGGCATCGAAGGAGATGAGTGGGACGCCTACGTCACGCTGCCACGTACAACAAGGACGAACGCGGGATCGCCTACGGAGCGCGAGCTCTACGGCGACGGAGGCCCCATAGTAGTCGCCGGGGTAACGACCGGCCGGGGAGGGCGGGAAAGCCGCCCGCAGGGCGAAGGGGGCCAGGTGATCGGACACCACATGATGCCGGGAGGTATGCGTAATGCAGAGCGCCGAAACGGTGCTGGGTGTCCTGCGTGAGCGTGGCAGGCGCGGCCTGCCGCTGAATCAGCTGTATCGGCAGATGTTCAACCCGCAGCTGTATCTACTGGCCTACGGGCAGATCTACGCCAACCACGGCGCGATGACGCCCGGGGCCACGAAGGAGACCGCGGACGGCATGTCGATGGGGAAGATCGAACGCATCATCGATGCGCTGCGCCACGAGCGCTACCGATTCGCCCCCGTGCGGCGGGTACACATCCCGAAGAAGAACGGGAAAACCCGCCCGCTTGGCCTGCCGACCTGGTCGGACAAGCTGGTCGGTGAAGTGGTACGCCTGCTGTTGGAGGCGTACTACGACGTCCGGTTCTCCGGCCGCTCCCACGGATTCCGCCCCGGAAAGGGATGCCACACCGCGCTGCGCGAGGTGGCCACCACCTGGACCGGGACCACGTGGTTCATCGAAGGAGACATCTCCGACTGCTTTGGGTCACTTGACCATCAGGTCATGATTGACACACTGGCGGAGAAGATCCACGATGGGCGGTTCCTTCGGCTGGTGCGCAACATGCTCACGGCCGGATACCTGGAGGATTGGAGGTGGCAGGCCACGCTCAGCGGCGCGCCGCAGGGTGGAGTGGTCTCGCCCCTGCTGTCCTCCGTCTATCTGCACAAGCTGGACGTCTTCGTCGAGAAGGTTCTGATCCCGGAATACACCCGAGGCAGACGCCGGAGACCCAATCCGGCCTATGAGAAGATGGCCGACCTGCTGAGGAAAGCCCGCCGGCACGGCAACCGGGACCAAGCCCGGACGCTGCGGCGGCGAATGCGCAGCCTGCCCAGCCTCGACCCGGATGATCCGGGTTACCGGCGGCTGCGCTATATCCGCTACGCGGACGATCATCTACTCGGGTTCACCGGACCGAAGGCCGAAGCCGAGGAGATCAAACAGCGTCTGGCGGCGTTCCTGCGCGAGAATCTCAAGCTGGAACTGTCCGCCGACAAGACGCTGATCACCCACGCGCGGACCAGCGCGGCACGGTTCCTCGGTTACGAGATCTACACCCAGCACGGCAACAGCCACATCACCTACGGCCGTCGCGCGGCCAACGGGAAGATCGGGCTGCGTGTCCCGCTGGATGTGATCAAGGCCAAGTGCGCCCCCTACCTTGCCCGCGGCAAACCCGCACGGCAAACGGCTCTGATCAACAGCGACGACTACACCATCGTCGCCACGTTCGGGATCGTCTACCGGGGCCTCGTCCAGTACTACCTGCTGGCCGGAGACGTCTACCGGCTCAACCGGCTGCGCTGGGTCATGGAAACCTCCATGCTCAAGACCCTGGCGAACAAGCACCGCTCGACGGTGTCGAAGATGGCGGCCAAGCACAAAGCCAAGATCGAGACTCCGCACGGGTTACGGACCTGCTTCGAAGCCCGGATCGAACGCGACGGCAGGAAACCACTGGTCGCACGGTTCGGAGGCATTCCCCTCAAGCGGCAGAAAACGGCGGTCATCAACGACCACCAACCAGACCGGGTGATCCACCCCCGCAAGGAACTGATCACACGGCTCCTTACGGACAGATGCGAGATCTGCGAGCGCACGGACAAGGTCCAAGTCCACCACGTGCGCAAGCTCGCCGACCTCGTCACACCCGGACAGCCTCAACCCCACTGGACGATCATTATGGCCAAGCGGCGTCGTAAAACCCTCGTGGTCTGCGGCCCCTGCCATGACAACATCCACACGGGACGGCCAACCACACCGCTCACGCAGTAGTCACTGGAGAGCCGGATGATCGGGAAACCATCACGTCCGGTTCGGCGGGAGGCCGCGCGGAAAAGGACCTGATCAGCAGGCACCTCGCCGCGCGGCCGACCCAACCGTACGGCTCTGACCACCATGGCCGTACCGGGATGTGGAAGGAGGGCCGGACCAGGACGCGGTCACCGGCCTTCACCGTCAGCCCCCTTCCGCAGCTCCAGGGCGCCCGCCGCATCATCGACTCCAGGGCGCTCGGCTCCGCGCAGGTCTGCCAGCGTCCAGGCCACTCGCAGCAGCCGGGGAAACCCCTCCACCGTCAGCAGCCCCGTGTTCACGGCGGAGCGGAGCAGTTCGACGGCCTCCGGCTCGGCGGCGAAGCTGGTCCGCAGCTCCAGCGCGGGGACCTCGGCGTTGGTCCGCCAGGGCGTCTCGGCCAGCCGGTGGGCCGCCCGTATCCGGGCCGCGACCACCCGCGTGGCTACCGCCGCGCTCGACTCGCTGACTCCCCCGCCGCTGTTCTCCCATGTGACGGGGGCACGTACGGCGATGCGTGGCAGGAGCAAGGCCAGACGGTGCAGGTAGCGGCGTCTGTCCACCGGCCTGCACGCACACGCCTGCCCTTCCGGGCAGGGACACCGGCGGGCGTCGAGCACGAGCGTGAACCGCGCCGGATACCGGACCGTGCGGCCGAGCCCGGTGACGCGTACCTGTCCGGTGTCCATCGGCTGGCTCAGCCCGTCCAGGGTCGGGCGGCCGAACTCGGGCGCGTCGGCCAGGTGCAGCACGCCGCGGTGGGCGAGCGAGACCGCGCCCGGGCGGTTGGCGGCCACGCTGCCGAAGATCGCCGCAGGTGTGGACGTGTGATGCGGAGCGCACAACGGTGGAAGGGCCCCCGGTGCTCTGTCGGGTTGTCCGGCCAGGGAGTAGATCTCGGCGACCTCCCGCGCGGCCTCCACCCCCAGCGGGGGCAGGATGCCCGGCAGGCGTTCGGCGAGCATCGTGGCCGGGCCGTCCCCCGTCAGGAACAGGTGGTGCCCGCCCGCCGCGCACACCTCCAGCGCGCGGCGGGCGGCTTCGTTGCCGGGAACATCGGCCAGATCCACCCCCAGTGATCGCCCTGGGGTCGCCGAAGGTTCGGGCGGCCGGTAGCGGTAGGCATCCAGCGTCCCGCTCCGCAGCCGGTCGATCACCTCGCCCAGCCTGGTCACCGGGATCACCACCGCCCCGGGTACCTGCGCCGCTTCCGGCGCGCAGCCGGCGGGCACGACCACCGTTCTGATTCCTGACGTCACGGCGGCGCGGACGGCGGGCAGGACGCCCCTGATGGGGCAGATCCCGCCGTCCAGCGCCAGTTCTCCAAGGAACACCCGTCCGGCGATCCGTTCAGGCGGGACCACGCCGGAGGCAGCCAGCGTGGCCACGGCCAGCGCGAGATCGGCCGCTGCGTCGTAGACCGGCGGAATCGCCGGGCTCACGCTGACGGTGACCTTGGCGTCCGGCCAGGCCGTACCGCTGTTGAAGATCGCCGAGCGGATCCGCGCACGGGCGGGCCAGACCGACAGTTCGGGCAGGCCGACCAGATGCAGTTCTGCCTCACCGGGTACGGCGTCGGCCTCGATGCCCACAACGCGGGCATCGAGGCCGACCAAAACCGTCGACCGGGTAGACGCGTACCCCGTCGTCATCCCCTCGGTCACCACCCCTCCGGCAGCACCGGCCGCGTTCCCGCCGGGTACTGCGCTGCCTGGGCGCTGATCTCCTCAGCCATCCCGGCGTGGTCGATCCCGGAGGTCACCTCCGGTGGCAGACCATGATTAAGGGCGCACTGGACCAGCTCTGCGAGCCGGTATTCGGAGTCGGCGGACAGGGAGCGCTCGACCGCGACGCGCGCCAGCGGCCCGTCACCGGTACGCAGAGCGACGAACGCCAGCAACGCGGCCGGGGCGGCGGCGAACTCCGGTTCCACCCGGCAGGTCAGTTCGGTCCACAGCCTGATGTGCGTGTCGTTGTCGTATCGGCCGATGAAGGTCATCGCTCCGTCCCGGACGATGATCGAGGTCAGCAGTACGCCCAGCCACGCGACCATGTCCGGGGGTAGGTCCTGCCCAGCTTTGACCTTGTCGAGTGCGGCGCCGACCTGCGTGAGACCCTCCTGATACCAGCCCTGGCCCCCGTCACGGGCGAGCGTGCTGCGGACTTGCGTGCACACGGCACGCGTGGCAGCTGTCACCTGCTCGCGGTCCTGCCCGCCCACCGGGGCGAGCGTGGCCACCAGCGCCGCGCGGTCGGGCCGGGCGACGTACCCGGCGAACACCGCCGCAGCGGCGGCCGGGTTGCCGGTGGCGTCGTAGGCCGTGCCGTCCGGGGGGCAGCATTCGGGATCACGGCAGTAGTACGACCAGTAACGCCCGTCCTCGACCCGTAGGGCGTCGATCACCTCAATGTCCGCGTCGGAGAGTTTGCCGCATATGGCGTCCATTGCCGGGGTGACGTGCCATCCGGGCCCGTACCCGATCAGCAGCACCCGCCCGATGTCGTGGCGGGTGAGCAACTCGGCGAAGTGCCGGGCCATCTCCGGGCTGTCTTCTGAATCCTCCGGCAGGTCGACCCGCACGCTGACGCGCAACCCCCGCGCCCCAGAGTCTGGGTCGTGGCCGGGTTCGAAGGCCATGGCGACGATGCTGCGCTCGGGATGGAATCCCAGCATGTAGGGCACGATCGCGATGAAGTCCGCCGGTCGGCTCAGCCGCACGGTGTGATCCAGGCGAGCGATCATGGATGTCCTCCAGACATGAGAAAGCCCCCGGCGGCCAATGGCCGGGGGCGAACGACCAAGAACAGAACGAAAAGCTGTAAAGGAAGTACGGGTCAGCAGTGCTCGATGCGGACGCCGCCGCGCGGTCCCAGGAAGATCCGCCGATCGGGGTGGTCCAGCCCGTCGCGAGAGCCGTACATGGTGATCTCGCAGTCCTCCCCCACGCACGGGGTGAGCACCTCGGCGGCTTCACGGTCGGTGAACGCGAACCGCGAACGCCGCCAATAGCCGTGCCGGTAGCGGTCGAGTAGCTTGCTCCGGGCCTCGGCAAGAGAGGAGAACTCCTCCAGATCACCTAGTTCCGGCGGGCCGTACCCGCTGCCGCCGTACCACAGACCGAACCAGCGCCCCATGGTGATCACCTCCTTCTCAAAAGTGGGTCAGGGCGCGGAGCCGCTATCAAGCCGCGTCACGGGACGGACACCCGGGCGAGGCGTGGTCGCCCCCGCAGTAGCCGCACCAGTCATCCATGGCGTAGATCGACAGATCCTCGGCGTGCTGTTCGCTCCACTCCCGCTGAGCCGCCGTGTAGGAGTCGAAATAGTCGGCGTCGGTGTCACCCGGTTGCACGGTCAGGAAGCGCAGGACCGTCCGTGCGGCGTTAATCAGCTCACCGGGCGTGAGAACCGCGCCGACCCCCGAGCAGATATCGGAAGCGGCGAAGATCGTACGGCGGCGCCGCGACAGCCGGTACCGCCAGCGGATCCGGCCCTCATCGGTCCGCCCCGCGACCTCCAGCTCCAGCAGGTGATCGGCATCGATCTGCCACGCGGGCACCAGCCGGAAGCTGATGATCCACCCCGGCGGCAGGGTCAGGGCATGCGTCGGGGCATGCGTCATCGCCATGGCGACTCCAAACAGACTCAGAAAGATGGAATGGAACGGCGTCCGTCACCAGCGGCGACGGCGGGCCAGATGATGCGGTCGTACGGTCGAGCTGACCGCGTGGATCTCGCAGTCCCGGAAATCCAGGGCCGAGACGAAGCACCGTGAGCAGCGGATCAGCCGCACGCTCGCCCCGGAGGTCCGGTTGGTGTGCGTGGCGTCGATCCACAGATGGGTGCTGGCCAGGCAGCCGAGACAGGTGATCACTTCGGCGCCCGTGGGCATCGGTGTGAGCGCCAGCGTCACCACGTACTCACGTGCGCCGCCGGGATCGGCGGCGCACACCAGAGTCGCGGCATCCGGGCGAACCTCACCCAACGCGATCACCCGCATCACCCGGCCACCGCTGGAGACCGTCAGGTCCCCCACAGTCCAGCCGGGCGGGCCGGCAGCATTCACCTCCACAGGATCGCCCCCTCGTTCGTACGGGTGCCCGTTCGGGCGACCTGCGTCCGTACGGATGTGCGGGAATCAGGACAGCGGCGTTCCGCGTGTCCGGCGGAGCGTGGTTCAACCGACGCTCTCACCGGCGCGAATCGCTCTCACTTAAATACGGTGGCCGGAACGACCCGACCGTCCGCACGCGGCAACAATTTCCGCAGCATTGCCGCGCGCGCTGCACCGACGGTTTTAGCCGTTCCGGCCACCGGTCGCCATTCTGTGGTGTGATAATTCACATCGTAGAACAGCGTGTGAGAGCGGATATCACGCGGAACGCGCGAGACGCGTACCGGCGGATTCCGCTCTCACTTAAATACGGTGACCTGAACGACTCGACCGTCCGCACGCGGCAACATTTTTCAACGTCATCGCGCGACATTCGGACAGTCGGCCGTTCCAGTCCTCTAGCCGTTCCGCGATGCAGCAACATGCGCCGCAGAACAGCACGTCAGAGCGGGTATCTCGCCGAACGCGTGACACGCGTACCGGCGATTTTCGCTCTCACTTAAATACGGTGACCGGAACCGCTCAACCGTCCGCAGGTGGCAACGCTTTTCAGCGTTTCCGTGTCGCGCCGACGGTCGCCGCTCCGGCCACCGTAGCCGTTCCTGAAGCGCAGCAACTAGCGCTTCTGAACGGCATGTGAGAGCGGGCATCGCGCCGGACGCGTCAGACGCGCACCGGCGGATTCCTCTCTCACTTAAATACGGGGATCGTAGCGGTCCAAGCGTCCGCCCCTATCAAGATTCTTTTTCGTCTCAGGTGGAGTGATGGCGCATTCTCGCAGGCATGAGAAAGGGCCCTAGAACGCTCTCTAGGGCCCTTTCGCAAGCTTTCGTCAGTCTTCCGTGTGTGGGGTTCCGACGTGAGCCATCGTGCTCCTGACGTCGTCAAGGCGCTCCGACAGTTCCCGCCACTCCGCCCGACCGGCGTCACGCACGCGGATCACGTTCCGGCGTGAGCCGTACGTGCCGCCGTAGCGCGCCTGAGCAATGGCGCTCAGGATCCCCGCGCGCCCCAGATCATCAGCCTGAGACGCCGTTTCCATGGCGTCGGAAATGATCGGAAAGTCGCGACCGTCGCCGAACGCCTGACGGAAGATGACCGCGCTGTTCTGTGCGACGCAGAACGCCACAGCAGCCCCCGTGACCGTCTCCGCGCGCGGAACGCCGCGCATGAGCTGAGCCCCGGGTGTGGCGTCGATCTGATCCGCCGGAACATCGATCCGGTAGCCGTTACGCGCGGCGGCATCCCTGACCGCCCACCGCTGCAACGTGGTCCGCGTAATGGTCATCTCGCCACCGTCACACCGAACGTAGGTCCATGCGGGCGTGTCGCTTGTGCTTTCGGGTGCCCTCTCACACGACGCGATGATGTCCCGCAGACGCTGCGCGAACAGAAGAACGGCGTCTTGCGTGACGTCGTCTGACACGTCATCCGTGCCGTACGGAGCGTGCCCTTCCTTGACGATAGTCGCGCTTCCGTCCATGCGCTTCCGTGACCTCGTGGCGTCGACCGTCCGGCAGTAGCCGCGTGCGAGCCTCTGAATCTCCGCCCAATCGTTCGGCGTCACTCGCGCCATGTCTTCCGGCGTGAGCTTCTCGCCCGGAACGTTCGAAGGGACGCACTTACCGGGAGCTCCATTCGACATCTTTCGATCTCCGATCTTCAGGGCCGCGAATGAGCGGCACCGTTTCTCTTTCGCAATTCAATTGAACCGCAGAACAGAGACCGACACAACAACATCCCGCACGTCTTTACGATGTTTTCCCTGGCCAAGAGGCGAGGATGAGCCATAGAGAAAGGATCAAGAGGCGTGAGCAAGAGCCAAACAAAAGAGGCAAAATGGACAGTGGCTCACCTTCAAGCCGGCGGGCTAGGAAACGAAATAAGCCAGAGAAGTAACACCGAATGAAATTCAATAATTTGGAGCCATGGAAAATCGCGAGCACGCCTCTCTCGCGGCCCTTCGATCAGGGAGGTTCCCTATAGAGTCGGGCCAGCGGGAGGCCGCAGCGCAAGCCGCTGACCAGCAGCGATATTGCTACGATCATGGCCAGTCATAAGTGGCGAACCACTGGCCGAGCATTGGCCATGCGACCGGCCGTTCTACCAATCCCCGGATTCTCGCTGTGGCATCATCGATAATGAGTCCAGTCTTGATCGAAGACCGAAGGAATCCAGAGAATCTTCGATCAGGAGCACTCGGGGACGACGCCTATCGCGTCCTTGAGAGCCAGCCCTTCGTGCGCTGCACGATTTACTCGACTATATCGCAGAGGTCGGCGAAAGACTTTCGAGTGACAACGCCGTCGATATTCCAGGAAGGTTTCGTTCCAACACCACACGGTCGGATCCCGCCGCACCGACAGCACTGATTCGCGGTGACCGTCGCATCGGGTCACCCGGGGGGGCGTCGCACAAGTTGGTCGCGAAGCGCGAAGGCGGCCTGCGCAGCTGTCGGGCGAGGACATGGCTGCTCGACGATCGGTGACCTCGCGGGCAGGCCCATAGCGAGCCAGACGGCCTTGCCCTCGCCCGGCGTCCCGATGGGGGATGGTAGCCATCACCGTAACCACGGTAACGAAGGTCATCCAATTCGCCGCAAGCGTATGTGATGTTGTCACCTTCCCATCTCTGTTCGATCTGCCGAGAAGGTGACACGGTTGGACTAATTGATCTTGACAGGGCAAGCACGACACACATCACGGCAGCGACTGATCAATCGGAGGTGGCGTGCACAGCCTCAAGGCACCCAGCCGACACAAAACCATCCTTGGGATGATCCACTTACGACCTCTGCCGGGGACCCCGTTTCATCGCGAGGACAGCTTCGAGCAGATCCTCGACGACGCTGTCGCTTCGGCTCGCGCCCTAGACGAGGGCGGCGCGGACGGATGTCTGATCCAGACAGTGGACCGGGTCTACAGCACCGGCGAGCAGACCGATCCGGCCCGGGTCGCAGCGATGAGCTTGATCACTCGCGCCGTCACGCAGGCCACCCGTCCCGGATTCCGTGTCGGGGTGCAACTCATGCGCAACGCGGTGCAGACGTCGCTAGCGGTGGCGAAGGTCGCCGGCGGCGCCTTCGTACGCGTGGGCGCCTTGGTGGGCGCGACGCTAACCACGCACGGCATGGTCGAGCCCGACCCCCTGGCGGTGATGGAGTACCGAAAGAAGATCGACGCCTGGGACGTCGAAATCATCGCTGAAGTGGAGTCGATGCACTACACCTGGTTCGGCGGTGGCAAGACCGTCGCGCAGGTGGCGAAGGCGGCCAGGCAGGTCGGTGCCGACGCCGTTTCCCTGTGTCATGAGGACGAGGCGACCGTGCTGGAGATGATCGCCGCGGTCCGCGCCGCGACGCCGGATTTACCGATCATCCTGGCCGGCCACACCAACCATGACAACGCTGCTCGGCTCCTGAGCGCGGCGGACGGCGCCTTCGTCGGAACCTGCCTGGAGCGCGGCGGCTGGGGCGGGCTCATCGATGTCGAGAAGGTCAAAGCGTACGTAGAGATCGTGCGCGGGCTGCAGCCGTGAAGGCGCCGCTGCCATCGGCTCCCCGCGATTGACGAGACGGAAGGCGGATCACGTGCATCATCCCTACACGCTGGAGGAGATGCTCGCTCAAGGCGACGCCCTGGCCGCAGACCTCAGCACCCTGATCAGCCCCGCCGCCGAGCATGTGGAGATGCTGCTGGACGACCCCCGTTGGGCGACGGTATCCCGCATCTACCTAACCGGAGATGGAGACTCCTTCCACGCCTCACTCGCCTCGGAGCTGGCCTTCGAGTCGTTGGCCAATGTCCCCTGCGAGCCGTTGAGCGCGCTGCGGCTTCTTCGGTACGGCGCGGTCTGGGACGAGCCTCATGTATTGCCTGCAGGAACGTTCGTGATCGCCACGTCGGCCTCTGGCCGTACCGAACGGGTCCTGCAGGCACTGGAGCGGGTCCGCGAGCATGGAGCGTTGAACTTAGCAATCACCGCCACCCCCGACAGTGCGATCACTCGTGCCGCTGACCACTCACTGGTGCTGCCGCTGGCAGGTGCCAAGCCGTCACCGGGGATTCGGACCTACCAGGCGAGCCTGCTGGGCCTGACCTTGATTGCGATCGGCCTGGGCCACCGCCGGGGCCGCTACTCGGACCACTACCGCAGCCACCCGGCCGACGGCCTTCAGTTACTCGGTTTCACCATGTGAGAACGCTTCGGCCTTGCTGGAGGCGGGGAGAGCAGAAGACACGGGGCGTGGTCGCGACCCCTTGGTCGTACGCGCGGCGATGCGGGACGAGCAGGGTCGACGCCCGCCGGCCCGCCCCGGTAGGAGGCGACCCTTCACCGCACCGCCGCGCAGCTCACATGGGACCGGTCACCCGCTCCCGGGACGGCCCGCTGGCGGTAGCTCACCCTGTCCGGCCGCGGGTGCGGTGCCGATCACGTCGAACGCGCCTGCTCTGACCGCCTTGCAGAAGATCCTCCAGGTGTGCGTGCTGGTCACCAGGAAGGGGGAGGCAGTGACGAGCCCGGCGTTCCACAGGTCCCCGATCGTGACCGTGATCACGTCGCCCTCGCGCTGGGGGACGAACTGACCGGCCTTGATCACACCCACGAAACGCGACCACCGTGCCAGACTCACTCGGAGGTACCCGTGGGAGGCGTCGATTGGATCACGCACGTATACCAGGGGTCCGCGCGGCTGGTACTGCACCTCCAGGCCGTCGCACACGCCCGCTCCGAGTGGACCCGGCACGCTCATGATGCGCGCCTTTCACTGCTGAAGGAACCGTCCGCGTCCGATCCCAGGACCGACTTGGCACTTTCCGGGCCGCATCCGCACTCTGCCGCCGTCCGCGAGCGGTCCAGCTCGCCGAGCGGCACGGCCCGGTCTGCTTGACGCATCTGGCGGACGCGAGTCCCGACCCGGCGCACGGCGGTCTCCACTGCCGAGGCAGGGCAGGAGGTGTACTGCCATAGGCCCTGGTCTGAGACCCGGCCGGTCCACCAGCGGAAGAGCCACCCGTCCAGGCCGGGCTCCACCCACACGTTCACTTGGTCGGCTAATACCAGCGCCAGTTCGAACCCGGAACTGATCGTTGCCGGGATCCCGGCGCAGCCCAGCTCGGCCTGCAGCCGAGAGGCCGATTTCAGCGCCGGATTCTCCTCCCCGGCCGGTGCGAGGGACATGGGGACAGCCCGTGCGGCGGTGTCACCGCTCATTGTTTGGCCTCCAGCCGGACTGAAGAGCGCAGGTCAGGGTCAGGTTGCGCAGGCAGAGCCCTCTCTTCCAGCAGCCGCTGCCGTACCTCCATCAGCTGGCAGGGGTCATGTGGACGGAGCTGGGGTGGTGCGGCGAGCCGGCGGCCGGAGGTGCTGGTTTCGCGGTCAGCCATTGTGCTGACCATTCGAACCTCTATTGGGCCGGGCGATGATCGGTAGTTCTTGGTAGCCGTTGCTGAGGAATGAGGGAATGGGGGCCAGTTCGTCAAGGGGAACGGCGAGGGCGAGGTCGGGGAAACGCTCGAAGAGGGCGGGCAGTGCCACCTCGGTCTCCAGCCGCGCCAATGGGGCTCCGACGCAGTAGTGGACGCCGTGGCCGAAGGATAGATGGTCGCGCCGGGTTGGGCGGGTGATGTCGAAGCGGTCGGCCGTGGTGCCGTGCCGTCCGGGGTCGCGTCCGGCGGCGGCGTATGCGGCGAGGATCGCTTCTCCTTTCCTGATCAGGATCCCGTCGCCGTCGACGGCGATGTCGTTGACGGCGTAGCGCAGCGGCAGGTTGGCGACGGGGGCCTGCCAGCGCAGCGTCTCATCGATCACGTCGTCCCAGGACGCGCGGCCGGAGCGGACGAGGTCGAGCTGATCGGGATGGGTGAGCAGGGCGACGACGGTGTTGCCGAGGAGGTTGACGGTGGTCTCGTGCCCGGCGGAGATCATCAGCAGGAGCGTGTCGACCAGCTCTTGCTCGCTAAGGCGGGTGCCGTCCTCCTCGTCCCGGGCGGCGATGAGGTCGCTGGTCATGTCGTCGCCGGGCGTGTCCCGCTTGAGCGCGATGAGGCCGGTCAAGAGGGCGTGGATGTCCCGTTGGGTGGCCAGCACCTCTTCGGCGTCCACCTCGGTCCGGAACACGCTGGCGACGAGGTGGCGGAACTCGGCTCGCATGCTTTCGGGTAGCCCGAACAGGTCGCTAATCACCCGCATGGGCAGTGGGTAGGTGAACATCTCGCGCAGGTCGCTGACGGTGCCCGGTGGGGTGGCGGCCAGTTCGCCGAGGAGATCGCGCGTGATCGTTTCGATGTGGGGGCGCATCTGCTGAACGCGGCGCGGGGTGAACGCGGTGGAGATCAGCCTGCGCAGCCGGCGGTGATCGGGGCCGTATGCGGTGAACATGTTGCGTACCGCCACCCACAGGTACAGCGGCCAGGTCTGCGGGATGTCCCCGTTGATGAATGGCGGCCAGTGCTGGCGTGGGTCCTTGGACACGCGCGAGTCGGCGAGGAGCCGTTCAAGCAGTGCGGGATCGGTTACCGCCCACGCAACCACGCCGTGAGGGAGCTCCACCAGGGCCGCTGGACCGGCGGCGCGAAGGAGGGAGGCTTCGGCGTGGATGTCGCTGCCGGTGATGTCCAGACGGTAGAGGGAGCGGGCGCTGTCCATGCGTTACCTCCGGAGGGCGAGTCGACTCGGGTGGGGGTGAACCGTACGGGCAGGGCGGTCAGGGCCCGTTGGAACGGGCCGGGCCGCCAGTTGAGCCGGTCGGCGGGGACGGCCAGCTCCAGATCGGACAGGCGGTCCAGCAGTCGTTCGATGGCGACTGCTGCGATCAGCCGGGCGGGGTCTCGGGCTGGGCAGGCGTGAGGTCCGGCGGAGAAAGCCAGGTGCGCACGGTTACCCGATCTGTGCAGGGAAGGATCCCCATGCGGATCGGTGTTGGCCGCAGCCAGACTGATGACCACGGGCTCACCGGCAGGCAAACGGACTCCGGCCAGGTCGACGTCGTACAGCGGGTAGTGAACGGCGTAGTTCGCCATCGGAGGGTCCTTCCACAGCACCTCCTCCAGCGCGTCATCGATGGGCGTGCTCCCGTCGGACAGGCCGCCGCCGAACCGTTCATCGGACAGAAGCAGCCGCAGCGCGTTACCGATCAGGTTTTGAACCGGCTCGGTGCCCGCGCCGATGAGCAGCACGCATTGGTTGAGGACTTCGGCGTCGTCCAGCCGGGCGGGGTGCGCCATCAGCCAGGAGGTCACATCGGCGCCCGGCTGGCGGCGTTTGAGGGTGACCAGGTCTTGCAGGTACCGGGAGTAGGTGGCGTAGCCTTCGGCGGCGCCGTCTCCGCCCTCGAACAGGGCGGCGAGCGCGTGGATGAGCGTGTCACCGGCATCGTCGGCCAGGCCGAACATCTGGCTGAAGACGAGGATCGGCAGGCCCTGGGCGTACTGGGCGATCAGATCCGCCTCGCCGGTGGGGGCGAATCGGTCGATGAGCCGGTGGGCGTGCCGCTGGATGTCGCCGCGCAGCTCGTGGGGGTTCAGGCGGGCGAGACTGTCGGTGATGGCCTGCCGCAGGCGGGCGTGGGCGTAGCCGTCGCTGAACAACGCGTTCGGCCGGTAGGCCATCATCGGCAGCAGTGGATGATCGGCGGGGACCTCTCCCGCGGCGAGGGCTTTCCATCGGCGGGCGTCCTTGGAGAACAGCTCAGGGTTGCGCAGGACGTCCAGGGCCAGGTGGTAGCTGGTCACCAGTGTCGCGTGGATGCCCGGGGCGAGCTGGACCGGCGCGGCGGCCCCGTACTGGCGCAGGTGCTCATAGACGCGTCCGGGATCGGCGGCGAAGTCCGGCCCGTACAGCGGCACACCGGTGGGCGCCGGGCAGCCCGGCGGAGCGGTCGGTGCCTGCGCCGGGCGGGCGTGGTTGGGGGTCACGCGTGCTCCTTGGAGCTGAGGTCGATGAGGTACTGGACTAGGGTGATCACTGCGGCCATGGCCGAGGAGCGTCCGCGGGCGTCGCACACGACAAGCGGGGTCTCCCTGGCCAGATCGAGGGCTTCGCGTAGCTGACCCATCCCGTAGGAGGGGGCTCCGTCGAACTGGTTGACGGCCACCGCGTACGGCAGGCCGCGCGCTTCCACCCTGTCCATCACGGGGAAGGACATCTGCAGGTTGCGAGGGTCCACCAGGACCAGCGCGCCAAGCGCACCGTGGGCCAGGTCATCCCAGAGCTGCCCGAACCGTTTCTGGCCTGGCGCTCCGAACAAATAGAGCACCAGCCGCTCGTTGAGCGTGAGACGGCCGAAGTCCATCGCAACGGTGGTCGTGTCCTTGCCGTCGACCTGTCCCAGGATGTCGACGGTAGCGCCGGCCTGCGTCATGGTCTCCTCCGTGCGCAGAGGCGGTATCTCCGACAACGCGCCCACCATCGTGGTCTTCCCCACAGCGAACGGGCCGACGATCAGGATCTTGACCGCGGCCTCGACCGTGCCGCGTAGGTACCTGCGGTGGTCATGCCAGAGCGCGGAGTCCATCGAGCACTTCCTGCAGCAGTTCCAAAGAAGGACGGTCGGCCACCCGGGCGGGTGCGCGGGCGGTGATGTGGCCGCTATCGAGGAGATCGGCCAGCAAAACCTTGACGACGCCGGTGGGCAGGCCGAGATGGGCAGCCACCTCCGCCACCGACAGGGCACCGCCCCGGCACAGCACCATCAAGCGGCGGCTTTCCGGGCCCAGACCAGCCAGAGGCAGGTCATGACCGGCGATCACGAGCGACACGTGGTCGAGGGTGTTGCGGCTGGGATGCGCGCGACCGCCGGTCACCACATACGACCGCACCAGCGAGCTGTCGCGTCGGGGCAGGATCATGAGCCGCCGACGCCCTGCCGAGGTGGACTGCTCAGCTCCCGGCCGAGCCGGCCCACGAGCTCATGCATCCGGTGCGCGACCACCTCCAGGTCCGCATCGTGCGTGGCGGACAGGGCCAGGTACGCGCCCGGGCCGGCGGCGACCACGAAGACATAGCCGTCGGTGAACTCGACCAGGGTCTGCCGCCAGCCGGGTGTCTCAGACAGACAGAACTCGGCGGTGGACCGGCTCAAAGACTGCAGCCCGGCCAAGGCGGCGGCGTGCTTTTCGGCATCATCGGTGCCGACGTCTGCCGACTTGGCCTGCAGAAGTCCATCGGCGGTGAACAGGATCGCGTGCAGCGTCTCCGGTACGGCCAGCACGTCGCCGAGCGTCCAGCTCAGATCGTGCCTCATCGTGGTCATGCCTGGTGATTCCCTTCGTCACTGTGAACAGACCCGTCGGCGCGTCCGGATCGGGTCCCGCGCTGGAAGGCTCCGATGGCCGCCGCAGCCGCAGCCGCAGCCGGGCTCTCGTGCGCAGGCGTCCACATGGCCGCCTCGTGCGCCGATCCCGCATGTGGTGGGGGCGCTTCGGGGGTCTGGCGGCGGCGACGGGGCAAGACACCCGCGGGTAGCGCAGCCGATGCGAGCTGCGGGGACGGCGGCTCGGCCGGAACACCATCCGCGGGGGCGGCGGGAGCCAAAAGCGCGTTGGGGACAAGCACCACGGCCCGCACGCCCCCGTAGGGGGACGGCGCGTCCACCGAGACGCGAAAGCCGTACCGGCTGGCCAGCACGCCGACCACAGAGAACCCGAACCTCGGCGGATCGCCCATGCGGAGGATGTCCACCGGCGTGGTTCCCGCCAGCAGCAGGGCCGCGCGTCGCAGCTCCTCTTCATGCATGCCGACGCCGCCGTCGTCGATCACGATGACGACGCCGTTGTGCATCCGTTGAATGCGCACCTCAACCGAGGTGCTCGGCTGTGAGTGGCGGGCGGCGTTGTCCAACAGCTCCGCCGCCGCCAGCACCAGGGGTTCCACCACCCGTCCGATGACAGCGGCGGTGTCGTTCGACGAGTGCAGGCGGATGCGAAGGTAGTCACGGATCCGTGACGTCGCTCCCCGCACGACATCCTCCACCGTGGTCGCAGGCCGCTGCTGTCCCGCCCACGCACCGCACAGCACCGAGCACGCCTGGGCCCGGCGGGTGAACTGTGCGTTGAGGTGGTCGATCTGCATCAGGTCCTGAAGCAGATCGGGGTTGTCGTAGCGGTCCTGCATCTCGGAGATGGCCCGTTGCTGCTCACTGGCCAGGCCCTGCAACGCCCGCATCAACGCCATGACCGCGGCACGCGCCGCGGTGCCGGCCTGGGCATGCGCCTCGGTGGTCTGCTGGCCGAACAGTGCCACCACCGACTCCAGGCTCCGGCCGTGGGCCGTCGCGAGCGAGTGCGGATACAGCGGCTCAGGAATCTGGACGACGTCCTGGGTCTCCTGCAGCGCCGGGAGCCGGACCCCGAGTAGATGGGAGACCTCCTCGTCCCGGACACGCGCCTCCTCAGCCAACCTGGCACCTCGGCCGCGGAGACGGATGGTCAACCGCCACTGACGCACCAGCAGAGCACCGCTGATGATCAGCAAAATCGCCATCCCTAAGACGAACAGCAGATGCAGTGACATCGGTCCTCATCGTGGTTGTGAAGCGCGATAGATCAGACACTCGACAGCCGGAAAGGCCGAGCGAAGGTTTCCCTGGTCAGGCGGAACCTAGGCTGAACGAGCCCGTAGATAACCACCCCGAAGACACTGGAAGCCGCAACCGCCCACCCACCGGCATCAGCGCGGTGGAGGCATCACATGCGAACTCCGACGCCGTAACCACCGTTGGCATGGAGCCGCGCGACACCACCGACGAAGTGCCCGCCCTCCGGCGGGCCCTCGCGGTAGTTGCCCTCTGGCCGCCACTGGCAGACGGGAACAACACCATCCGGTGACAGATCGAACCCGTCGAACAGCCGAGCGATCTCCTCCACAGAGCGCATCGTCATCTGCATGTTCGCCCGCTCGTAGACCGCCAGCCCCTCGCGCTGGGCCTCCAGACTCAGCCCGCCAGGGGTGGCGTGACTGATTACCAGGTAACTCCCTTCAGGGAGCCAGGCCCGTATGACGTCGATGATCTGGCGCGCCTGGTCATCGGGAATGAAGTGCAAAATCGCGATCATGGTGACGGCAATGGGATGCTCACGATTGAACAGTCCGGTGATGTCGGGGTGATCGAGCAGCGCGGCAGTGTCGCGGACATCGGCGCGGACCATCCGGACCGGGCCGTCAGGGGGACCGGCCAGGAGCGCGTTGCCGTGGACGACGGCCACCTCGTCGCTGTCCACGTACGCAACTCGGCACTCGGGAGCAGTACGCTGAGCGACCTGGTGGACGTTGTCCGCGGCCGGCAACCCAGAGCCGATGTCGAGAAACTGGTGCACACCTGCCTCAGCCAGATGCCGTACAGCGCGGGCAAGGAAGGCCCGATTCTCCCGAGCCCGCTGCCGAAGATCCGGCACGATCCGGACCAGAGCCTCACCCGCCTCGCGATCGGCGGCGAAGTGGTTCTTGCCACCGATGAGATAGTCATAGATACGGGCGGCATTAGGAACCCGGGGATTGACTCCCAGAGCCCGGGCGTCATTCGTTGACACGGTATAGGCCTTCGCCGATGCAAAGAACGGATGCAAGCTCACGAAAAAACGCATCAGAACGGTCATTACGGACAAGCCGAAAAAGACCGCAGCTCCATGGATGTTCAACCACTTGCGATGTGCTCCAGCTAGGGAACCAGATGGTTGCATGTTTCTATTTGACTGATCACCTGCAGCGTGTGAACAGCTGACAGGTGAGGACATCGGCGGACAGAGGCGGATACTCTTACCAGTCCGGAGGTGAGTAAATGGTCGCCGAACGCCTTCCCACGTGGGCTGAACGGCTGCGTGCTGAGCGACGTAAGCGGATGTGGAGCCAACCCGATCTGGCTCGGCATCTTGTCGAAGCGGCCGAAGACCATATCCGGGCTCACTTGCCGCGGCGAGATTCGATCCTGCGGCGTATCCGAAGCTACGAAGCGGGCGAGCACGAGCCGCGCGACCCCTACCGGACCCTGCTGTGCCGGGTGTTCGGGATCTCGGAGGTCGTGCTTTTTAGCCCATCGTCAACGCTCACCGATATGTCCCACCAGAGCACGGGAGGCGGTCACCATGAACTCGGTAGCCGTGCCCTCACAGGGGAGGTCGTGGCATCGGCCGAAGCAGGAACACATCAGGAGGGTTCGTCAGGCAGACTGGAGGACATCCTCGCCTCCCTGGACATGCTCATGCGAAGACGCGACCTCTTCCCTTTGACGGGCGGTCTGGCCGCAGCGGCCTTCATCCACAACCTGTCCCCAGCGTCGCCGCCGCCCTACAGCAGCGCGCTGTACGAAACATGCAGCCAGATGACGACCAGTTACCGCCGACTGGACAACCTGCTCGGCCCGCACGCGGTGTTCACGCAGGTAGTGGACCACCACAACCAGCTGATCACCTGGGTGCGCCACGCGCGTAACCCGATGGAACGCGAGCGAATGGCCGCCCTCGCCATCGATTCCGGCGGTCTGGCCTCATGGCTGAATCTCGACCTTGAGCAGTACGACCAGGCTTTCGCCCTTGCCAGGCAAGCCTCACAGATCGCCCTGGAGAATGACGACCTGAGCCGGCAGGCGTATCTAGCCGGACGTATGAGCCGCATTCTCTGCGAGGGCCACCAGTACCAGCATGCCCTGCAACTATCGGATGAGGCCCTCCGGTTGGCCATGACCAGGGCGGACCACACCCTGTGTTCCTGGCTCACCGTGACCCGGGCGCAGGTTCACGCTTTTCTCGGCAACGATCGAGCGTGCCGAGCTGATCTGGAGGCCGCCGCCGACCTGCTTGATCGTGCCACGGACAAGCCCGAGGACTACATCGCCTTCCATGACCGCGGTCATCTCTACAAGATGGCTGGGCACGCCTTGCTCACACTCGGAGTACGCATACCGACAGCAGCGGTGGATGGGAAACGCGTCATTGACCGGGCGTTAGACATGTGGTCCCAGAACTTGGTACGCGCCTCTGCCGAAGTACTGGCTGCCTGCGCCGCGGCCCATCTGGAGCTTCGGGAGATTCCCGAGGCCGCACGACTGACCGGAGAAGCGTACGTCATCGCCGCGCGTACCCGATCACCCCGCAACCTGCGATACATCAGCAACCTTCGGGCTCAGCTACGCCCTTATCGGAATACGGCAGCCGTACGGGCCTTGGACGAGCAGCTCGGCCTGTGAACCGACGCGACGGCGTCCACCTGGTTCTGCTCGGTGCCATCTGGGGTGCCATCTACCCCCTCACCACCGTGGCGCTCCGTGACCTCACCCCCGCAACAATCGTTGTCACCCGTACCGCGTTGTCGGCCGTTGTCCTCATCCCTTTCGCGATCCACAGCGGCGCGCTGAGCACCCTGCGCGTGCGGCCAGTGGCAGTCCTGGTCGCCGCGCTCTTACAGGTGGCCATTCCTCTCATGCTGCTGACCATTGGCCAGCAGTACGTTTCCGCAGGCCTAGCAGGCATCTTGGTGGCCACTCAGCCTGTGTGGGCTGCGGTGATGGCTGTCATCATCACTCGGGCCGTTCAGAGGCGCCTGTTCGCCGGCGTATCGCTCGGACTCGCGGGCGTGGCCCTGCTGTTCCTGCAAGACGTCGACCTCGCCAACACGAGCGGATGGGGCGCCGCCGCGCTTATCGCGGCAGCCGCTTTCATCGCCGCAGGATCGATATGGACGGAGCAAGCTCTCCCGGAGATACCCCCGCTGGGAGCAGCAACGGCCAGCATGACCATCAGCGCGCTCATGTTGGCTCCGGTAGCTAGCGTTACCGGCATACATCTTCCCGGTCTGTCCACGACATTGGCCTTGCTGATTCTCAGCCTGGTTTCGACAGCCGGAGCACTCGTCCTGTTCTACGCACTGATCCATCGGGTGGGCGCTGCACGCGCTAACCTCGCCGGATACTTGGACCCCGGGTTCGCGATCGCCTACAGCATGATCCTCCTCGGCGAGCGAGTCACCCCCGCAGCCCTCATCGGCCTGCTCCTGATCCTGACGGGCTCATATGTCGGCGCCACCAGTAGGTGACCGCTAGCGGTCTGGCGCGCGAAGACATTCAGGAGTCCCCAAGCCGCTGCGGGGCAAAGCCGCCTTTCCCTTCATGAGCCATCCCATTCGTTTTGCTATCCGCTTCGGTCCGGGAACGTGCCGGGCCTTGCCTCAATTTCAAGCTGGTCCTCACGCATCGAGTAGTTACTGAGACTCTTGACTGCTTCCACACCCGCGTTCAGGCTCTCATGTGTGCAAGTTCGTACAAGCTCTCAGGCAGGAGGCCCCGCATGGCGCTACGGTTCTATGGCAAGGGCGGCAGCCAGACCGACAGTTGCCCCTCGGTCCATGTGGACGACACTGACGGAAGTTTCGTGATCGTGGGTGCTCTCGTCGAAGATCCGGACGTACTCATCGAGATCCAGCGGGAAAGCCACATCGACCCTCACGAGCGGGCCGTCCGGGTGCCGCGTGAGCTGCGCAAGGCTCTTTGGGAGGCGCTGGGTGGGCATGATCCAGATCTTGGGTGAGCTGTTCGCACGGACCCGACACTCGGTGACGCACCTGGAGATGCGCGACACCTACGGGGCCGGCGGACCCGACTACCGACTGTGGCGTGAGGGCGTCCCTATCGAGCAGATCGCGCAGTACGGCAATGTCGCACCCTGGGTGACCCTGGTACGGGAGCACGTGACTCGAGGGGTTGTCTTCCGCCGCGCCAGGATCGTGTCCGAGCCGGTCAGCGACTATATCCGTTTTGAGCACGCCGCCACCGGCTACTCCAACATCGCCGCTGGCGAGCAGGTGCGCTGGCTGCCTCGTCAGCGTGCGGCGGATCTGGCGCTTCCCGGATGCGACTTCTGGCAGTTCGACGACGCCCTGGTGTGCTGGGTCTTTCAAAGCGGCGACGGTGACCCGGTCGGCTACGAACTGACCGAAGACCCGAACGCGGCCAAGCTGTGCGTCTCGGCGTTCGAGGCGGTATGGGAACGTGGGATCGACCACGGGGAGTACCAGCCCACCTGACCCTGAAGCTCGCTCATGGCCACTTCCCCCTCTTCCAGCGCCCAGCAGGCACGTCAGGCGATCGCCGACCGGCTGCGCGAAATTCTGCGCGACTCCGGTCTGACTGCCCGAGCGCTGGCACGGGAGGCGGGGTGGAATGAGACCAAGTGCTCCCGTCTCATTCACGGCCGTACCCCTCCGAGTGACAGCGACATCCGCGCCTGGTGCACGATCTGTGGCGTCCCCGAGGAGATCCCCAACCTGATCGCCGCCTCCCGCAGCGCGGAGACCGCCTACCTGGAGTGGCGCAGGGTCCAGCGCAGCATGAAACGGATGCAGGATCTGGGGCTGTCGCTGTTCGAGGACAACCACCTGTACCGGTTTTACTCCTCCAACCTCGTCCCCTGGCCGTTGCAGACGCCCAGCTACATGCGAGCCATCATGCGGCGCTTCGCCGACTTCCACCAGGCCGACGTGCCCGACATCGAGGAAGGGGTCAAGGCGCGCGTCGCCCGGCGCCGTTTCCTGGACGACGGCACCCGCCGGTGCGCGATGCTGATTGAGGAGTCGGTGCTCAGGAACAGGATCTTCGGCGAAGATGTGCTGAGCGAGCAGCTGCACCATCTCCTGACCGGGATGCGCCAGCCGAACCTGTCCTTAGGCATCATTCCGCTGGCGGGCCGGCGCGTGCAGAAGCTCACCGAGACCTTCCACATCTACGGCGACACCACGGTGTCCATCGAGCTGGTGTCGGCCATCATCACCATCACGCAGCCGCGGGAGATTGCCCTGTACGTCAAGTGCTTCAGCGACCTGGCATCCAGCGCTGTCTACGGGGACAAGGCCAAGGCGTTGATCACAGCAGCCATCAGTGCGCTGGAACAGGCGTAGAAGTTCGTACAAGTTTCTGGAGGCGCCTCGCCTCGGCTCTTTACCGTCACGTGCACGGCGATCGGTTACGCCACCCCGGCACCGGTCCGCTGTCCCCGCCCATGCTTAGAGCAAGGAGGCGCCACGCGATGCCGCTACGCACGACACCGGCCAAGCCCCATCTGGACGGTCTGCACGCACGTCGGAACCTCACGGCCGACACACATGCCCCGGCGATGCGGTTGAGCGTCCCGTCAGCGGCAGCGGGGCGGCCCCCGTCTCCTGCCGCTTTCTTCAACCCTGCCCGGAGCGGCCAAGACGTGGACGTTCCGGGCCGGGCCCCAGATCGGGTTGGCTCACATCCGCTTACGTCACTCAGCACGAAGCCGTTCAGCCCACGCGTGAGGGCGTTCGGCGACCTTGGCTCAAAGAGCATCCGCCTCTGTCCGCCGATGTCCTTGCCTGTCAGCTGTTCAGGTCACGTATGCGATCAGTCAAATAGGGGTGCACCCAGCCCGATCCCCGGGCCGGATGCGCCTGGAGTTGTCGAAGTCCGAAGAGGAGCCGCCGACCGACGAGGCAAGAAGCCACTCGCCTCCCACGTTGCCGCACTCACCATCCCTTGCGGGGCCGGGAATCCTCGCAGGGGGCACGTGCCAGCGGCTTCTGGTTTATGTGAAGCCGCATGATCCATCTATCTAGGGTGACCGAATGACTACAACACGCGACTCACATGTTCAGGACGCCGCCACGCTGCGGGCCGCCATGGTCAGCGAACTGCGCAGCTCAGGCGCGATAACGTCCGAGTTCGTCGCCGCGGCTGTCTCCACCGTCCCCAGACACCTGTTCGCTCCGGGTGAGCCGCTGGAGGCGGTATACGACGACGGCAACGCGGTACTGGTCAAACGTGACCAGAATGGCACGGCCATCAGCTACCTGTCGGCCGCCCACATCCAGGCGGTGATGCTGGAGCAGGCCGAGATCGAACCCGGCATGCATGTCCTGGAAATCGGATCGGGAGGTTACAACGCCGCCCTGATCGCCGAGATCGTCGGCGACAGCGGGGAGGTCACCTCCGTCGACATCGACCCCGACATCGTCGCCCGTGCCCGCGACTGCCTGTCCGCCGCAGGTTACGACCGCGTCAAGGTCGTGTTGGCCGACGCCGAGGACGGGGTGCCCGAGGGTGCCCCCTACGACCGGATCATCGTCACGGCCGGGGCCTGGGATATCTCTCCCGCGTGGGTGGAGCAGCTGTCCGAGCGCGGCAGGATCGTCGTCCCGCTGCGCATGCGGGGACTGACCCGCTCGATCGCGTTCGACCGCGATGGTGAGAACCTGGTGAGCCGCAGCTACCGCCTATGCGCCTTCGTCCCCATGCAAGGGTCCGGCGCTCATCGCGAGCGCACCGTCTTGCTCGGCGACAAGGCAGTGCTACGCCTGGACGACGAATCCCGGAACTTCGACGTCGAGGCGCTGCGGAAGGCTTTGCACTCCGCACGGCTGGAACGCTGGTCGGGAGCGGCGTTCGACCTGCCCGACGAGCTGGAGCTGTTCCTCATGAGCTCGCCACAGGCCGTGATGCTGCACACGAGTGAGGAACTCGTGGAGCAGGGATTGTTCGCCCGATCCGCTGGGAGAGGCGTACCTGCCCTGATCAGCGGCGGCAGCTTCGCATACCGCACGAAGCGGCCGAACGAGACGACTGGCGGATTCGAGTCCGGAGTCATCGCGCACGGCCCCGACGCCGAGGCGGTCGCAGCGCAGTACGTGGACCTGCTACGCCAATGGGCGGACAACCACCGGCGCCGCGACGCGGCTCGCATCCATTACATCCCGAAGGCCGCCGGCACAGCCGGGCCGTTCCAGGAGTTCGCGGTCAAACGGCACGGGGTCGTCGCCATCTCCTGGTCCTGAAGCCACCGGGCCCCAAGCACGTGGGGCGCCGGGGAGATCCACACCACCACTATTGAGGAGGTCTTTCATGTCCATCCAGCTCAACGAGGCACCGACCGCGCACGCGCAACTCCCCGATGACATCGGCGAATGGGACCTGGACGTCTCGATCGTCGAGTCCGGCCCGGCGGCGGACAAGCTCATCCAGATGACCGACGACAACTGCGGCAAGACGTGCCAGTCCGCCTGCCCGGCCACCTGCCCGTAGAGGCGCCACCAGCACCTGAACCATCCGAAGGAGGCGCGTCCGACCGGGGCTTTACCGCTCCGGACGGGCGCCGCCCGCGATGTGGGGAGCAGCAGGTGTACGAGTATCTCGATGCTGTCGTGGTGCGGGCGTCGGCCTGGACACCGGACCAGACGATCGGTCCCTGGCCCGATCTGACCGGGCAGGCGGCCGGGCCCGCGTCCTGGCGCCGCTGGTTGCAGCAGATCGTCCGGATCCCCGGCTTCATGATCGCCGTGGAGCAGGCCAGCCCGGTCCTGGCTCGCCGCGTACGCGGCATCTGCGACGGGACCAGGACGGCCGAGTCCGACGTGCGCCGCGCGGTGCTGGCGGTCATGCGCTACCTGCTTCGCGCGTCGGGCCGCGCCACACCGTTCGGCCTGTTCGCCGGGATCGCCCCGGCCCATATCGCCGACCTGCCTGCCGTGCGCGCTGGGTACGGGCACCGCGCCGTCGTGCGGGCCGACGCCGCGTGGCTGACCGCGGTGATCGAACGTCTGGAGGCCGAACCGGAGCTTCGGCCGCGGTTGAAGGTGCTCGCCAACGGTCTCGCCTTCGAACGTGACGGCCACCTGGTGCTGGAGCACCGCTCCAGCGGGTCGGCCGGCGGGGCTCCGGCCCACGTGCGTGTGCGTGCCACCCGGCCGGTCCGCGCGGCGCTGGCCCTGGCGGGCGGCCCGATCCGGCTGGGAGACCTGAAGGACAAGCTCGCGGCTGACTTCCCCAGCGTCTCCGCTGACGTGATCGGCACGCTCCTGGCGGGTCTGGTGGCGCAGCGGCTGCTCATCACGAATCTGCGCCCGGCGATGACGGTGAGCGACCCGCTCGGCTATCTCGTGAGGGAACTCGACGCGGTCTGTGCGGGAAAAGTGCCCGAGGTGGCTGGAATGGTCGGACGGCTGCGCGAGATCGCCGCCGAGATGGCCCAGTGCGATGACGCGCCGACCCCGGCCACCGCCTACAGGCACCGTGCGTGTCTGGCCGTGGCGATGGCCGCTGTCCGTCCCACCGCCACTCCCGCGCTCGCGGTTGATCTGCGCATGGACGTCGATCTCACGGTGCCACACGCGGTGGCGGCCGAGGCGGCGAAGGCCGCCGGTGTGCTCGTGCGCCTGGCACCGCGTTCCGATCTCGGCCCCGGCTGGGCCGCCTGGCACAGCCGCTTCCTAGAGCGTTACGGCCCGCGCGCCTTGGTTCCCGTCGTGGACGCGGTCGACGCCGACATCGGGATTGGCTACCCGGGCGGGTATCTCGGCGCACCACCGGAAAGGCCCTTCGGCGGGTTGACCGAGCGGGATGTGAAGCTGCTGGCAATGGCGCAGCAGGCCGCGCTGGGCCGCCGACGCGAGGTCCTGCTCGATGACGCGATGGTCACCGATCTCGCGACCGTCCCTTTCGGAGCACACGCACAGCCCACCACGGAGCTGACCGTACGCCTTCACGCTCCGAGCATGCGGGCCCTGCGCGACGGGGAGTTCACCCTCGCGATCGTCGGGGTATCACGCACCGCCGGGACCACGACCGGGCGCTTCCTGTACTTGTTCGGCGACGATGACCGCAATCGAATAACCGCGCTGTACGCGGCCTTGCCCACCGCCACGCGGGACGCGCTCACCGTGCAGGTCTCCGTCGCCGCTCCGCATACGGCGACGGAGAACGTCGCCCGAGCCCCACAGGTGATGGCGCACCTGCTGCCGCTCGGCGAATACCACGACGACGGGGGCGACAGTGGGGGTCGGATACCGCTGGAGGATCTCGCCGTCACCGCGGACGCGCATCGAATCTACCTGGTGTCACGGTCGCGGCGTCAGCCAGTGGAGCCAGTGGTGCTCAATGCGGTGAACCCGGTCACCCACACACATCCGCTGGTGCGGTTCCTCACCGAGGCCACCAACGCGCTGAACGTCCCGTGCACCGTGTTCGATTGGGGGGCTGCGGCTCGTCTGCCGTTCCTGCCCGCCCTGCGCTACGGGCGGACGATGCTGTCCCCCGCCCGCTGGCTGCTCGCAGCCCGCGACCTGCCCGGCCCCGGTGCCCGATGGCCGGAGTGGGACCGCGCCCTGGCCGCCTGGCGAGACGAGGTCGCGCTTCCGCAGAACGTCTACCTCGGCACCGGGGACCAGCGCATCGGCCTGGACCTGTCCGAACCCGCCCACCGTGCCCTGCTGCGCGCACAGGTGGAGCGCACTGGCACCGCCCTGCTGCGCGCCACCCCCGAAACAGCCGGGACGGCGGGATGGATCGGCGGCCACGCCCACGAAATCGTCGTGCCGCTGGCCACCACCCGCCAACCCACAAGAACACCGCCGTGGCTGAAGGAGACGGAGGTCACCAGCCGTGATCACGGTCACCTACCCGGCTGCGACGGCCGGTTCTCCCTCAAGCTCTACGGCCACCCCGACCGACAGACCAGCATCCTCACCCGCCACCTGCCGCCCCTACTTCACGAGCTGGGCGACCAGGCCGAGTGGTGGTTCCTGCGCTACCACGACCCCGATCCGCACCTGCGCCTGCGCCTGACGCTCCCACCAGACCGCTTCACACCCGCCACCGCAGCGATCGGCGCCTGGAGCCAGCGCCTCCGCCAGGCCGGCCTGGTAGCACACGTGCAGTGGGACACCTACTTCCCGGAAACCGCACGCTTTGGAGGCAGCGCGGCGATGGCCACCGCCGAGGCGTACTTCGCCGCGGACTCGGCCACGGCCCTCGCGCAACTGACGACCGGCAGCCAGGCGAACGGCCCCGACCTGCGAGCCCTGACCGCCGCGAGCATGCTCGACATCACCCTAGCCCTGATCACAGACGCCGCCGAGGCGATGAACTGGTTGGTCAAGCACGCACGCACCGACGCCTCCCCTCCGGCCCGCGCCCTCTACGACCAGGCCGTCACCCTGGCGAACCCAAACGACCACCGTGACCTGGCCGCGCAGCCCGCAGGCGAGCACATCGTCTCCTGCTGGGCACGGCGGCGTACCGCTCTTGCCGCCTACCGGCGTGCCCTTGAGAAGAACGGCACGCCCCCGTCCGTCCTGCTGCCCGAGTTGCTGCACCTGCACCACGTCCGAATTGCCGGGACCTCCCAGTCAGGCGAGCGCGCGTGCCTGCACCTGGCCCGCGCTGCCGCCCTGAGCTGGGTCGCGCGAACCACGAGGAGACCATGAACACAACCACCGTCTCAGATACGCTGGCCGCATCCGACGCCATCGCCTCAGCACTGGCCGACCCGAAAACCGCCTGGAGCGCGGCACCGATCGAAGGCCGGGCGTGGCCGCAATCGCTCGCCGGAGGAGCGGCAGGCATCGCGCTGCTGCACATCGAACGTGCCCACTCCGGCCGCGGCGACTGGGAGACCGCTCGCACCTGGCTGTCGTTGGCCGCCTTCGGTGAGCTGACCGTGGCGGCCAACGCGGGGCTGTTCTTCGGTGCCCCGGCCGTGGCCTTCGCCCTGCACGCGGCCGCCGGCGCCTCCGGACGGTACCGGGGCGCCCTGGCCCGCCTGGACGAGGCGGTCACCGCGCTCACCCGCTTCCGTCTCGCCGAGGCGCACGCGCGTATCGAGCGAGCAGAGCGACCCGTGATGAGAGAGTTCGACCTGATCCGCGGCTTAGCCGGATTAGGCGCCTACCACCTGCGGCGACACCCTGACCACCCGATCACCCGGGACGTGCTCGCCTACCTGGTGCGCCTGACCGAACCTCTGCCCAGTAGAGGCGAGCTGCCGCCATGGTGGACGGATGTGTCGCTCAACGGCGAGCCAAGCCCCGACTACCCGCATGGCCACGGCAATCTCGGCATGGCCCACGGCATCGGAGCGGTGCTGGCCCTGTTGTCACTGGCCATACTGCGCGACCTGCCGCTGGATGGAGCCGGGGAGGCGGCCGGGCGGATCTGCGCGTGGACCGATCAGTGGCGCCAAAACGACAGCGGGGGCCTGTGGTGGCCGGGCTTCATCACCATCGACCAGGTCCACGCGCAGCGTGTCGAGCCATCGCGGCGGCCTCGTCCCTCATGGTGCTACGGCATCGGCGGCACCGCCCGCGCCCAGCAACTGGCGGGCATAGCGCTCAAGGACCCTGCGCGGCAGACGGCGGCGGAGAACGCGATGCTCGCCACGCTGCGCGATTCCGCTCTGGTAGAGCGGCTCCCGGAGATCGGGCTGTGCCACGGAATGGCCGGGCTGCTGCAATCCGCGTGGCGGATAGCCTCCGACGCCGCAACTCCTCACATCGCCGACGAGCTGCCCCGTCTGGCGGCCCGACTCGCCGCACGCATACCGGACCCCATACCCGACCCCGAGCTCTTGGATGGCGCCGCAGGGGCCGCGCTCGCCCTGCACACCATCGGCACCGATACCGCCCCGGCATCACACTGGGACGCCTTCCTGCTGCTGGCCCGACCCGCTGGAGCCGCCCCACATGGATCCCCGCCCATGGCACCAGATCAACATCGCCTTCCCCGACTGGACCGACGCTGAGAACGCCGCCGCCACCCATCTCGCGCCGCTGCTGGCCGCGGCCGAGGACGAAGGACTTCTCGCCGCTTGGTTCTACATCCGCAAAGCACCCTCCTGGCGGGTGCGGTATCTGCCCATCGGTGACGCCTCCCAGGCGCACGCACATCTACACCGCCGCCTTGAGGCCCTCACCAACGCGGGACACATCGATGACGTGAAGCAGGTCGTCTACGAGCCGGAGACACACGCGTTCGGCGGAGTCGAGGGTATGCAGGTCGCTCACCGGCTCTTCCACGCCGACAGCCGGCACCTGCTCACCTACCTCGCCGACGCCCGACGCCCGCCCGGCACCGACCAACGCCGCGAGTTGTCGATCCTGCTGTGCGGTCTGCTGCTGCGCGCCGCCCGCCTGGACTGGTACGAACAGGGCGACGTGTGGGCGCGGGTCGCTGACCACCGCGACCTGCCCGACCGGGTCCCCGCCGACAGGCTGCGCTCGTTGCAGGACGGCATGCGGCGCCTGATGAGCGTGGACCCGACAAGTCTCATGCGCGAGAACGGCCCCCTGGCCTTTGCTGCCGAATGGGCACATGCGTTCACCTCCGCCGGGCGGGACCTGGCCGTACTGGCATCCGGCGGGGCGCTGCAGCGTGGGCTACGCGCCGTCCTGACCCACCATGTGATCTTCACCTGGAACCGATTCGGCTTGCCCTTCACCACCCAAGCCGTCCTCGCCACCACCGCCAAGGTCGTGGTGTTCGGCTGCGATCCCACAACAACACCCCAAGCAGAAGAGGAGTCATGGACCCCACCGGGCTGATAGCGCGCCGCCGGACTCAACTGGTACGAAGCCGGGGACGTGCGGCACCTGGGACCAGCACTACCGCGACCGTGCCGTGCGGCTCGAGTCGCCCGGCACCCCGCCAACCGCGGACCCCGACAAGGGGCGGTTCGTCCTGCCCCGCCCCACAAACCGATCCTGGTGACCTGGAGTAACACGCCCATGGAGCCCACCCCGGCGCCGTTTGCGCGGTTCCCCCTCGTCGCCCGGTCCCGCCCGGCCTGCGCCCCGCTCAACGAGCGGGTGGACAACCTTTGCGAGCTGGCCCGCGCCGCCGAACGCGACGACGACACGTCGAAGGCATCGGCCGTGTTCAACCAGGCCGCCCTCCTGGCCAGCGACCTCGGCCTGCCCGACCTGGCCCGCACCTGGTGCCACCAGCACGCCGCCCTGTACCTGGCCGCCTGTCCCCTCACGGGGCGGGCGGCCCGGCACGCCCTCGAACCCCTCGTGAACCTCGCCCGGCTGCAGATCCGCGCCGGCGACGGCGCCCACGCATTTGCTCTCCTGGACGGTCTGTTCGAGGCGCTGAAAGCCCGTACGGACACCACCGTTGATGGCCTTCGCGTCCCCTTCTCGACCCTGACCCGCACGATGGACGACCACCAGGACGTTCTCCGGTGGCTGTGGACGGTTCACCTGGCCGACGGCACCCGCGCCCTCACCGGCGCAGGCCGTTGGAACGACGCCCTCGCCCACCTCCACACTCGCAAGGGCGTCGGCCACCGGATGCTTGACGGCCGGCAGGTCGCCATCATCGCCCACGTCATGTGGGGCGACACCGCCACGGCCCAGGCGCTTCTGGACAGCACCGCGGGGGGAGAGCCGTGGGAGGCCGCTGTCACCGCATGCTTGGCAGCCCTGTGTCGGCCCGGCGATGACCGTACGGCGGGGGAGATGCTGAACTGCTATCGACGCCTCGACTACACCGACCCCGGCCTGGTGGTGTTCCGGACCCGGCTCGGTCTATCGGTGGTCGACGCGGTCGGGGGAGTCGACACCGTGAACGGCCGTGCCGTGGCTACCACGCTCATCATCCGCGCTGTGGCGGCAGGCGACGGCTACGCCGCCCGGGACGTGCTCGACCACCCAGGCTGTGCGGCCGTACTCGAGGCTGACCAGAAGGCTGCGCTCATACAGCTGCTGCAGGTGAGCGGACTCGACTCCCAGCAGTTCCCTGAGTGGCTGATGGTGGAGCTGTCGGTCGCGTTGTCGCGGTGTGGTGCGGTGATCGCGCGCGGCCTCGGCTCTCTCCTCGTAGACGCAGAGCGCATGCGCTAGTGCCGCAGGCGTGCATGCCGTTGCCATCGCGGTGGCAGGCGGTCGAGCTTGGCCACCCCGACCGGGCGGTGGACCTGGTAGATGCCGCCTCGGCGGCACTCGGCGGCAGGTACCCGCTGCGGGTGCCGTGGATGAACGACATGCGCGCCAAGGCGTACGCCGCCGCCCGCTGAGGCTGCGACCGTCAAGGCTCCCGGGTTCGGTTCGGCAATGAGGCGAACAACGACTGTGGAGCCTCGGCCGGTGCACTGTGATCCGGTGCCGCTGTCGGCCGGAAGCGCGTTCGACGGGTCCGGTCAGTCGATCTGGGCCGGTGCGCTGACCGCTCGCGCAATGCGGTGCCCTACAAGGCGCTCGGCCACGGCGAGCCGGTACCAGGCGGCACCCCTCACCTCGGACTCCTGGATGCGCCCCACGTCCGCATCTGTTACGAAGGAGTACCCGATGTCGAGGTGATAGTGATCCGGCTCATCCTTCTCCGGTCGTGCCGGAACCCGGCCATACTCGATGTAGACGGGGGTCTGCGACGCTGGGAAGACCCTACCGGGGTCAACACCGGTCTCCTCCGCCAACTCGCGCACTGCCGCATCGATCAATGTCGCTGCCGGTGGCTACCAGTCCCGAGTCTGCCGGATGGCGACTCGCTAACTCTCATTAGGTGAAATGTACGCAGAGGTCGCCACCGGCTTCAGTGTCGGCCTGGCCACCGCCTGGCAGTACTTCACCGAGACCATCACCCTGCTCGCACGGCGCGCGCCCCCACGCTTGACCAGGCGTTACGCGCGGCCAAGACGGCCGGACATCCCTACCTGATATTGGACGGGACGTTGGTGGTGGTGGGTATCGACCGGGTCGCCGCCGACCGGCCGTACTACTCGGGCAAGAACCGGTGCCACGGGATGAACATCCAGGTCCTGGCCGCTCCGGACGGCACGATCGTGTGGACCTCGGGATCACGGCCGAGTTCGGTGCACGACCTGACTGCGGCCCGGATCTGGGGGATCATTCGCCGTCTCCTGGCTGCCGACCTGGTCACGCTCGCGAACAAGGGGTCCGTCGGCGCTGTGGTGAGCTGGTCCGGGTGCCGTACAAGGGGCGGGGGAAGGCGGTCGGGCAGAAGGTCACCGACTCCCCCCATGCCAAGCTGCGCGGTCCCGGCGAACGGGCAAATGCGCAGCTGAAAAGCCGACGGATCCTTCGAAAGCTCCGCTGCAGCCCCAAACAGGCAGGTCAGCTAGTCAAAGCCATCCACATCCTACAGGCACGAGAAGGTTGATGGAAAACGCTCATTGGGTCGGGACTGCGAAAACCGACAGAAGGTCCCAGCAAGACAGCGAGAGGCCCCGCTTCCGAGACGATCGGTAAGCCCGATTTTATGTGGAGTTGACGGATTCATCACTAGAATGACACGGCCAATGGGAGAGGGTGCGAGGAAAGGTTCAACCATGACTGTTACTGATGGATGGAAACACCGTAGGTGGCACCAGCCTATCTGCAGGCTAGCCAACCAGGGTTTGCAGTGCGGCATCGGCATTGGCCTCGGCTTATTCGCACTGGCGGGCGGTCTCACTGGATGCACTGGCACCGAGGAAGGCAACGCGAAAGCGGCATCTCCGTCGGTGACGGGCCCGTCAGCGGTTGAGAGCGCGTTACCGGATCCTACCCAGAGTACGATACCTTCCGATTTGCGGAAAGTGAGCTGCGAATATCGCAAGGATGATAGCGGAAGTCCAACCAAGTTCGTTGGCTATCCACCAAGCCAACTCGCTCCTGCGGTCGTCAAGGCCACTACCATGACCCTCAAGACAAATCTCGGTAACGTCGTCATAGACTTGACTCCAGGAAAGACCCCCTGCACCATCAACTCCTTTGCGTTCCTCGCTGCGAAGCACTTCTTCGACGACACCGTCTGCTTCCGGCTTGCCACTATTCAGACGAACGGAGTTGGACTTCTCCAGTGCGGCGATCCTCAGGCAAAAGGCGACGGCAAGAACCCGACTGACGGAACCGGCGGCCCTGGGTACCTGTTCGACGATGAGAACCTCGGACCACAGTACAGGCGCGGCGTGGTATTCATGGCACAGGCCGGTGACGCATCAAACTCGAACGGAAGCCAGTTCGCCATCTCCTTCACGGACGAGAACGCCCAACTTCCAGCCGCCTACACCCCCTTCGGCGTCGTAAGGAAAGGCATGGACATCATCGACGAGGTGGTCAGGGGTGGAGTCGTGGAGTTCGTCGACGGAGGCGACATCACTAACGACGATGGTGGAGCAAACGCGCCGAAGATCCGGGTACTCATCACGGAGGTTGTCATCTCCTGATAGCAGGTGTACACATCAACAGGGTGACCATCCGAACAAGGGAGGTAACTCCGAGTAGATGGAAATGAGGGCAGGAGCAATCCAGAACCGGCGCTATTCCCCAGGTCCACTCGGCGATACCTGGCGTATAAGCGAGTGGGCGCATGAGATGTCCCGAACCTTTTCGGGCTTTCGGACAGTCCTATAATCTGCCAGAAAAGCACGCATTGACATACCCTGCCTCCCGTGATCTACTCGAAGCGAATGCATGATCGACATGCATCTGCAATGTCCGAAGGGAGGTACAAGGTGATTCGTATAGTAGAGGCGTTGGGCGAAAAGGTGTTGAGCCTGTTCGTGCCTAAGGTAAATGCAGCCGCGGCCTGCGGCGCGTACTACTGCGGCGTCTGGGATTACTGTCAGGAATGCGGAACCCGGTGCGCTGCAGACTGCTACGTGAACTGTGGCTGCAGCAGGATTTACTGCGGCGCGACGGGCGCTGCCTGCCCGTAGGGGCTGTACAACGAGAATGAAGTGCCCTTCGGTAGGGGCATTTAGAGTCCCGGCAAGACTACCCCTGCCCCTACCGAAGGGCACCTCGATCGTACCAAGGTTCAGGCGGGGATGTATGCATCCGGCTATTCAAATCAAAGCCGATCCCCGTAACCGTATTCGCGTCACTAACGCGAGACCATTAACATGACCCCTTTCATCGAAATGAGAATTGTCGTGCCCTTTCTAGTCACGGCTGTCGTACTTATCGGCGCGATCTGTGCTCTCGACCTCATCCTGACGCTTGGCGTGATCAAGCGCTTACGTTCTCATAGTGAGATACTGTCAAACCGGAACAACGAGGGGCCCCCTGCCATGGAGGTGGGGGAGGAGGTCGGCAGATTCGAGACGTCGACCCTGGATGATGTGAGAATCACCTGGGAGGGCACCCGAGAGGGAACTATCGTCGCCTTCTTCTCCCCTACCTGCGCACCATGCAAAGCAAAACTTCCTAACTTCCTGGAGCACTCGCGCACCCTCCGAGCCGGCGATCCGCGGCCGGTGGCAGTGGTAGTGGGGGATTCTGCCGACGCAGATGAGTTCCTTAGCGCGCTCCGCCCGGTGGCGGATGTGGTGTTGGAAAATCATGAAGGGGTGATGGCGAAGGCATTCCAGGTGACCGCGTTTCCCACGGTCCTTATGGTGGCTCCAGACGCGAGCGGGGTGCTCCGTGTCACCGACAACAATGTAGCTCTGAGCCGCACCGCGCCCCGAGCCGCATAAGCCGGTCCGATATTCCATGCTGTCTTCCAATATCAACGCCTCCTCTCGTGATGAACATCCGACGCCACGAGAGAGGTGGTTCCTTACTAGGCTTCGACGGGTGCTCATGGCCTGCCAGCTGGCGGTTCAGGCGGCACCGGTTGTTCTCGCTACCTATTTCGGACTGACCCTCGCAAGCGGGTTCCTGCCAATCGTCCCTGCCTGGCTGACCAAGCTCCTCCTCGACCATCTGACAACGGGAAACATGACCGATGTCGCTGGCATCGGTGCGGGGCTTGCGTTATCAGGGCTTCTTGCTGCGGTGATCCCGCCTACCTTGCAGTACCTGCGGGCGGAATTCGGTAGACGCGTGGGACTCTTGACGCAGAGCGAGCTGTTCTCTGCCGTCAACCGTCAGGTCGGCATCTCAAGATTCGAAACTCCGGAATTCCTGGACCGGCTACGCTTGGCCAGGCAGTCTGGCGGCGCGGCTCCGAAGGCCATCATCGAAAACGTATCCGGCATCAGCCGGACGAGCATCACAATCTTGGGATTCCTCGGCTCTCTATTTCTGATTAACCCCGTGCTGACCAGTGTCATCGTCCTAGCCGCAATTCCGATCCTCATTGGCGAAATGGCCATGTCAAAGCGTTATACGAAGGTCGCCTGGCGTATTGGGCCGCTGGAACGCCGGGAGATGTTCTACGGTGACCTGCTCTCAAGCGTGGAAGCGGCGAAAGAGATCAGACTGTTCGCTGCCGGATCCTTCTTCCAGAAGCGCCTGCTAGCTGAGCGGCGTGTCATCGACGCCGCCCGACGCGATCTGGACCGGCGCGACCTGTTGGTCCAGGGCGGCCTGTCGGGGCTGACTGCCACTGTGTGGGGTGCCGGACTGCTGTGGGCGGTGAACGCGGCGAGGCAGGGCCAACTCTCAGCCGGCGACATCACCATGCTCATCGCCGCGATGACGGGAACTCAGGCCGCGCTCCAGGCGCTCGCTAGAGACATCGCCTCCTTCTATCTGGAATTGTCCATGTTTGGTCACTACGTCGCGGTGGTAGACGCCGAACCCGACCTTCCTCTGCCCTCCCAACCGCTTTCGGTCCCGCCACTTAGGCAGGGCGTCGAGCTACGCGACGTCTGGTTCAGATATTCCGAGAACCACCCGTGGTTATTGCGGGGGGTCAACATCCGCATTCCGGCCGGGAAGGCTCTGGCCATCGTCGGCCTGAACGGTGTGGGAAAGTCCACCCTAATAAAGCTTCTGTGCCGGTTCTACGATCCTGAGCACGGCGCAATCCTCTGGGATGGCGTGGACATCCGTGACACAGACGTGACGGAACTACGCCAGCGGATCGGCATCACGTTTCAGGACCACATGGACTACAGCATGACAGCGGCAGAGAACATCGCCGTGGGAAATTTGAAGGCCATTGACGACGAAGCTCGGATTCAGGACGCAGCTAAGCTTGCCGGGGTCCACAATGCTATAACGAGACTACCGCGAGGATATCGCACGCTGCTGACCCGCATCTTCTTCTCGGAGTCCGAGAAAGAGAATCAGGAAACGGGTGTGGTGCTCTCGGGGGGCCAATGGCAGCGACTCGCATTGGCCCGGGCACTGATGCGTAACGACCGGGACCTCATGATCCTCGACGAGCCTTCATCCGGCTTGGATGCTAAGGCTGAGCATGAGATTCATCTCGCGCTTAAAAAACACCGGACCAAAACGAGCATCCTGATCTCTCATCGGCTCAGCACAGTCCGGGAAGCCGACCGGATCGTAATTCTCTCCGACGGAATCATCACCGAAGAAGGAAATCACGACACCCTGATGTCCCTCAACGGGGAATACGCCAAGCTCTTCAGACTCCAGGCATCGGGCTACCAAATGGAGACGAATGACGAGCTACTGGAGAGATAGACAACTAAACTAGATTCATACTCCGATTGCCATAACCTAACATGTCCGGGAAGCACCCACTTTCCCTTCAAAAACCTCTCATCTGCACGATTGGACATCTTCGATGAAGCTAGCTATTAAGATTTTGACAAAGGCGCCTATGCCGACCACCCGATTACGGCACATCATCGCCTTTCATCGGCTGTTTCTGGTCACTGCCATACTGGCCTGCCTACTTCGCGTAGTTACCATGCTCGGCTATCGACCCGGCCGCATCTATTGGTATGACTCGTATACCTACATGCAGCTCGCGTTACGACTCTCACCACGTGAAGAATTGAATCCGAGTGGCTACCCTATCCTACTCCGACTACTTCTTCCATTTCATCGAATAGAGGTCGTCGTCGGATTTCAGCACTTTCTGGGACTGATGGTAGGTGTGCTCGTGTACGCACTTCTCCGGCACAAGGGACTACCCGCATGGGGTGCCACACTTGCTTCTCTTCCCGGCTTGTTCGACGCATCCTTTCTTCGTCTCGAGCACGCCGTACTCGGTGACGCTCTGTTCATATTTCTGGTCGTCGCGGCGACCGTGTTGTTGAGCTGGGCACCAGCGCCCTCCAACCGGATATGCATAGCTGCGGGATTACTTCTCGCCTGGGCTACGCTAACCCGGACGATCGGTCTTCCCTTACTCCTCCTAGCCGTTTTGTACATAACTGCACGCCGGATCGGGTGGCGGCCAGTCGTGGCGATCACCCTCGCCAGCGCAATTCCGCTGGGTCTCTACGCGACCTGGTACAGAACGGAATACGGCCAGTTCACCCTTGTTCGCGGAAGTGGCTCCGCACTTTGGGCAAGAACGATGACGTTCGCGAACTGCGCTAAGATCAAACCTCCCACTGAAGAGGCACCGCTGTGCCCGAACGGGGCAAAGCAAGAGGCCGCGGAAGGGTACTTTTGGGCATCCGACTCCCCCCTCAACAGCATGCCCGGAGGCCGAAAAGAGAACGATGCTCTAGCACAGTCGTTCGCGATTCGCGCCATACTTGCCCAGCCTGCGGACTATGTGAGGACAGTCGCGACCCAGGTCGCCTTCGCCTTCCACTGGACACCCGTGCGCTACCCTCCGCGGACCACTCCGGCGTTCGGATTCGCGGGTGACCGCATGCCGGACTCTGTGCCTGACTGGGCGAGTACCGCATTGCACAGGTATGCGCCGACTGCCGACGGCGGAGACAATGCGGTGGAGCCGTACGCGGGGTTCCTGCGCTGGTACCAGTATCCCGCCTACCTTCGCGGGCCTTTTCTTGCGGTCATCTTCCTGCTGGGCGCTCTAGGCCTGCGCAATGGGCGCTCCTTCCTCTCCTGGGCGACGGCGGTGATATTACTCGTCGCCCCGGTAGCGGCCCTGGACTTCGACCACCGATATGTCCTGCCTGCCATTCCCCTTGCCTGCATGGCCGCAGGTCTGGGCAGTCTCCGCGACCCGCGGACGTCGGTGCCAAGCAGCCGAAGGCCCGCACGGCTCCTCGAAGGGGCTAGCCGATAGGTGCAGAAGCTTCCAAACTCCTGATCTCGAGGCTGATATGTACTATTTCGCTATCGCAAGCCGATGCTTCATCGGTGTGGTCTTCCTGGTGTCTTTTCTCGGCAAAGGAATCAACTCAGGCAGCCGACGTGCGTTCATCGAGTCGTTGCGAGAGACACGGCTGATTCCGGATCGACTGCTGTCCATGTCCGCTTTCGTGATCCTGGTCGCCGAAATGACCATCGTCGTTCTTATGGCGGTTCCGAATGCCACGGTGAACGTGATTGGATTCGCCATCGCGGCGGCGTTACTCACGGTCTTCGCGATCGGCATAGTTCAGGTGCTGCGAAGCCGTCGCCAAGCTTCATGCCGCTGTTTCGGTGGGTCTTCGGCGCCCCTGAGAGTCCGGCACGTGTTGCGGAACGTCCTGCTTGTCGTGGTCTGCCTGGCGGGAGCTCTGGTCATGGAGACGACTGAAGCCGGGACCGCTTCAGAGGTCGCCGGTATATGCATAGCGCTGTTCGGAGGCGGCGTCTTCGGGGCGTTGACCACTAAGTTCGACGAGATCGTTGAACTGTTCGGGTAGTTGACACAGGGATGTCGGCAGAGGGGGGCGAGCAGGGAGATGGCTGACTGGCAGGGCCCACGGAAGATCCCCCAGCAGCGCGTCTATCACGTGGATGACCTTCCGCTGGGAGATGAGTCGTTCAGGATTCCGCTGCCCGCCGAACCGCAATCCGGCACAGCAGGAATATACCGGTATCAGGCGAAACTCCTGCTCATTGTCTTGCTGGCCATCGGTGCTCTCCTGACGGCGGGGGCGTGTGCCTCCGCCTATTCGAGGCAGTGGCCGATTACGGCGATATGCGCCGCGTTGCTGGCCGTGTGGTCCGGGGCCGGAGCCTGGTATCTGCTTCGCGGAAGCAGGTTGGTTGCCGTCATCATCCGCGGAAGGAGCATGGAGCCGGCCTACCGGGACGGCGATCGCGTTCTCGTGTATCGCACGGGCGGTGTTCCCTCCGTGGGGCAGGTCGTCGTAGTCGAACGCTGGCTTCACGGTAGTCAGAGGGAATGGAACAAGCCTGCGATACCTGCTAGGGGAAAGACAGGATCGATCACCGGACGGAGCTGGATGGTCAAACGTGTTGCCGCGGTGCCGGGAGACCCGGTGCCCGACACCCTGCCCGACCTCGTAGGGTGTTCGGCATCGGGGCGCGTACCGGCGGGAATGCTGCTGCTCCTTGGGGACAATAAAGATGCCAGCTTCGATTCGCGAAAATTTGGATATTTCCCTCTGGAGCGTGTCCTGGGAGTGGTACACCGAAGTCTTTCCCCGGAGCGGTAAGTGAGCCTTTTCCAGCCTGATCTGGCTGATGACAAGGTGATCACGGGCTGCGTGTCCCGGGGGATAGAGGGCGCCCGACCCGGTCGTGTCTCAGGTCGACACTGAAGCCGGTGGCGACCTCTGCGTACATTTCACCTTTGCGTAGATGGACCAGTACGAGCAGGGCCTGCTGGTCGGGATTGAGCCTGCGCCGGCGTGAGCCGATGGCCGCCCGGTGACGGCGGATCACCCCGGCTACGTAGTTCAGAGTGCGATGTGACAACGTCAGGGCGGCACGGTAGGACGGCACAGAAGGCTCCTGGCGATACACGATCTTGGTCGACGTGCATCCTCCGGGAGCTTCTTCACCCGATCGAGGGGACCATGGTGCCCACGTGACCGGCATTCGACATCCGGTCACCATTGCCGGTGTTCACCGGCAGGTCCTCCTACCCCGGTGTCACGTCCCATCTCCGGGGCTACGGCTGACGAGGTGTCATCGAGGGTTCACTGGTATTCGCCCTTTCAGTCTTCCCCTCGCCTGTAACCCCGGGATGGAACCGGGCCCCTTGGGCTTTTCCTCTGGGCTCCGCACGCCGCAGTTACCCACGACGCGCGCCAGAGTGGGGACGATCTCCGGGCACTAGTGCAGCTCCGCAAAGATCCTTAAGGGGTTCGAGTGATTACCATGTGTGATCACGCTGCTGTCCTATCCAAGAGTGGGGCGCGAGCCTGTTCCTGATCGCGCCGGGTGAGGTAGCGGACGTGGTCGGCGCGGGCGTCGTAGCGCCACCGATATGACTGGGCGCTGGCGTTGTGCCGGATTGTGAACGTGTCGATCTGATCCATCAGGTCCTGGCGGGAGGTGAACTCGCCACGGCGCAGCAGGCGGCGGGTCAGCACCGAGAACCACATCTCCACCATGTTGAGCCAGCTAGCGTGCTTGGGCGTGTAGGTGACCGTGGATCTTGGGTGAGCGGCCAGCCATACGCGGGTGACCTTGGAGGTGTGACTGGCCCCGTTGTCCAGGATCAGGTGGATGTCCAGCTCCGGGTCGATCATCTGATCGAGCAGGATGAGGAAAGCGATGAAGGTCGCCGAGGTGTTACGGTCGATCCGCTCGGCCAGGACCTGCCCGGAGCCGACGTCCATCGCGGCGAGGATGGAGACCGTGCCGTGCCGGATGTATTCGAACTCCCGTCGGGCGGCCGGCCGGGGCGGGCGGAGATCTCGGGGTGCTTGCGAGATTTGGCCTGGATTCCGGTTTTCTCGTCCACGCTCAGCAGCACCGCACCCTCAGGCGGGTTGAGGTACAGGTCACAGATGGCGCCGGCCAACTGCCAGAACTGCTCGTCGTCGAGACGATTGAGCCAGCCCCGGACTTTGTGCGGGCGCAGGTCGGCTTCGGCCAAGATCCGGCCGGCCTGAGAGGCAGAGATCCCGGTATCGGCCAGGTGCGCGGCGATCGCCGTGTGGGACCAGGCCGGCTGGCCCTCGGGTGGGGTGCTGGTCGCGCAGGCGATCACCCGTAGCCGCACCTCGGGACCATACAGTTCGGGACGGCCCGGCCGGGGCAGATCGACCAAGCCCTTGATCCCGCCGGCGGCGAACCGGTCGCGCCATTTGCGGACCGTCGTCTCGGTCGTGGACAAGCGTTCGGCGACCGCGGCCAGTGGCAGGCGCTCGTCGGCGAGGAGCAGGATGATCCGGGCGCGCAGCACCAACGACTGAGGGCTGGAGTGCCTGCTAATGATTTTGTTGAGGCGCCTCCTGCGGCGGTGACCGATGGTGATGACGACTTCGCTGACCGGTCCAGCCATGAACTCCCATCCTTCGGTGGTCACGAGTGATCACCGAAGGATGCAGTGCTGACGGTGTCGAAGCGGGACCAACACGCCGCTATCGGCCACAATCGTCACCATGCCGGTACCGCCCAAGCAGGTCAAAGTCCTCGTCGAAGAGGACGTCGATTCACATGCCTTCAAGCACTGGCCTCAGCTGGGAGAGGTGACCGTCCGCTGGAAGGGCTCTTTCGGTTATCTGACCGGGCATTTCGATGACGACGAGAGCGATGAGGGTTTCCCGCTGGCCCAGATCGAGTACCTCGGCGATCCCGACGCCTGGAGGTTCGCGATCTACCGGGCCAGCAGCGAGGATTACGAGCCCTCGATCCTGCCGAGCGGCAGCCGCGTTGGCACGCCCAGCGAAGCACTGGAGTGTGCCTGCCGTGTCCACCTTGCAGAATCAGAGGGTTGACTCCGAGTGATCACCTGAACCCCTCAGGGATCTTCGCGGCGCTGCACTAGCGCGTGTTTAAAAAGTTGACGGCGGCTTGGTGCTGAGGCTGGTCCGGCGTGTCTTGATCGCCACTCCACCACCTGCCGGGCGCATCAGCACGCGGCCGGTGCGCGGAAAAGGGGGCTCTGCAAGCGGAGCCGCCGGGCGGGGTGGAAAGCGAGCCGGCCGATCATGGTCTGGGACGTTCGCGGGGCGGGCTGACCACCAAGCTGCACCTGGCGTGCGAGCAGGGGCAAAAGCCGCTGGCGATCGTGCTCACCGCTGGGCAGCGGGGTGACAGTCCACAGTTCACCACCGTCCTGGAAGCCATCCGGGTGCCGCGCCAGGGCGTGGGCCGCCCGCGGACGCGACCGGATCGGGTGCTGGCCGACAAGGCCTACAGCTCGCAGGCCAACCGCACCTACCTGTATCGGCGGGGGATCAAGGCAACCATCCCGATCAAGGATGACCAGGCCGCCAATCGGCGAAAGAAGGGTTCGAAGGGCGGGCGGCCACCGGCGTTCGACCCGCAGATCTACACCCAGCGGCACGCGGTCGAGTGCGGCATCAACCGGCTTAAACGCCACCGCGCGGTGGCCACCCGCTTCGACAAGCTCGCCGTACGCTACCAGGCCGCCGTCCAAATCGCCGCCATTAACGAGTGGCTCTGCCCGGACTTATGAAACACGACCTAGCTCGGAGCCGAGGAAACCCCTGATCAGGAGACCTCCACGCGCCTCGGCTCACTCACCTCCTGCGACATCGTGTCGCAATCGAACTCGCCATCCTTGACTCCCCCGATGAAGGCGTGCCACTCGGCGGGAGTGAAGAGCAGTTTGGGGCCGTGGGGGTCCTTGCTGTCACGAACGGCGACTACGCCGGCAAGGTTCGCTGCAACTTCAACGCAGTTGCCCCCGCCGCCACCACTGAGAGAACTCTTCTTCCAGGTGGCCTTGGAGAGGTCGACGCCGGTTAGATCATTGACTTCCATCGAATCCCCACTTCCTTAATGATGTCCAGCGATTGGCTGGGCCGGTAGGCTTCAGCGCGAATCCTGTCATATCTGCCCCAGACCAGAGACACCACATGATGCTCTGCTGACACCTCGCCGGTCGCGGACGACTCTATGGAGACGGACGTAGGGGCGTCCGGCAACTCCGCGATGATGAAGCTCGACAGCAGGCCGGACGTGCAAGACGTATCTCGCGGAACGAGCTGAATCTTGATGTTCTGTCTGCCTGCAAGCGCTACGAGACGGTTGAGCTGCTCGTACATGACCTCAGGGCTGCCTATGAGACGGTGCAGCACCGTCTCATCTAGCAGCACCCATAGGGCGGGTGGGGGGTCTCGATCGAGGATGATCTGGCGGGCCATTCGGGCAGCGACCTGTTCCTCGATCTCATCCTCAGAGGTGGCGAGGTCACCGCGGAAGACGGCTCGCGCGTAGTCCTCCGTCTGAAGGAGTCCGGGGATCAGCAGTGGGTCCCAGCTCCTTAGCACCCGCGCCCGGGGCTCAATCTCATCCGACCATCCGAGGAACCAGTGGGGCCCCGACGGCGAGGTGATGTTCCGGCAGAGCCGTGCGAAGAGATCGCCAGTCCCGAACACATCGTCGCATCGGGCGGCCAGGTCTGGCTTGGGCGTCCGGTTGCCGATCTCAATGTGCCCCACGAGCGACCCCGAGACTCCCAGGCGTGCGCCCAGCCGCTCTTGGGATAGACCGGCCTGCTTACGGGCCCGCGCCAGCTCACGCCCGAAGCGCTGAACGGGCGTCAGACGGGGATCGAGATCGTTCGCCATACCCTCCCCCTCCTCGGCTTCATGATGCGATGACACTTTCCGACAGACCGCTACACCAGGCGAAAGTTTCTGTCGTCTGATTGTCGACGGTTTTCGGCTACACGTCCACCGGAACTAGGGGCAATCTAATCCCAGATGTTTACTCCGCGACTGAGCAATGACAACAACCGGACAAAAACCCCGGCCGCTTGTCCGTGCATCAGCCGTGATCAGAGCGTCGACGTAACTATCGGGAGGTGATCACTTGGCTTCGGGAAGTGCATCGCACACTCAGGAGCAGTTCATCCGCCTGGCGCGACTTGCCTGGGATCTGCGAAGCCTGCAGGTTGCCACTGCCGTTGTTCTTCCCCCAGGAGATCTCCCCGTCCTGGACATCCTACAGACGCCCGACAGACCTCTTCAGGCCACGATGATTCACAGGGCACATAGCCGGGTTTTCGCCTGGAGACCGTCCTGGTCGCGTTGCTGGAGACCCGACAGATCTGCCGGGACACGTCGAGAAAGCGGCCATAAATGCCAAATCGGCGGTGAGTGTATGAAAGTACAGGAAACGGCCAAGCTGCGAGCAGGCCGCTGGCCTCAATGTGCGGCCGATCGGGACCTAAGCGGCCTCGGGCAGGCCACCTTCGATGGACAGGCCGTATCGGTTAGCGCCGCAAGGGCATGGGCTAACGACCTGCTGGCCAGGCATGTCGGCGACGAGGTGCGGGAGTCAGCCGTGCTGCTGCTCAGCGAACTGGTCACCAACGCTGTCGTGCATTCGAACTCCGGCCGTAGGCCGGGCGGGCAGGTCACAGTCTTCCTGGCAGCCGGAGATGGTGCGGCGTATTGCGAGGTCATCGACGACGGCTCCGCGACCAGCGTCCCCACTGTTCAAGATCTGTCGGAGGAGGATGCTGGAGGCCGGGGCCTATGGATGGTGAACGCGATCGCGGACGCTTGGGGTTTCCACCACGACGACGAGGTTGGGAACGCGGTCTGGTTCCGGATGGGTGACGGCCCGGCTGCCGTCTCATGCTTAAACGCCTGCACCGGCTCATAAAAGACCGACGGTCACGGATGGGACCATCCACTGAACGTTCCCCTTGATCGCTACCGGCGGCAAGCTGCCACCGATCCGGCAGATGCCTTGTGAGATGACTCGGTGAAGCTCCGTACCGTCCTGTGCGCCTCCAGCTACAGCGGTACGGTCGCGGTCTCTGCCTTCCCCCATAGCAGAGCCGCCATAGGGCCTGCCGCACGCAGTCTGACGCACGGCAGGCCCCGGCGCGACGGTACGGTTAAGCCCCCGTATTACCCGTACCGTCGCGCCCCTTTCGGTTCCCGGCCAGACCTCGCCTCCCTCTCTGTCAGACTCTTGTGAGATACGGAACGAACATGTCCTTTTCATTCGAAGCAGGGTGAGACGGGACGATCGCACCGGACTGAACCCCGACGAGGCCCTTGCCCTGCTGGTCGCCGGATCGCGGCGCGGCGCCCAGGCATTCGGCCTCGGCTCGGCAGCGACGCGAAGCCGCGCGGCGGGACACGGCCGAAAGCCGGTGAACGTGTGGTCAGCCTCGTCTCGCGAGGAACTCGTCTTCGGCCTGATAGTCGAAGAACCGGCTGAAATATGGGTCGCTCGCCGAGGGAAGGACCCCCGCGGGGTCGCCAGTCGATGCGGCGTGGACGAGCCAGTCGATCTGGGCCGCGACGGTCGCGGCGTAATCCCCGGCCGGACGGTACCCGAGCCGCCTGGCGGCCGAGGTGTCGAGGATCACGGGATGTGCCGAGTCCCAGGGGGTACGACCGAGATCCGGGTCCGCTGTGTCGTCGAGCAGGAGTTCCTCCCACTCATGTTCGAGGTGTCGCGCGATCATGCGGCAGATGTCGAGGGCGTTCGGAGCGTCGGGGTCGGCGACGTTGAGGACGCGTGCGCCGGGCGCATGGGCGACCGTCTCGATGAGTGCGGCGATGTTGGCGGCGGCGGTCGGGTGCATGATTCCGGTGCCACGGCGGGCGAGCAGCACGGTGGGTCGCCGGTCCAGCACCCGCTTGACGAAGACCCATTCGCGGGCGGGAGCCGCACCCACGCCGTGGACGAAGGAGGGCCGCAGGATGCTGATGGGCAGGCCGCTGTCGAGGGCGACGTGTTCGGCTGCCACCTTGTTGGCCCCGTAGCCCTCCCGGGAGCGGTAGTCCATGTCTCCGGGGGCCATGATGGCCTGGCTCTCCCGAATCGGGCCGTCGAAGCGAGGTTCGACGTCGGAGTTGGCGTGGTTGCCCGCAGCATCGACATAGACGGCCTTGCTGGAGACCAGCACCGTCGATCGGGCGTCCTCGGCCAGGGGAAGCAGCAGTCGCGCGTCCGCGGCGGTGTAGCAGACACAGTCGACGAGCAGGTCCACGCCGTCGCCGACAGCCACCCGAAGCCGATCCGCGTCGGCGCGGTCCGCCTGGATGAACCGCCCTCCGGCGTCGGTGACCTCGGACGGCATGTTGGCCGGGTTCCGGCCGGTGACGTCGACCCGCCATCCGGCGGCCAGAAGACGCAGTACGGTAGCCCGGCCGATCAGGCCGGTTCCGCCGAGAATGAGTGCGTGCGGCATCCCATGATCCTAGGAAGTGCCGAAAGAGCGCTGTCCTGACTTTTAACCACTGGTTGGCCGGCGCCGAGCACCCTGTCTTGCGACAGGGGTTTCCTACGTCCTGAACCGACGCACCACGCGCTCCGCTCCACCCCTCTATGAACGGCGTCTTACCAGCGACTCGCATCGGTCAGATGGTGTTGGCCTCAGGGCGTGTCGCGGGACTCGGTGGTCGCGGCCCGGATTCTGGCCACCTGCGCCTCCAGCGCCTCGACATCGAACGGCACGACTGAGGCCTAGAACTCCCTGCCCAACGCGCGCAGCATGTCCATACCGTCCCGGCTCGCGGCGAACTCTTCGTCGATCAGTGACGATAACCCTCGCCGACCAGGCCGTCAGGACGGAGCAGGATGGTCAGGCGACCGACAAGCGGGTAAGCCGACCGACGCGCCGGACGTTCACCGCGGCCTACAAGGCACGGATATCCCCTGAAGATCAACGGCGGACCTGGAGCTGCCTGAGGGCCGCCTGGGTCTCAGAGGTTGGCTCCAGATCCAGGCTCGCAAGGTGTGCGTTGAGCTGCTGAGCACGCAAGCGTGCCTCGTCCCGTCGGCCGAGTCTAGTGAGCAGGCGGATGACGGTCGCTGCAGCGGCTTCATTGATGGGGTCGAGCTCCAGTGCCTGTTCCATGACTTTTAGGGCTCGCTTGGGTCTGCCGGACTTCTCGTGGATGCCGCCGAGTTGGAGAAGTGCCCGTACGGAGGCGAGGGTGAGGGGATCTCTGTGGTCGAGGTCGATCCAAAGGTATGGCGCTCCGTCGGCGAGGTGTCCTCGGCATACCTCGGCGGCCCTGTCAAGCGCGGCGGCCTTGGTCTCCGGGTCGGTAGCTTTTCGGGCGTCGGCGAGAGCAGCGTGGAACTCCCACAGGTCGATCCAGACGTGCTCACGGTCGATCCGGTACGTTCCGTTTTCCGCCCAGATGAAGCTCGTCAACTTGCGGTTCGATCCGGTCGCGGTCCATAGCCGCTTGCGCAGGTCGCTGAGCGCGGCGTGGAAGCGGTATCCGGCCTGGGGTTGTTCGACGTCGGGCCAGAGTGTGGCGCAGATCTCTTCCTTCGCCTGGCCCCGGGGGTGGACCGCGAGGAGTATGAGCATCTCCAGTCCCTTGGCGGTTGGGATGTCGATGGGTTCGCCGGCGACCTCGACGCGTACCTCGCCGAGCAGGAGCAGGCGAACAGGGGCGGCGTTCGAAGCATTCTGAACTTCAGGTGCCTCTATCTCGGAGTCGGCCTCCTCTCTTGGCACCTCGGCAGGCTTCTCATAACCGTGCTGGATGGCGACTCGGCGGAGGAAGACAGCCGCCTCCTGCCGTGGGAGATGGAACAGTTCCACGCCGTCCAACTTGCCTTCGGCGGATGCCCAAAAGTCCGCTCCGACCTCGCACCAGGGCCCTGCGAGTCGGTCGCCGAGCAGTACCGCGCCGATCCCGAAACGCGGAGTGTCCTCCAGGAACGACTCAAGGTATGACGGGTCTCCTTCGGTCAGTCGGCCGACCATTACCAGGGCCGGGATCAGCTCGTCCGGCCTGCTTTCTCGTAGTTCGGTCAGATCGTTAGCTTCGGCGTCCTGTAGGAGCTCGGCGCGGTTGATGCGTTCGCTGGCGAGGTGCGTTACCGCGTCGTCGAAGGTGGGTGTGAGGGTCAGGCCCGGGAGGTGCGGGGCCAGCGTCTCCAGGTCATCCCCGAAGAGCTTGATCGCGTCCTCCCGCGGTACGACGAGCTCAACCCGTTGCGCTTCGGCCTGGGCAATGAGCGCGACGAATATCGCCCTGGCGACGTCCTCGGCACCGGCGCCGGTCAGGCGGAGGTTCAGGCCGGGCAGGTCCATGGTTGCGGTCTCGCCTGCGCGTACACCGATGTCCAATGTGGCAGGGGGCTCGGTGGTGAAGGAGTCTTTGACCAGGTCGTAGTCGTCTGGGATCGGGTCGTTGGCTTTCCGGTGCTCGTCTTCCACCGCCTGTACGGCTGGCTCCGGCTTCGGCACGGGTACGACCTGCACGGCCTCCGTCGCCTCTGGCACCCGTCGCCGGACACGCTGCCGTACTCGAGCGGCGGCCAAGGCGATGGCGATGCCCGCGGCGAACGACAGCCCCACCATGCCGCCGCCGGGCAGGGCGATGCTCACGCCGGGAACGGCGGGCGCGGGCAGGCCCGCCGGAGTCTGTGTGACGCGTGGTGTCGCACTCCCCTGAGTTTCAGCATCGGGAACGGACTTCAGAACTTTGACGGGCTCGCCGGTAGGCGGAGGTTCTGGTGGTGAGGATGGCGCTCGGCCTGGTAGTCGGAGGTGCCATCCGGTTTCGATCTGGCCGGGGTCAGTGAGCCGCCCTCCGTCCGGTTGGGGCCGTCCTTTGTTGAGCTTGAAGATCTCTCCGTAACGTTTGCCGTCCCCCAGGTGTCGCTCGGCGACGTTCCACAGGCTGTCGCCTTGTCGTACGACGTGGACCGGTTCTTCGTCGGCATGGGGCGAGGCCGGTCTCGCCGTGCGCTTGGGTTCCAATTCGGTGGCGTTGGCCGGCATACGGATCAGCCAGCCGGGCCGGATCCAGCCCTCGGAGGTGAAGGTGGTCCCGTCCGCCATCATCCGGCCTTCGTTGAGCTTCACGATCTCCCAGTAGCGCATGGGATCACCCAGGTGCCTCTTGGCGATCTCCCAGAGGGTGTCGTGCGGCTTGACCCGGTACGTCTTGTGCTGCTGACTGGCTTCCGTATTCGTCGTGGCGTCCTGCTGCGCGGTCTTCGGAGCGTCCGCGGAGGCGGTGGCGACGGTGGATGTGGTGGCGAAGGCCTGTGGTGTCGGGGCGACCGCTGAGATCGCGATCGTGGTGATCAGATGCGCAGCGAGCCGCTGGAACGGCGTCCGGATCGCGGCGCGCTCGTGGACGTTCCGAAGTCGTCGCACCAGTTCGACGAGCACCGACCAGGTGAACATCAGCCAGCACAGCCATGCCGTGGCCAGCAGGGCGTTCACGACGAAGACCGGATCTCCCGGGGAGGCCAATTCGGCCTGGGTGGGGATATGCGGAGGCTGGAGGAATCCGAGGAGAACCACGGGTGGCCCGGCAATCAGCGCTACCAGCACCAGCGCCGAGGTCAGAGCGGCGGCGATCGGGCGACGGCTGTGCAATTTACTCTCCCTGCTCGATTCCCTGGAGCATCCGGGCCGAGGCGCTCGCGGTGGCCGTGACGTCGCCCACCCCGATCAGTGACAGCAGCACGGTGGGCCGGGACACCTTCACCGTGACCCGCAGCGTCCGTGCGCCCGTCATCGCGACGCTGCCGCGGTTGCCCGACGAGGCAAGGTAAGCGCGGGCCGCGGCGAGCGCCTGTGACCTGTCGAGTTCGAGCCGGCCGCCCTGGGCGTATACACGGTCGATGTCGACGACGTCGGCCCCCGCTCGTGCGGCCTCCTCTGCGACCGCGTACGCCTCCCGGTAGGCGCGGATCTTCTGCCCGCCGTCCACGACCAGCCCAAGGCAGACCAGGGCGGCCAGCATGAGCACCACGACGAACGCCGATATCGATCCCCTGTCGCGGTCGGGCATCACCGGTCTCCTCTGGCACGGTACTGGTCGAGGCTGCTCGTGAAGTGGCTGGTTAGAGCTTTGGAGCCGGGGATTCCCGGCATGGCGAGGTCGCTGAGCCGTACGTCACAGGTCACCGTGGCGGACACCGTGGCCGCTCTCCCCAGCGGAGCGGAGAACCCGCGGGTGTCCACCGAGACGGTCGGGGTGCACTGCAGCCCTTCGCGGGCGAGTGCCGTTCGGGCGCTCGACAGAGCCGCCTTACGAGCAGAGGAGGCGTCGCGGGAGATAGACGCCTGACGTGCGGCATCCCGTGCCGCTGCCTCCACCGAGCCGTGGGCGATCACGATCCGGCCGGCCGCGATCATCGCCACGAGCACGAGGATGAGCGCGGGCGCGAGGATGGCCAGTTCCAGCGTCATTGATCCACGCCCTGCAGCGGCTCCGTCCAGCACATGCATACGTCCCCGCTGGGAGCGGTTAACGCGATCGCGTTGATCTCGTACGGGAGCGCTCATTGGCCGGGCGTCGACCATTGCTCGATCGGGGCGTGGGCGACCTGGGAGACCCTCAGCTTGAGCAGCGGCACCAACGCGAGTGCCTCACCCTTTACGGTCACCGACACCGTGTCGCCCCTGCGGTCGACGCTCGCCTGCGGTGAGACCAGGAGCGACCCGCCGACCTTCCGGGCGAACCGCTCCGCGACCGCCGTGCCCGCCGAAATGTTGGAGCCGTACGCTCGGGCGACGCGCACGCCCTCCTGCGCGGCGGCGAGCGCGACACCACGGGCGTGGAACCACAACGCTGCGTTGACCATGAGCAGGATCAGGGTGAGCACGATCGGATAGAGGATGGCGGCCTCCAAAGGTGCCGACCCGCGATCACTTGATTTTCGCCAGGTATTCGTTGACGACCTGCGTGATCTTCGCGGCGACCGCGATGGCCAGCAGGAATATCGCCGCGGCGACGACGATGAACCCCAACGGCCCCTCGCCGGCGTCGTCTCCGCGTCGTGCGCGCAGCCACCGGACGAGCGGGACGTTGGTGGTGAGCCAGGCGCCGAGCGCCAGCAATCGGCCGTACGTGCGCAGCATGTGAAGAACCCCTTTCTCATGCGGTCATCCACCGCCGGTCATGCGGGCCAGGGCCGGGTAGCCCAGCAGGACCATGAACCCGACGATGGTCAGGGACATGGGGACGGTCATGGTCTCGGTACGGCTCTTGGCCCTGGCGAGCAGTGCGGCCAGCTCGCTCTCGCGCAGACTGGCGGCCTTGGCTTTGAGGGTGTCGAGGATGCTGGCGCCCTCGGTGCCGGCCATCCGGGCGATCGCGGCGACCTCGGCCAGTTCGGGAACGGCGATCTCCTGCGACAGGCGGGCGAGCTCGTCCCAGGCGGATCCGGTGCCGCGGAAGGCCGGGTCGAGCGCGGCTGCGAGCCGTTTGAACGTCCGGCCCTTTCCGACCCGTGCGGCGGAGTCCAGCGCGTCGGCAGGTCCGCGACCCGCCAGCCGGCCCAGGGCGACCAGGTCTAGATAGCAGACCAGGGCTCGGCGGAATTGCCGCCGCGCGTTGGCGGCCTCCACGCGCAGCGACAGCTCGGGCGCGGTGAACATCACGGCGCCGAAGACGGCCGACGCCGCCCACAGGAAAATCGCGGGGAAGGTGACGTCGAGCAGCCAGCCGTACGTCCACAGGATGGCCGGTCCGCACAGGCCGGCCGCCATGAGCAGCGCTTTGCGGCCGAGATGGGTTTCCCGGCTCCGGCCGACGATGGCTAGATCGGCAGCCGTGGCACGATTACCCAGCCAGGAGGAACCCAACACCCCGATGACAGAGCGCCGGAGACGCTCCCGCAGGCTGTAGATCTCAACGGGGCCGCCGCCTGGTTGGAGGCGTGCCAGCGAGGCAGCCAGCTCGGGTGGGCTGGGCCGTACGGCGAGCAGGATCAGGAAGAGCCCGAGGCCCATCGTGCCCCCGGCCGCGAGGGTCACCCAGGTCATCCTGTGGCCTCCTCGTTCAGGAAGCGGTCGACCTCGGGTGCGCTGCCGAGGCGGTGGATCCACCAGAACGTCACGGCGTACAGTCCGGCGACCCCGGCGAGGACGAGCTGCCCGAATCCGGTGCCGAACGGTGCCACGTACTCCTGGTTGAGCAGGGCGAAGCTGGTGTAGCCCAGCAGCGCTCCGATGACCCATCGGGCTGTGGTGCGGTGCCGGGAGCGCTCGGCCTCGACCTCGCGCTGGGCGGAGACGTCCATGCTGACGGTCCGGGCGAGTCCCTGGAGCACCTCCCGCAGGCCCCGGCCCCGGGACTCTGCGGCGAGGATCAGGGAGGCGGCGGCCATGTCGCCGACCAGGTCGTTGAGTTCGTCGGCGAAGGCGCGCAGGGCGGTGTCGGCCGGGACCCGCAGGGCCAGACGGCGGGCGAGCGCGCTGACCTCGGCGGCGATCGGCTCGGGGGCGTTGCGGGCACTGATGGCCAGAGCCTCCTCGATGCCGGCACTGCCAGACAGGGCGTCGGCGAGCTGGCGGATCCAGGTCTCGATGGCCTCCAGCCGGGCGATCCTGCGCGCCGCCTCGCGGCCGGACAGGACCCGAGGCAGGAGCAGTACGGCCGCGCTGGTGGCGAAGGCGGCGACCGGCCATGCGGTCAGCCAGAACACGACGACCGCGGCCCCCACGGCCAGCATGAGGGGGACGGTCGGGAGCTTCACGTGTCGGCGTCTGCGGTGCCGTACCGGGACCCGTTGCAGGCCGACGACGAGCAGGATAACCCCGGAAGTAAACACGCCTCCGGCAAGTGCGGCGATCAGTTCCACACCGCACCCGCTCTCGGGATGAACATGGTGGGGTCGAAGCCCGCCTTGACCAGCCTTTCCATGCACTGGGGAGTGATGTTGGGGACGGCCCGCCCCTCCGGCCCGGGTACGAAGACGCGGTTGATGGCAGGGACGACCGAGTCGGTCGGGGGCAGGACCTCGAAGATCTCCGAGACGTACCGTGCGTTCACCGGGGCGTCGAGATCATGGCTCACCTCGTGGCGGAGGTAGACGATGAAGTCGACCGCCTTGCCGACCAGCCGGAACAGCGCGTCGGCGGGCATCGTCCCGGCGAGGATCTCCATCCTGGGGAAGATCTCCTCGGCCGAGTCGGCGTGCATGGTGCAGATCGAGCCGCGACCGCCGGAGTTCATCGCGACCAGCATGGGCACCAGTTCGTCGCTACGGACCTCGCCCACCAGGATCCGGCGTCCATTGAAACGGAACGCGTCGTCGATCAGCTGACGCATGCTGATGCCGCCCTCGCCCTCGGAGTTGGCGGCGCGGGCCTCGAAGCTGAGCACGTCGTGGTGCCGGTCGGGCATCAGGTGCAGGAAAAGCTCGCGCTCGTTCTCGACCGTGATGATCCGTTCGTACGGGTCGATGTCCCCGGCCAGGGCACGGACCAGAGTTGACTTGCCGGAGTTCATCGCCCCCGCAATGATCACGTTCATCGGGACGTTCATCACCGCACGCAGGAAATGCCGGACGGGCCAGGACATGGTCCCCCGAGCGGCCAGATCCGACATCGTCGCGTCGAGCATGCCGTGCTTGCGGATAGAGAACGCCGTGCTCGGGGTGATGCCGGTGGCTGCGGCGAGCCGGACCGTATTGGACAGCGCCTTGTGCAGAATCGGTCGGGCCGTGGAGAAGTCCCGGGCGTTCTGCCCCTGGTAGATGCCCCACCGACGGACGTTCTCGATCAACTCTTCCTCGCTGTCGGCGGCTGGCGGACCGAGCACCTTACGCCCATCGCTGTAGGTCACCCAGACGATGTCCCACCGGTTGACGTCGATGTTCTCGACCTGGGGATCGTCCACGAGCGGCTGCAGGTCCCCCAGGTAGAAGATCCGGTTCTCGACGGCCTTCTTGAGAGCCTCCTCCTCATCCAAGGTGGGGGCGGGCCGGCCGAGCAGAATGAGGTTGTCCGCATACGCGCGGACCACGTTCGTGATGGCGGCCTTGCCGTACTGCAGGGTCGCCTCCGGCCCGGTCACGCCCGACTCATCGAGAGCTCTGTTGACCTGCTGCTGCAGTTCCCGTACGGCACGGCGGAAGTCGTGGTCGTCCATCACGCCGTCACCTCCCCGCCCTGCTCGGCGAGGGCGGCGGCGAGCGCTCGAGCACTGCGCATCAGCGGCGACAGCGGCCGGACCTGGCCGACGCCGTACGCGAGCGCCGGGACGGACCACTTGTCGTACGGAAGCCAGGCCGCGACCGTGGCGCCGAGTGTCTCGGCAATCTCCTTGAGCTGGTACTGGCCGTCCCCGACAACGATCAGTTCGGGATCCGGTAGGTGCCCCCGCAGTTCCTTCAGATCGCGGATGACGGAGGTCGTGGCGTGCAGGTGGACCAGGGTTGGCCGGGTGGCGACGAACACCCGATCGGCACGCACCAGCAGGGGCTCCGGCGTGTCCGGCCGCCCTACCTGGCCCAGGTCCACGATCACGTCCTCTTCGAGGGAGGCCAGGCAGCCCGCGATCTCCGGCCAGAGCGGTTGGAGCGCCTCGGCCTGCTTCGGCTCGGCCAGACCAGGGAGAATCAGCTTCCCTTCCTGGATGGCGTAGAGCTGGTCGGGCAGCGCCTCGGCCGCGGGGACTCCCCTTCGGATCTTCACACCCCATTCGGCCAGGCCGCGGTCGCGCGGCGTGCCGGCGAGGTAACCGGACAAGATGGTGCCGCCCCCGGGGTCCGCTTCGGCGAGCAGCACCGGGCGCGGCCACTCCAGGAAGAGCGCGAGCGAGCTGGTGGTCGAACCGGCGAAATGTCCACCCGAGCAGATCACCTTCAGCATGGCATCTCCGCCGGGGCGGAGGTCTTGGTCTGCGACGCGGACCCGGGCGGACATGCCTGGGCGGCGAAATGGGCTCGGCCGGCCTTCGATCCGAGAACCATCGCGATCTTTCCCTCCGCCGCCAGCCGGGCCAGAGCCGTACCCGTCGTGGTCGGCACCAGCAGGTCCACGACCACGGTCCCGTCGGCGTCGGGCTGGCCGACCTTGTCGACCAGCGCGCGGTAGTCAGCGCCTTGCCGCCCCTCCTCTGATACGGCTGCCGCGACAATCCGGTCACCGGGCTTTAGCCCACGCGCGGGGAGTTGGCTCGCCTTGAGCGCGATCGGCACGATCTGCTGGCCGTCGTCCGGAATGAGGGCCGTGCCGAACTGGGACGGTGCGAGCAGCGTCCCAGCCTTGAGGTCGGCGGTGGCCCGCTTGCCGATGACGCCGTCCCGGTCCTGCGCGCGGGTCCACTGCATCCCCGGCACCACCCCGACCGCGAGGCTCGTCAGGTCCTGAGCCTCGATGACCTGGCCGATCGGCACGTCACGCGCCATGATCAGGACCTGCGTGCGATGCGCCGCCAGCTGATACAGCTGCAGCACCGTGACCGCGCTCAACACCACGGCCAGGACACCGACGATGGCCATGGCGGGACGGCGCTTGCCAGGCACGGGCCGTGCGGGCGGCGGGCTGTTCGTGGCGCTTAACGATCGCTGGAGCATGCGTTAGTCCTTGGTGATGAGTGCCTGAGCTTCCGCGATGCGGAGGGGAAACGAGGTCGATCGGGTGATCGGTGGCAGCGTGCCCCCGGTCCCACCCGACCCGGTCCACGTGCCGCTCCACGTGACGGTCACGGTGACCCGATAGGCGTTCCCCTGCCTCTGGCGAAACGACGGCTGGAGGTATTTCACCGAGCACGTCGGTTTCTGCCGGTGCGCGGGGAGCCTCGGGTTGTACGGCCTGCCGGGCCCGTCACATGAGACAGGCCTGCGGCCGTCACCCGGATCGACGGTCATCTTCTGCGGGCGGGCGGTCGCCTCCGCCCAGACGCCGGCCGTCTCCACCCGCTTGTGCTTCGGGCCCCACTCCCCCTTGGCCAGGTAGACCCACTCGTCTAGACCGACGAGACCGTTGGAGTCACGCGGCGGAGCGGTGAAGACTTTCGGCTCGCGCACCGGAATCATCGCCCACGCCCGCCGAGCCAACTCCTCGGGCGTCACCTGGGCAGCTGCCAGCGCACGATCGGGAACCCAGCGGACATCGCGGAAGCCGTCGGAACAGTCCACCAGGTAATAGGCGCCCTCACCCTTCGGGACACCGCTGGGACTCGATGCCGGATCGACCCATTCCAGACCGCCGTTCTCCACGCCGTCCGCATGCCATGGTGTGTAGGAGCAGGTCACACCAGACCCACGACGAGCCGCGCTCCCGCTTGTAACCTGCTGGCCAAAGCTCGGGTCCTTGTTGGCTGTCAGGTAATAACCCCAAGACATTGCCTGGACTGCGTTGCCGTCCGAGGAGGGTGAGGGCACAGGCGCCATCACGGCAGACAGCAAGCCAGCGATCACTAGCCGACCGAACACGGCTGCCTCACCTGCTCAAGCGTCGAGACCTTCCACGCACCGTCAACCAAGAGCAGCGTCGCGACGAGATGCGTGTTCTCACTCCCGTGAAGGACCCGCTTCGAGGTCTTCTCATCCATCTGCCCGGTATTCCGGTCGTCCTGGCAGTCGTGCAGCGTGGCCTTCTGTCCCCTGATCTTCACGTCGAAAGGGTGAAACACTGGCATTCCCCAGGTGAATCTGCCAGTGGCCCGAAGGGCGACGATGCCCCGAAGCATCCTGCTCAGCAAGGGTTCAGTCGCGTACGGGTCGATGATTGGCTTGCGTTGCCCATCAGGATTGTGCTCAGCACGCCGACCCGCAAAGTAGATGCCCTTGTAGGCCACGATCACCGCTTCCTTCGCCGCCGCTCCGGTGGGTGTAGGAGCAGGTTGCGCAGAGACGGTCGTCGCAGCCGAGGGCGACGCATTCGGCATTGCCCCCTCGTTCACCGCGCAGGCTGAAGCCGACAGCGCGAGAACGGTCAGCACAAGCCGCTTGGAATATCGCCGAACTAACGCCACCACCAGCGCCCTTTACTCAAAGCAATCGAATCATCGCGGAGAGCTACAGGTTAGATGGCAGGTCTCGGTGATGCCAGAGGCGAAAACTAACCAGAAGGACACATTGAAGTAGCCACCAAGGCTGCCCCGGTGGCGAAAACAACTTTAAAGAGATTTATCGCTTACTCGACGCCCTATCACCCAGTCATATCCAAAATTCTACTTTCCCGATCAAGCACCCCACCGCCGTACTGAGCCAATCCCGATCGCACCGCCTACATGCGGCGGCGTTAACCTCGATCTTTCACGCCGATGTGGTGGCTGGCTGAGGGTTTCGGCTGGAGTGTGATTTTGGGGTTCTGGTCAGCCTGGCCGCCCGGCTGTCGCGCCGGGAGGGCGGGGTTCCACGGGCCCGAAGATTGTCCTTTCCTGGTCGTAGGGGCGGATTTGTGCAGGTCAGGTCGGTGTCGGGAGCGCCTGCAGCCGGGTGATCGCGGTCACGAGCTGCTCGCTCCAGGGCCAGCGCGCGGCCAGACGCAGCCGTAGTCGGCGGCCGCCACGGACCAGTCGAGCGGCGACCGCGAACAAGCGCAGCCGCAGGCGTTTGGGTTCGTAGCAGCGAGCGGAACTGCCGTGCAGGGCGAGCATCTGCATCCACGCCAGTAACTCGCAGGCAAGCGCAACGATCTCGCACCAGATCTGGTTCTGGGCGAAGTCGTGCAGCGGCAGGTTGGCCAGGCCGGTGTCCTTCGCGCAGCGGATGCGGTCCTCGCAACGCGCCCGGCGGCGGTGGCGTAACTCCAGGTCGGCGAGCTGACCGCGCCGTGTGTTGGTGACGAAGCAGGTGAAGCGGTGCCCGTCGATGTCGGTGAAGCGTAGCTGCGCGCCCGGGTGCGGGCGCTCCTTGCGGACGATCAGGCGCATCCCCTTCGGCCAGCCTTCCCACCTGACCATGCCGGTCAGCTCGGCGACCCAGGCACCCGGCCGTACCTGGCCCTCGGCGTCGTAGGCGGGCGTCCACGCCTGCTCGGGCAGGGCCAGAATCGCCGTCTGCACCTCCTCGGTGAGGGTGAACCCGATCGAGTAGGCGAGCTGCCGTCCTGGCTTGGTGAGCCAGGTGAGGAACTCTCGGGTGCCGCCGCCGGAGTCAGTGCGGATCAGCACCTGGCGGCGGCGGTGTTTGGGGAACTGGGCCAAGGCCAGGCGGGTGGCTTCGATGTGATCGGCGGCGGTGTTGGACCCGGCGTTACCGGGCCGCAGCAGCAGGGCCAGCGGCTCGCCGGCAGCACCCGCGCCGTGGTCGGCGAAGACCGTCATCGGGTGGAACCCGAAGGTCTTCTTCCAGGTCGGCGCGGCCTGCTCCTTGCCGGAGTGGGCGATGACGATGGTCGCGTCGATGTCGATGGGAATCAGTTCCCCGTCCGCGCCCGGCGCGTGGTTGTCCGCCAGCGTCCAGGCCCGCTGTCGCGCGGTGGCTCGGGCGATGCGGATCGCCTTCAATGCGCGAACGGAGTCGGCGGCCAGCCGATCGATCAGCCGGGACACGGTCGGGTCGGAGGCGATCGGGCCGAACAGCTCGCTCTGGGCGCGGAGCATCGCGATGTCGGCTAGGCAGTCCCCGCCCAGCGCCAGCGTGAGGGCCAGGTCGGTGATGACCTTGCCGGGATCGTGGACGGCCCGTGGTGGCCGCCATCGCTCCATCTGGGCTGATAGGGCTTTGTTCAGGCCGGTGATCCGCAGTGTCTCCAGCAGGAGCAGCCCACCGGCTTGGGAGACGAGTCCCGTTCCATCGGCGGAGACCACGATCTTGCGTTGGGAAGCGATAGTCTGCACGTGAAAAGTGCCTTCTGAATTGGTGCGGACAGGACTCTCGACAAGCCCGATCCTCCCAGTTCAGAGGCGCTTTTCTCATGTAAACGATCAACCTCGGAGAAATTCACCGCGAAAGCCCGAGGTTAAGCACCCTCGCACCGCATCATCAATTCAAGGTTTCCGAGCGACGCCTAACCGCCGATCTCCCACCACTCCTCATCGGAGACCAGCGGCAGACCCAGCACGGTAAGCGCGGCGTCCACCCCCGTGCGGGTCAGCCGTCCATCAGCCCTGACCAGCCCCTGCGGACGCCGACTCTCACGCACCGCCACCTCGGCGACAGCCTCCTGTAGGCACACGAGCGTCTGACACATGTCCCGCAGGTCCGCGGTCGTCAGTTCCGGTACTTCATCACCGTCTGGCACCGCATCCAACAGTTCCCCAGGCTCATTAGGCGCCAAGATGATCGAACTCACTACTCTTCACGGCCTTGACGAAGATCTCCCACGCGTGTCGACTGGTCGTCACGAAACTTGGGCGCTGCACGACCTCGGTGTGCGACAGGTCGCCGATCGCGATCGTGACCTCGTCACCCTCCTGCTGCGGGACGAACTGGTCCGCCTTGACAGAGGCGAGGAAGCGACTCCACCGCGCCGGGCTCACCCGTACCGCCGCCTGTTCCTCGTCATCTGGGTCGCGGACGTAGACCACCCCTGCGCGCGCCTGGTACTCCGCTTCCAGCCCACTGCGCACCCCCACGCCCAACAGCGTGTTCCTCTGCTCACCCATCCCGCGCTTCCTCCATCCGCAACGAAGAGACCAACCCCCAGCCGTCGCCGGGGTCGCACATCATGATCGCGATCGGGTGGTGACCGTCCCCACGCGCATGTCCAGCTTGAAGTCCTCATCGGCGACGACGTCCGCCAAGTCCAGGGTCTCGGGGGCGTCGAGGGTCAGCAATGGAGCCATCGAATCACTCTCCTCACAGTCGGGTGGGTTTGGTGGTGCACCTGGCCCGCGCAGGCCGCGTGGCGCTTAGCCCAGCGCGGGCCAGGAGATCGTGACCAGGCCGTGGGTCTTGGGGAAGACCGCGGTGCCCTGGGGAAGGTGGGTGTGGTCGCTGCCGGTCGGCCAGAAGGCGAAGGTGGGGGCCGGGCCGCTGCGCGCCTGCCGATCCCAGGCCTGGATCTGCTCGACCATGGCGATCGCGGCCTCGGTGCCGTGCACCCCGTAGGCACGTGCTCCGAACTCCACGCCCTCGCCCTCCAGCGCGGGGCGTATCGCCAGATAGGCGAAGGAGTCACCACGCACGACGCCGAAGGGGAACCACGTGCCGCGCTCGTTCGCCAGATCGGTTCCCTCGTCCACGGCGAGCTTGCAGAACCCCGGTAGGAAGCCGGCGAACCACAGGTGCAGGTCGGCGAACGACACCCGGTTCTTGATCGTGACACCGGACCACAGTTCGGTTCTCTTGGTCGCCAGCACCCCGTCCAGCAGGTTCGGATCCTCCGGCGCCCTGTCGTCGAACCGCAGCTTGACCGTACGGCCTTGGGCGTCGGGGAGCAGGAAGATCCGCTCGGGGTGCTCGCCTTCGCCTTGCATCGCGACGAATCCGCACACCTCGGCGGAGGTGCTCACCAGGTGGTCTGCCTCCCGGCGGAAGGCGATCGAGCGGGTGATGCCGTTCATCCGCAACGGCACGACCAGGGTCCCGTTGTCGGCCAGTTGCTCCAGCCAGGCCGGTGGAATGTCCCATGCGCCGACAGTCACGATGACCGCGTCGAACGGCCCGGCCTCGGGCACCCCCTGCTCGGCGTCGCCCTGCACGACCGTGACGGCGTCGCCGTACCCGGTCGCCTCCAGCAGAGCGCGGGCCCGCTCGGTCACCTCCGGGTCGATGTCCATGCTGATCACACGGCCGGTCGTACCGACGACTTCGGCCAGCAGCGCGGCGTTGTAGCCGCCGGATCCTATTTCGAGCACGCTCTGGCCAGGGCCGAGCCTCGCCTGCTCGATCATCCGGGCCTGAATGAACGGCGCACTGACCGACGAGATGATCACACCGTGCTCGTCGGTCTTGGTCGCCACCGAGTCATCGGCGTTATAGGCCACTTCCAGCGGCGTGCCCGGAGGTACGAACTCATGCCGCGGCACCGTGCGGAAGGCTCGCTCCACAACCTCAGAGGTGATCATGCCCTCGGCGCGAAGCTTGTCCGCCAGGGCGTTGCGGATCTCCACCGCCCGGTCGGAATCTTCGGACATGTCAACCGTCTTGGTCATGCGGCACTCCCTGTCTGTTATCTGCTGGATTTTGTTGAACTGATGGATTCCGGTCTGCTTTTCGCCCCGCTGCCGGTTATGTCCGGCAACGGGAGAGGACCGATGTCGCGGTGGAACTCTGCACGGCTCAGCCCTCTCTGCTTTCAAGCGGTTTCGTAGGTGGACGACTCCAGAGAACCGCAACCGAAGCGGGGAGAGTATGGGATCGAGGCTTGTGGAGTGGTCAAAGTGATCAAAGATCGCCATCGGTTACGTTCGGCGCTTAGACAGGGAAATAGCCTCTGGCCATTCCCCCAGAGACCGCCGATGCTGGCGACTACGGTGACCTGCACGAAGCGATGACCGACCCAGCCGCGGAGCATGTCGGGCAAATTGGACCAGAGTGGCTAAAATCGCTTGGCTAGCGGAGGCGCATCATGGCACGCGAACGCAATGAACAGCTCGCCACGCTCCTACAGGAGGCCGGCTGGTCACGGGCGCAGGCCGCAAGCGCGTTCAACCGCATCGCCCAAGAGAACAACCTGCACGATTACGCACATATCGGCCGTTCCCATGTCAGTATGTGGGTCAGTGGGACAAAACCGTCCGGCGCGGCCCCCATAATCTTGTCACAGGCGCTGTCCCGTCGCCTGAGGCGTGTCATCACACCAGAGGAGCTCGGGTTCACAACCCACGCCCCGGCAGAGGAGGCGCTGGAGTGGCACACCGACCCATTGACCACGCTGACCGACCTGGGGAGAACGGACGTGGACGCGGACCGTAGAAGCCTGCTGAGCGGCGCGGTGTACTCAGTTGCCGCCCTGGCACTCCCCGACCAAAGCTGGTGGGAGAGCATGGCGGAGCAGCAGCCTGTGCCGGCCAAGCCTCAACGTATCGGACGCGGTGATGTGGCGGCTGTCCAGCAACTCACCGCAGCCTTCTCCCGGATCGACCAGCAGCGCGGAGGCGGCCACGGCAGGAAGGCTCTGGTGCAGTACCTGCAATCGGACGTCGCCGCCTTCCTACGGGGAACGTTTCCGAACGAGCAGGTCCGGCGCGACATGTTCTCCGCCGCCGCCGAACTGGCTTACCTGTCGGGATGGATGGGGTTCGACAACGGCGAGCACCCCCTAGCGCAGCGGTACTTCATCCTGGCCGTGAAGCTGGCCGCGCGCGCCGGAAACCCTCCGTTGACCGGCCACATCCTGCGCGCCATGGCGCACCAGGCCATCGACCTCGGATTCTTCGCCCAGGGCCTCGCGCTGTCCACCGCCTCGATACAGGGTCAGCGCTACGCCTCGGCGACCCCCCGCGAGCGGGCGCTGCTCGGCGTCGTCCACGCCCGCGCCCTGGCCGCCAACGGCGACAAGCAGTCCGCGTCCAAGGCCCTACTCACGGCCGAAGACGATCTCGCATCGGCCAGTGAAGGCATCGAGGAGCCTCAGCGAACGTTCTTCTTCGGCGAAGCCTCCCTCGCCCACGAGACCGCCTGCACGTTGCGGGACTGCGGCGACCATCAGGGCGCCATCCGTCAGTTCAGGCGCAGCGTACGGACCCGGGGAGAGGCCTTCCGGCGCACACACGTGGTGACGCTCGGATACCTGGGCGCCACACAGATCACGAACGGCGGCGTGGAAGAGGCGTGCGCCACCTGGAGCACCGCTCTTGACATGCTGGAGGAGGGGATCTCTTCCGGACGGGCTCGGCAAGCGGCTCTCGACATGCGCACCCTGCTCTCGCCCTACCGGCGCCGCAAGATCCCGGCCATCACCGAGCTGGATGCCCGAGCCGCCGCCTACCTGGCTCGCATACATTGATCACCTGAACGACGAAGGGATGAGGACGACCATGGCTCAATCTTTGACGATCAAGCCCATCGGCATCGTGGTCGGCGGACGCATCGACCCCACCGACGATCTCTGGAGCGGCACGGCGATCATCCGTCTGAACCCCGACTTCCCTCCCGAGGTCGTCCAAGGCCTTGAGGTGTTCTCCCACCTGTTGGTCGTCTGGCACTTCCACAAGGCCTCCCCCGACGACGTCGCCCTGCACGCGCGCAGCCCCCGCAACAACCCCAGGTGGCCGACCACCGGCACCTTCGTCCACCGCAACCACCGCCGCCCGAACCAACTCGCCCAGTCCTTCCCCAGACTGTTGAAGGTCGACGGCCTGGACCTCCACGTGACCGACCTGGACGCCATCGACGGCAGCCCCGTCTACGACCTCGCGCCGTACTTCAAAGAGATGGGCCCCCGCGGCGAAATACGCCAACCCGACTGGCCCGGCGAGATGCTCAAGAACTACTGGGCCGACCCGCAAACCTAAACTGAAGGTCGGCCGACCATGGCCATCAGCAGATTGACCGTGCAGCCGAAGCTCTCCGCTCTGTCGTCGGACTGCCCTCGGGTGCACCGATTTGGGGCGTCCGCAGCCCCCGACAACCGCGGCTCAGACCAGCTGATCCGAAAGCTCGGTGTGATCGAGGAAGGCAGTATCTGCAACCCCTTCCTCGTACCGGCGCAGCTCACACGAGTAGGTCGTGGTCCTTGGCCCCCAGAGCTTCGAGAAGGCTGAGGATCGTGAAGTATCCCGGCTCGACTACAGCCGCCGTCTCGATCTTCCTCAGAGTCGACAGCGCGATTTCTGCGCTGGCAGCCAGTTGCTGCTGCGTATAGCCCCTCTGCATGCGGAGCTCTCTCAGGCGCTGTCCCAGACGTACCGCTTGCGCGGCATATCTGCTTTCAGCTCGCTTTCTTCGCCCCGGACCCACCAGACCACCGATCGGAGTGATAAATTAATAGCGCTTAAACTTTACACCACTGATAGCGTGGAACGGGCTATCCGGCACACTGAGGGCCAAAGGGGCTAGGTCATGGCTAGGCGAACGACAATCGAGTGGACCGAGGTCACGTGGAATCCCACGACTGGCTGTGATCAGATCTCTACCGGCTGCGACAACTGTTACGCGCTCGCGTTGGCCAAACGACTCAAGGCCATGGGTGCGGAGAAGTACCAGAAGGACGGCGATCCCCGAACGTCAGGCCCCGGGTTCGGCATAACCCTGCATCCGTCGGCTCTGCACCAGCCGTACTCATGGCGAACACCTCAGATAGTCTTCGTCAACTCGATGAGTGACTTGTTCCACGCCCGGGTTCCACTCGACTTCGTACGTCAGGTCTTCAAGGTCATCTCGGAGACACCCCAGCACACTTATCAGGTACTCACTAAGCGCTCCGCCCGCCTGAGAAAAGTCGCACATTTGCTCGAGTGGCCGGACAATTTGTGGATGGGCGTCTCGGTAGAGGACCGCGATGCGTTGTATCGGGCTGAGGACCTACGGGCAGTACCTGCTCGCACTAGATTCTTGTCCTGCGAGCCGCTGCTAGGCCCCTTGTCCGACCTTAAGCTGACGGGCTTGGATTGGGTCATAGTCGGCGGTGAAAGCGGGCCGGCGCATCGTCCCGTCTCGCCCGACTGGGTGCGGGAGATCCGCGATCTATGCCAGGAAAGCCAAGTACCGTTCTTCTTTAAGCAGTGGGGAGGTCGTACGCCCAAGGCAGGCGGCCGGCTACTTGACGGACGCACATGGGATGAGCTTCCCTCCTCCGCGAGACCTTTCGGTTCTGCGAAATCCCACATTGTGACCGCTACAGGGCAAGCGGCTCGGTAGGAAAGCCGCAACAGTGGGTAGGAAGTGATGCATGCCTACCCCCCAAACCCCGCTGTGGGACTGTGACCCCCATACGAAAGCCAAGCACGAACTTTTGCGCCGCTACCTTGAAGCATGGTTCCCCATCCTGCTTCAAGGCCCCCATGCGCGCGACGGGATCACCTACGCAGAAGGTTTCGCTGGACCAGGGATCTACAAGGGGGGCGAACCGGGATCCCCGGTCGTCGCACTCCAGGTCTTCCTTCGCCAGCGACGCTTCCTCGATGCGGGCAAGCGGCTTAATGTCATCCTGGTGGAAGAGGATGCCACTCGCTTGCAGCTACTCCGCAGCCAAGTCGAAGGCGCCGCCGCTCAGCATGGGAGCACCCCTCCCACGATGAACGTTAATTTCCACCAGGGTCGCTGTGCGGACGCTTTGGTCCCCGCCCTTCATGCTGCTGACGCGATGGCTGGGCCAACTTTCGCTTTCTTAGATAGCTGGGGTGGACCTGACATCCCGCTTGACATTGCGCGGGCTATCGCTAAGGCTCCCTCCAGTGAAGTCCTCGTGACATTCGGCACGCGCTTTTTGATGCAGTTTGGTAACGCCGAAGCCCATCAGGCGAAAGGCGATAGGGCCTTCGGCGGAACCTCCTGGCGCAAGGTCCGTGAACTACCTTCCCGGGAGAAGAAGAGCTTCCTCGTAAGCGCCTACCGCGACTCGCTCAATGCTGCAGGTTTCCCCTATGTCATCTCCTTTGAGATGCTCGACGAAGGTGGTCACGACCTTCACCTGGTCTTCGGGACCACCAGCCACAAGGGTCTGGAGAAGATGAAGGATGCAATGTGGAAGGTGGATCCCATACGTGGGGTGACCTTCCGCGATCCTAGAGACCCCGACCAGCTTCAATTCGAGTTCAGCTTCGACCCAGACACACGCCCATTGCAGCGGGCAATCCTTGATGAGCTGGCCAAGGGTGAACGGACACTAGAACAGCTCAAGGAATTCGCACTCCTGGAGACTGTATACCGCCCACCGCACGTCACGCCTGTCGTCAAGTACCTATTAGAACGCGGGATCGTCGTGCGCCATCCAACCCGTGGCCAGTTGAGCGGAGATAAGATAATTCGACTTGCTCCCGAAGAGCCAGCACGGATGGATACCCTCTTTTAAATCCATGCGCGAAACACACAAAGGTGGCACCTGGCAAGTGTAGAACGAGGGCTCACCCAACGAAGTCCGCTCACTTTCGAGCAGCCTGACCGCCAAGCGTCGCAACCGCTTATTCCTTTGGGAGCGGATGATTCCGCAAAGCACAGTCTGCAGCGGGAACTAAATATTGTCATCCCTCCATGCCTAGAATTCCGCTTCGAGTGCGGCTTCATCCAGAGGTCCTCCAGCTTTCTGCTGATGACAACGGGCCCCTCTACATGCCGCCGGAGTTGGCCGCCGAACGGCTCATGCAGCATCCTGCGGTGTCAAGCGCACACGGGCGCCTGTGCCGGTCGTGGCTGACCGTCATTGCGGAGCGGCGCGCGGCGTGACGGACTACAGCTGACCGGGGATCACTTGGCGGGGCGCAATGGACCGACTTCGGGCCGCATGAGTGACCGGAAGTGTCCGACGAGTCTGCGCACCACATCGGGATCGCGGAGGACCACGCCGATTTCGAGGTTGTGGGCGAGCGCCCGGTCGGTTAGGTTCGCGCTGCCGAGAAGAGCCATGTCGTCGTCCGCGGCGACGACCTTCGCATGCAGCGCGGGAACCGAGCCCCCGGCCATCGGCCTGTCCGTCCAGGTCCAAAATTCGGCCAGCGGCCGGAGCTCCTCGAAAGCCTCGGTGGCCGCGGCACCGCCACGCAACGCGCCGCCCTCCTCAGCATTGCCTTCCAGGACCAGGTCGATCTGGACACCCCGTCTGGCCGCTCTGACCAGTTCGCCCACTACCTCGGCGACGCCGAATGCGGCGAAGCTCACCACGAGCAACGACGTACGGCTGGCGCGGATCACCTCGATGATGACTGAGCTGGTAAGCCGGACCGGCACCTCATCGCTGTGCGGTCCACTGACCACGATGTCGGTTCTGCTGTGGTGTGCCTCATCATGAATTCGGGACGCGGTCTCAAGCGCCAGCGCCACCGCCGCACCCGACGGCGGCGGATCGGCCTCTGACCAGGTGGCGAGGAGCCGGGCCGCCCGGGCGTCCATACCAATCCCGGTTCTGGCCCGGGCGAGCAGCCCTCGCAGCGCGGGATGCGGTGTGGGGTGAGCCCGCAGGACCCGCGCCCATGCCCGCACGTGCGCAGATGGAAGCTCCCGAGCGAGCGCCGCGATGACGGCGGGCAGGTCGCTCATGACCGCGACGGACCACGCACGGCGCTGAACCCCCTGCCCACGGCGTTGAAGGCACTGCCCCGGTCGCGTGGCGCGCCTCCCACGCCAAATGTGTCACTCACCATGGCGGATGGGTCACCGCTCATGGTGCAGCCAAGAAGCCGATGCCTAAGTCTCTGACGGTGTCGACGAGGAGCGCCCGGTCCAGGTAATGGTTTCCCCTTTCGCATGAGGTCTCGGATGCGAACAGGCAGGCGTGGCAGGCCGAGCCGTACAGGTGGCCGTGTTCGCGCGGGTCGCGCTCGGCGCAGAGCGGGTCGGAGCTGCACAGCCGCGCGGCGTCCAGCGCCTGCTCGATGAGCGTGCCGAGGCGGTCCCGCCGGCCCAAGGTCACCAGGCCGCCCAGCGTGCCCTCGCTGTCCGGGGCAGCGGTGTAGAGCAGCACTCCGGCCATGGGCTGGGCGTCGGTCCCGGCGTAGATCCGCTCGCCGATGCCGGCGGCGCTGTAGCCGCTCTCCAAGGCGAACTCCCGGATGAGCGCGTGGGCGAAGGTGTGTAGCAGCAGGTAGCGGGCGCCCGGCCAGTAGCCCGGTTCGAGCCGGCGCTGGGCCCGCCACCGGTCGTGTCCAGCGCGGAGCTGCTCGCACCGCCGCCGGACGTCGTTGCGCTGTTCCCAGTCGGCCAGCTCGTCCTCTCGGAAACGCAGGAAGATGCCCTCGCCGCGCATCTCCGCGCACGGCACCCAGGTGGGCCGGGCGATGGAGATCGGAGCGAAGCCGCCGTCGCCTGCGTCCTCGCCCCATTCGGGGGCGTCGATACGGGTGAAGCCGTACAGGGCCGACACCTTGCGCAGCCGAGTGACTAGGACGACCTCCTCCAGCCACCGCTCGGTGCTGGCGGGCGGGCGTTCCTTCTCGATCGTGAAGTCGGGCAGCCTGACCGGCTGGGGGGCGGTGAAGGCGTTCCACTCGGGGGTCATTAGGTCCGACTCGTCGCCCTGGTCGTCGTCGCCGGAGCTTTCGGCACGCCGCCGGATCGCCTTCCAGACCTCATCGATCCCGTACTGTTCCAGCTCGCCCCAGCAGGCCAGGTTGGTCATGATCGCCTTACCTTGTTCCTCGGGGAGAGCGGCGACCATCTCCAGCGTCTTCCACAGCTCGGCGACTCGCTGGTCGACCTCGGCGTCGGCCTGCGGCAGGGTGAAGGCCGATAGCTGCATCCCGAACCAGCTGTTGGTGGCGCCAAGACCGAGTGTCCGGGTTTCCTCGCCGCAGCTGGCGAACTGGGCGGAGCGCAGGTGCGGGTGGCGTCCTCGGCAGCGTGGGAGGTTCGGGGTCATCTTCTCGCCGATCGCCTGGGCCATCGACCGGGGCTTGACACCGCAGGAGCACCTGACCCATAGGCTCGCCGCGTCACCTGTGGTGCCCTGCTCGTCGAGGGTGAGGGTGTGCCCGCTGTACTCGGGGACGGATCCGTGGTGGGCGAAGAACATCCAGGGGAAATCGTCGAGGTGCCCCTGGGCGCAGGCGAGGACGAACCGGGCCGGTACCGCGGTGGGCCGCCCGCCTCCCCTGCCGCGGCAGCCGTGCACGTAGCGGATGCGATCCGGGGAGAACGGGTGCGTGACGAGCTCGAACACGCCGGTCTCCACCGGGGCCAGCAGACCGCACTTGGTGTTAGTGCAGCGCAGCCAGCGCGGGAACAAGGTGACGGGCACGCCCACGCGGGTCCACTCGTCGAAGGGATCGGCCGTTTCGGGCGTGTAGGGCGGGGTGAGCAGCTTCTCCACCGGCGCCCGCAGCTTCGCGCGGACCGCTGCGAGCAGCCGCGCCTCCGGGACCTCCCGGCTCCCGTTCCGGTCCCACTCGTCCAGCCCACAGACCATTACCGAGAGGTTGGGCATGTCGGCGACCGCGCCCACCCCGTAGGTGTGCAGGAGCTGGTTGGGACGGAGCTCGCCGACCCGCAGGATCGATCCGGTCATGAAGCGTTCCCTCCGGCGGTGAACGGCGGTTCCTGGGTGATGGCAAGAGGGTCGTCGTCGAGCTGGAGCAGCAGGCGCACTCCCGGCTCGACGTCCCGAAGCGAGGTCGGGCACGTCATCGGCTGCCAGCGTCCCATGTCGGGACTGCGCAGCAGTTCCCCGGCGTCCGCGGGCGTGCCGGGCGTGCGCTTGTTGTAGCCCAGTCGGCGGCCCGGCACCCGGCGCTCGGTGTGCCAGTGGTCGAGCCGGGCGTCCAGGTGGCGTTCGACCTCGACGCCCACCCGGTTGTCGCCGGTGACCTCCCGGGCCCGCCGCTTGAGGAAGCGCACCACGTGGTCGGCCAGCTCGCCGGCCCGGTCGAACTGCCCTGCCCCCATGTTGCCGTTGTAGGCGAACTCCAGGTTCCGCACGAGGGCGACCAGCACCCCGGTCAGTCCGCGGTCGACCGCCCGGTCGGCGAACGGCGTCACCGACAGCGCCTCCACATGCCGGTAGGCGGTGGCGTGGAAGTGCTCGAACGTCTCGTAGTGCGACAGGTCGCGTGGCCGGGCCCAGTTGTAGACCGTGAACACCAGGCCCGGCGCGGCACGCCCGACCCGGCTGGTCGCCTGGATGTACTCGGCGGCGGACTTCGGCTGGTTGGAGACGACCATCACGCCGAGGCGGGACACGTCGACCCCGACGGCGATCATGTTGGTGGCGAGCAGGATGTCGATCGGCCGGCGCTGGCTCGCCTCCTGATCGTCGGTGAACGCCTGGTCCAGGTGATCGAGCACGGCCGGGATGTCCGCGGACGAGAGCCGCGAGGTCAGCTCCTTGACGACGGGGTCCCAGCGGCGGGCGAACCCGCGGCCCTCGGCCCGGGACAGGCGGGTGGAGACGTCGTCCTCCACCATGCGGCGCATCGCCCCCAGATCGCGCAGGCTGTTGAAGTAACCGACCAGGGTCATGTAGGGGTCGGTGACGCGGCTGCGGCCGTACCTCTCGTGCAGAGTCTGAGCTGCGCCGAGCACGGCGACATACACCCGGATCAGCACCGACCTGTTGCGGACGCCATGCGCGCAGATGCCCACATAGCGGCGGCCGGACCGGTGCCCCCGCTCTGCCGGATCCACCGGACGCTGCCGGGAGAAGAAGTTGTCGCCGATATCCAGCCCCGGGGGCGGGAAGATCTCCGTCCGCCGGTCGAAGAGCGCGCCGATCTGCTGCTGCGCCCGCCGCACGGTCGCGGTCGAGGCGATGACCTTCGGCCTGACCCGCCTGCCGCCCGGCAACTCCCAGGTAGCGAGCCGGTCCACGGCCGTCTCGTACAGGCCCGCCAGGGATCCCAGCGGGCCGGAGATCAGATGCAGCTCATCCTGGATGACCAGGTCCGGCGGCCGGACCCGCGACACGCCGACGATCTTCGCGGGCGGCAGCATCCCCTTGGCGGGATGCCGGGCGGACGGCGACGAAAGCTCCCAGTCATTGCCCCGGGTGTCCTCGGTCACGTATCCGTGCCGCTCGCACCGCTGCCGGACCCGGCCGAACAGCGCCTGGGTCTCACCGCGCCACGGCATCTGGGCGAACTTGTCCACCGTCGCGATGACGAGGCTGGGCAGCAGCCGGTAGATCTCCTCGTCGACGAGGACGATCGGGATGCCCTCGGGATCGTTGATGTCGTTGAAGTCGCAGTAGAGGTTGTTGCAGAAGAACTGGGTGCGGCGTCGGGTCGGGTCGACCGTGATGTTGATGCCCGGGTCCAGCATCTCACCGCACCACGGGCAGCCGGTGAGCTGGTGCGGCGAGCCGACAGCGCGGACGAACCCGCGCTTGCCCGCCTTGCGGAGTTCCTTGAGCCACTCGGCCGCGTCGTCGGTCTTGTTCGGCGTCACCCGCGCACCGACCCAGAGACCGATCCGGAACGGCATCGTGCCCCATGTCGCCTCGTCCTGGCGGCGCAGCCGCTCGCAGGCGCAGATCAGAGCGGTGGCGCGCTGGAACTGCTGGATCGTGAGCAGCCGGAGCGTGTAGCGCATGAGCACCGCCACGCCCGCCGACGCGTCGTAGCCGCCAAGCCCTGAGCCGAGCCGCCGGATCGCCAGCGTGAACGCGGTCAGACCGAGATAGGCCTCGGTCTTGCCGCCACCGGTGGGGAACCAGAGCAGGTCGGCCAGGGCCTCGCCGTCGCGCTCGTCGGCGCGGCGTTCAGCGTGCCGGGGATCGGCCAGCGCGGGCAGGTTCAGCAGGATGAACGCCAGCTGGAACGGGCGCCAGCTGTGATTGTCCGGCTTCTCGACCCGCCGCAGCGCCTCCTCCAGCGGCACCACGGGCGTCTTGCGCCGTACGGCCGCCGCCAGCGTGTGCACCCGCTGCAGGTACATCGCATCGTTGGCGAAGCGGAAGGCCCGCAATGCGTTCTCGTCGCGCGTGCCCGCGTCTCCGGTGAGCAGTTCGATCCCGGCCTCGATCCGGTCCGCCGCCCTGCGCGCCACGGCCAACGTCTCGCGCGGCGTCCTCCCGTACGGCGCGAGCCGCTCACCCTTGTCGGCCAGGCGCTTCTCCTGGCGGGCGATCCACGCCCGGTACCCGGTGACCAGCGGCATCAGCCCGGTGCGGAGCGCGTCCACCGGCAGGTCGCGCAGGACCTTCATGTCCAGCACCAGGTCAGCCAGCTCCGGCAGATCCGGGTCGCTCTTCGGATTGGGAACGTCGGTGAACGGGATCTCGTAGGACGGCACGGCCCGCGTCTCGACCCGGACAGCCCGCAGCGGATCATCCGGCGACCGCTCGGCCGTCACGCCCGCCCCGTGGCCGACCGCGAACTCCGGCTGGAACCGGTAGGCCATGGCCAGCCGCCGCTGCTCGGCACGGTCGATCTCGTCGCCGCCGCTGAAGGTGTCGGGCCGGGCCAGGAAGACCGGCCCGCCGTGCGGGGCGGCGACGGCGATACGCGCCTGGAACAGCCAGGCCGCCGCCTCCAGCGTCTGCGGCTTAGGCGTGGCGTTGACCAGGAAGATCGAGACCAGCCAGTGGCCGTTGTGGCGGCGTGCCCGGCCGCGCACCACCACGTGCTCGTCGGAGTCCATGCGCTCCGGCTTCAGCCGGCCCTCGCGGAGCGCCAGCCGTACGCTGCCAGAGTCGGCCGCCCGACGCCACACCCGCCCGCTGCCGCCGCCCGCCGTCTCCCCGGCATCGTAGGCTGCCTCGACTCGCTTGTAACGCGCCCAGTGACCGGTGACCACCAGCTCGGTCATCCCCCCGTCCACCACGACGGTGCAGCCCAGGGCCGAGGGCATCAGGCTGGCGGTGGTCAGGGCGGACGGCTCGGCCTCATCCTCCCCCACGTCGGCAGCGCCGCCATCCGCAGCGTCGTCCATCAGATCGGGCTCGACCACCTCACCGTCCGGCGCGAGCCTGCCCAGGATGTACCGGTCGGTCGGCCGCTCCTTGAACTCCTCCCCCTCGTCACCGAAAGGACCGTGGAGATCCCGGACGACCATCTCCTCCAGCTCGCGCCGGATCCTGGCCTCTCTGGGCCGTTCAAGCACCGTCTCACCGCTCACGTCGGCAACTGTAGGGGTGGAGTCCGCCATTCCGCAGCGTCGTGCTTATCCCATCGTCGGTTGGTGGAAGCAGAACAATCGCCGCGACCGAGCGGACGTCCGTGAGATACGCCCCGCTGTTCTCCCTGTTCACCGAGGTCTCTGCGGACATCTATACCCCGATCGCCAACAAGATCCAGGTAGCCGTCCAGATCGAGACGTAGGCCCCTGCTTGGAGGAGCAGACGCTCGAGCAAGGAATGCCATATCGTGCGCGCGGCCCAATATCTGGATGAAACAGACAATCGTCGAAGAGTGGCCGTTCTGTGTGGATATATATCCGCACAGAACGGCTTCGAGTTCAAAAATTCCACCAGATCAGAAGATATTGTGTTCGTGAGCACTTGCCCGTACGATAGATCCACCAGTCCACCAGATGGATCTATTCAGACGGGAGGCGATGTTGGCGGAGGAGCCCAACACCTATCTTGACCAGGATGTCTTAAACGCGCTCCATGCGCTGGCGAAGCCCTGGGTCGAGACCACACCGAACGCTGTTCTGCGGCGGCTGCTCGTTGAGGGCACCCTGGGCAGGGCGTCCGAGACCGACAGTACGCCCGAGACCGGCAGCATGACCGGGATCGACGAAGGGCTGGAGAACGAGCGAGAAGGGGTGCTCAAGCACCTGATCGCCAAGGGACTGCTCCGGGCAGGGGAGCGCCTTGAGTGGCGCAGGCCTCGTCTCGGTCATGTCCACTTCGCAACGGTGCTTCCCGGCGGATGCCTCCGTCTCGACAACGGCCAGATCTACGAGAAGCCCTCGCCCGCGTGCAAGGCGATCTCGGGCCAGGAGACCGACGGCTGGTCCGCGTGGCACCGAATCTCCGACGGGAGAAGTCTCAAAACGCTCCGCGAGAACTTGCTCAAGTAGGCCCGCTCGAAGCTGATTCCCTGCATCTCACCATGTGCGCCGCGGCGATCTCGGCGCATGTTCCTATCGGCACGGGCGTATGCCGCGCCCTCTGTGCACGCCGATTCCGTACGTCATCTGTTCAACATCGGGAGACCTGATGAGCCCTCTCACGATCAGCGACAGCATCCCCCTGTTCATGGACGGCAGCCCGCTTACCGGATTCCTCCACTACCGGCGGCATGATCCTTACGTCGTGCGCCTCGACGTCCCCGGCTTCATGGACCGGATCAATGTGCTTCGTGATTCCCTCTGCACGGGGCAGAACAGACCGGTCGATGATGAGTACATCCAGATACAGCCGTACATCGAAGATCTCGACTGGATCAGGATCACCCTGCGGAACGTCGGTCCTGAGCCGCTCGTTCTCTGGGCCGAGCGCAAGTCGCTGGGAAGTTCCCTCGCTCGTACCTACGAGATGGTTCCGCGGGGGTTTGAGCTGCTCTGGGACGGCTTCCCCTGCCTGGAGTGAGCTCTCCCACCACCGACCAGGGACGATGACCAGCAGCTTGTCGAGGAATCAGTACGCCGGATCCTGAGCGCCGTCGAACACATGCTTGCCTCTCCTCTCCGAACGGAGCCTACGATCGGGGCGCCCATGAGCGGGGAGGCGGCATGCGCATCATCAGTTGAACCGTGCGAACCACACCTGATGGCAGCTTGTCATAGGTCGGCGTGTTCAGCAGGAGCGGATGGCCGCCGGCATCGAGCTTCCTATCCCAGGTCCGGCTGACTACCTGGCAGTGGTCCCGCATCTCGAACAATGCGATCTTGCAGACCTGACCGTCGGCCAGTGGGGTGAACCAGAGCAGGTGGTCTCCTGGCACCAGGCGGTCTCGCCCGTTGACGGCTCCATCCGGCACCCTGCGGTCCGGCCGAGACAAGGAACGGCAGGCCCACAGCGACGGTGACCTGCTGGAGTTGATAGGCACCCGGGATGCTGAGGCGGTCGCCGGACTCAGCCCCGGTGATCCGGACGCAAGAAGTCGATCGACTCGGCCCTGCTCGACGTGGGGTCCGGGAGCGCTAGGACGACGAAGAGGTCACCGGCCGACGCGGTCAGGGCGATCCGGTCTCCGCTCCTGACGTAATGCGGCTCGTCCGCGTCCCACGCGTCGATGCCGGCGGCCTCCAGCAGCGCCTCCCTGACCGTGTCGATCGCCACGTCCAGGGAGACCTTGAAGAGCTCCCGATCCGGAGTGACCCGGAAGGGCTCCAGAAACTCATGAGCGCACTTCTCGACCTCGTGTGGACGGGACGTCGGGGCGCTGAACTCGACATCGAATGGGAGCGGGACATCCGTGCTGTGGAACTGCCTCGCATGCCCCTCGGTGAAGGTCGATGGTCATCCCGACCTTGACGATCCCCGGCATCGCCTCGTTGCTCAGAACATAGACGAATCCGACTGTGTGCTTGGACAAGCCGCCTCCTGGTGGCTCGGTTACGAACGGCCCCAGGGTGCCAGGGAGGACCGATAAGCCGCACAGCAAGCCGATCAGAGACCCGCTTAGATTTTAGAAAAGGGCCCCGTCCGGAGGGAAGAGGCCGTCGTCGAGAACGGCGACGGGCTCCTCTTCCTTCGTTGGATCGGGCGCCACGGTACGGCCCTCCGTCGGCACTGCGGGTGAGACGGGGGATACCGTACGGCCGGCGGTCGTCTTCTTCCGGGTGGTCTTCTTCGGCTTGCGGACGCCCGTCTGCGGCTCCTCCCTGTGGCGGTAGTGGTTGAGCGCCAGCAACTTGTCAAGGATGTCGAGGCGGGCCTGCGGGCCGACCGTCCAGCGGACACCCTGGCCATGGTCGTGGAAGCCGTGGTCCAGAACGACCTCGGACCAGGCGGGCAGTGACGCCTTCGCCTTGCCGGCCTCGTAGTCGCGGATGTCGGGCTCCCGCTCCTCGTCTAGCGCGTACGCCTCCAGGGCCGCCTCGTCGATCTCGACATGCAGTTCCCTGATCCGCTGGATCAGCGGGTCCGTCTCGGCCGGGTCGTGTACCAGGTTGTAGAGCTTGGTCAGCCCGAGATCCCGCTTCAGCATGAGCTCGCTCCGGACCTCGTGCAGCTCCGCCCCGGCCCGGTCCATCCGGTCGGTCCGCCTGGGCTGCGGGAAGGTGTCGTAGACATCTGATGGCGAGTAGTTGAGGTCGGCTTTCATAGTAGATGAGTACTTCCAGGCCCACTGGTTATGGAAGGCGCTGGAGAACAGAGCAAGGTCTGCGCAAGCATCGGTGGCGAACACCGCGAGCTTGTGAGCGAAGACCTGTTGTGCAGGAACTAACGCTGGCATCACCAAGCGACTCACCAGTGTGATGACGAGCACCCGGTCAAGACCCGCGATGGCCTCGTACAGGTTCGGTGCCCGCTCTGCGTACTGCCACCAGCGTTCCCGACGGGCTTGACGTTTGTTGTTCTCCCGCCCTGGTTTGACATCACGTTCCACGATGGCGAACGGTGCGGGGTATTCCCGCGCCCGCTCCATCGACCAGTCTCGGAAATTAATCACCCACCGGCGGCCCGAGCAATCCGGCCGGGAGTTGAGATCCTCCCCGACGAGGTAAGGGGAGAGCACCTTCTTGTTATGCGGGTCTGCCTCAATCAGAGCGGCGGCTTCCTCTGGGGACATAGTGAAACCAAGACCAAGGATGTTCGACCCCTGGAAAGACTGGCCCGCGTTGGCCGCCAGGCGGTACGGGTGCCCCTCCATACGACCCTCAGGATCCAGGGACGAGGTGATCGACGGCACCTCCTGCCCATCTCGAAGGCGCGGTTCCCGCTCCCCCGGGTGCCCGGCCCAGACCAGTGAGACCTCCAGCGAGGCCGTCCCCGGCCACGGTTGTGACTTGACAGTCCGGTAAACCCTCCAGCCCCGCTCATACGCCTGGTCCAAGCCCACCTCGCGGGTGTCTCCCTGGGAGATCGTGTTGGTGGCGATGACCCCCACCCGCCCAGAGGGGGCCACCTCCAGGTCGCGCAGGAGGAAGTACGCGCATAGGTCGGCGCTGCCGCGCCTGCCCTCGGCGACGTACGTGACGAGGAACTCCCGGACGTCCTCTCCGATGGAGCCGGTGAGCCGCTGTCCACCGATGAACGGCGGGTTGCCGACTACTGCGCTGAAGCCGCCGTGTCGCATCACCTCGGGGAACTCCAGCGGCCAGTGGAAGGGCCGGATCGGCTCTAGTCTGCGCCCGCCGCCGGTGAGCATGGGCTCAACCAGCCCCCGGATCCGCTTCTCCGCCTCCTCGGCCTCGATCGCGGCCCGATGCAGCTCGCCGTCCTCCACCGACCAGGGATCTGCCACCAGTTCGGCGAGGCGGGTGCCGTACGACTCCTCGGAGGGGTCGCCGGCCAACGCGATGGCCCGGGCGAGTGGGAGGAGGACCTTCTCCACGTCCTCAGCGAGGTCGAAGAGAAGCCTGCCGTACTCGTCGGCGTTCTCCTGCTCCTCCCAGTGCGGGCGGCGGTTCTGCTTCTTGGCGTCGGCGGCGGCAAGCGCGGCGGCCACGACCGCGTCGGCGGCGAAACGGAGCCGCTCGGTGAGGGCCTCCACGGTGGTGAGTTTGGCCTCCAGCTCGCGGCCGTGGGCCGCGTCACGGACCGGTTCCTGCTCGATCAAGACGCGAAGCCGCTCGGCCTCGGCGAGGATCGTCTCCACCGTCTCACCCAAGGTGTTGGAGAGCCGGGAGTTCTGGAAATCCCCCGCCGTCGGGTCGAGGTGGAAGGCCTGAAGCTGACGGTCGTCCACCACACCGATCAGGGAGTCGCCGCAGCGCAGGGCGTGGTCGAGGAACGAGAACGGCTTGTCCTTGGCCAGCGTCACCAGCCAGAGCGAGAGCTTGGCCAGCTCGACGGCCTGCTCGTCGCGATCCACGCCGTAGATGCAGCTCGCAGCCACCCGGCGGCGGGCCTCCAGCAGCAGGCCGTCGCGGTCGTAGTCGGGGCCGACGGCGTCCAGGATCTCCCCCGGGACGCCGTTACGCTCCCAGTCGTCGACGATGCGGTCCGCGATGTAGCGGCAGGCGGAGACAAGGAAGGCGCCTGAGCCCATCGCCGGGTCGAGCACCTTCAGCTTCAACAACTCGTCCCAGCGCTTGGCCCGCCACACACCCGGTTCGGCGCCCTCAGCGGGGCCGGGCGAGAAGCAGAGCGGGGCCAAGGTGTGCTCGACGACCTCCTCGGCGAGCCTGCGCGGCGTGTAGTGGGTGCCCGTGGCGCGCCGGTCGCCGACCTGGGTGATGACCAGCGAGCCGGCGGGAAAGACGGTGGGCCAGCCGCGCAGGTCCTGGCGGAGCAGGCCGAGGAACGGCAGCACCCGCTCGGTCAGTGCGTCGTCGTTCTCGCAGGCGGTGCGCAGGCGCTCCCGGTCGGTGGGCTTCGGCTCGACGGCCAGGGCCTTGGTCACCCGGTTTGCCGTCGTCTCGCAGGTGCGCACCAGCCAGGCGGCGAAGTCGGGCTCCTCGCGGCGGGCGCGCTCCAGCTCGGCCAGCGGCAGCTCCGGCTCGGCCTTGCCGAACAACCCGACGTACGGCTCGGCCACGCGCAGGCAGGAGAACTCCAGCAGGCCCTCATAGACGTGGCCGATCTGCTCGACGTTGAGGCCCTTGTAGCTGAGCCGTTCCGGGGCGCCGCTCTCCCCGACCAGGAGCAGCAGCGCCCGGAGGATCTTCTGGACGACCCGGTCGGTGACCTTCATCCCGGCGAGCCAGGGGAACCGCTCCGGGTCGAAGAGCGTGCCGCCGTACGGCGGGATGCGCAGGTCGTCATGCTCGCATCCGCCGTACACGGCGCCGAAGAGGGCGATCAGCCGGGGCCAGGCGGCCTGGCGGCGGTCGACGATGACGTCGCCGTACCTGCTCTCCGCCTCCTCCAGCTCGTCGAAGAGCCCGCCGACCGAGTAGGAGGACGCGTACAGCTCGGCGTCGACGGGCAGCAGGCGCTGGTCCTCGGCGTAGAGCAGGAAGACCAGGCGCATCATCACTGTCAGCGCGCCCTGGTAGACCCTGCGCTCGGGCACGTACGCGAGCAGTTCTCCACCCGACTCCCGGTCGAGCCGGGACAGCTCGCCGACGAGCAGTTCAACGGCGCGCAGCACCTGCCGGCCGAGGGTGGTGGTGACCTCGGCCTGGGCGGCGGCGCTGCGGGCGAAGAGCGCGGCGAGGCTGTCGGTCGGCGTGCCGTCCGCTCCCACCGAGGGCTTGAGCACGCGGGTCGCGGCGAGCAGCGTGGCGAAGGCGCGCAGCAGGTCGCGCTCCTCCAGCCACAGGTCGGCGTCGAAGACCGCGACGGTAGAGGCTTCCTGGACGCGGGCGTGCACTAGGATCCAGAGCTGCCCGTTGGTGAGCAGGGCCAGCGGCACCCCGCGGCGGCGGCACAGGTCGGCGGCCTCCTCGACCGCGGAGCGGTGATCCTTCGTCGCCTTGGTGAGGGGCTCGCGCCAGCCGCGCCGGTAGACGTGAAGCCGCTCGGCCCGGCCGCCCGCGCCGTCCGGGCCGAAGGCGACCGCGTCGGGCCGGACCCGCGTGTCTCCGGGGCCGTACGCGCGGACTCCGTCGGGGAGGTTCGGGCCTTCGGCGAGCAGCGGGCCGGTCAGGCCGAGTAACTCGCCGAGGACGAAGCCCTGCCAGGCGGAGTTCAGCTCGCCGGGGGCGGCCTGCACCTCATCCCAGGCCTGGACGAGGCGTTCCAGCTTCGTGTCCGGGACGGTCGCCAGTCCCTGCGGGAGCGCCTCGGCGAGCACCTTGACGGAGATGAACGGGCCGTCCGGCCTCAGTAGGCTGATCCAGTCGGCGTGCTGGCGGGCGACCGACGGGGTCGTGGTTCTGCGGCGCGGCGGCATCAGGCACCTCGGTGGGCGAGCGCGGCGGGCACGAGGAAGGTGACCGCCCCGGGGAACCAGCGGACGGTCGGGTTGGCGTAGCGGCGGGTGATCGCCTCGACCTCCTCGGCGAGCTGCCGGGGGATCGACTCGCGCCGCTCGATCAGGGCCTGGCGGTCCTTGGCGAGCTGGCTGCGCTCCTCGTCGGCCTCGAACAGGCTGGGCTGCCAGTAGCCGTCGTCGTCCAAGGCCGCGGTGATCGTACGGCGCAGCTCATCCAGGACCTCCGTCATGGCCGCGATGTCCGCCTGGCAGCGGGCCTCCAGGTCGGCGGCGTGCCGGTTGGTGCGCCGCCTCGCCCGATCGGCGAGGATGGATGCGATCTTCGGCTCCAGGTCGAGAGTCCGCCAGGTGCCGACGAGCCGGTCGAGCACGGGCGGAGGCGGCTGCTCGTCGGTGGCGGCCTCCAGCCAACCCTCCAGGGTCTCGGCGTTGACCCGGGTCAGCCGGCCCTCCTCCAGGGTGCCGCCGCCGACGATGACCTCCTCGTGCAGGCGGGTGCCCTCGTCGCCGGTGACGACGATGCGCATGTGCGCGACCACGGCGGGGACGGCCATCAGGTCGCCGGGCACGAGGCGGGCGGTGACCCGGTTCAGCTTCGCGCCGCTGGCACCCCTGGCCGACCACAGCTCGGCGCGGAGCAGGTGCAGGCACATCTGCACCAGACGGCTGCCGAGGTGCAGCAGGACCACATCGGTACGGCCGGCGGCGGCGTCCTGGTCGAAGGTGACGACGCGCTCGACGTGCGTGACCGGGTGGAGCAGTCCGTCGTTGCGTGCCGCCGCCCATGCTCGCTTGGACATCGGGGGCAGCCGGAAGCAGCGCGCGTTCAGTCCCTTGGGCGAGGCGGCGTCGATCAGGTCGAGGTCGTGGGCCAGCCGGAGCGCGGTGCGCACCACCCGTTCCAACGTCTCCGGCGACAGGTGCAGCCGCGTACGGCTGCCGCGCAGCGTCTCGGTCAGCCGGGCGAGGTCGGCGGCCAGCTCGCGGCGGATCCGCAGCTCGGCCGTGCCGCGCCGGCGCTTACCGATCTCGGTCTCCGCGGCTTGCCAGTCGGCGGCGCGGCCCAGCATCTTGCGCTCGACGTTGGCGGCGATCACGTCGCCGGCGCTGCCGAGGTCCTCCCGGATCTGGTCGACCTTCCTGACGGCGATGCTGAGGAACTGCAGCTCGTCTTCGAGGGAGCCCTCCGGCGCGTGCTGCCAGCCGTGCGGGACGAAGTGGAAGACATCCACCTGCGGCGCCGGCTGGCCGTGCCGGTCGATGCGGCCGTTGCGCTGTTCCAGCCGGTTAGGGTTCCAGGGGATCTCCCAGTGCAGCAGCCGGTGGCAGTTGTCCTGAAGGTTGATGCCCTCGCTGGCCGCGTCGGTGGCGAGCAGGATCCGCATCGGGTCGAGGTTCGGGGAATCGCGGAAGACCTTGCGGATGCGGTCGCGCTCGTCGTCGTCCATACCGCCGTAGAGGCAGGCGATCCGCTCGGCGGGGTAACCGGCGCCGATGAGCCGGTCACGCAACCAGCTCTGGGTGTCGCGATATTCGGTGAAGATGATGACCCGCTCGTCGTTCCACTCCCCGCCGGGGCGGACGATCGGGTCGAGCCAGTCGCGCATAGCATCGAACTTCGCGTCGGGCCGCAAGCGCGCGTCCTTCGCCCAGTCGCGCAGCTCCTCCAGCAGTTCCTTCTCCCGGGCGGTCAGCGGCGGCAGCAGGCGGCGGGCCGTCGTCAGGGCGGCCGACTCGGCCTCGCCGTACGCGGCGTCGTCCTCGGCGGTCTCCTCCAGCCGACTCACCAGCGGCCTGAGCACGCGCTCCCCGGTACTGGCGGGCAGCGGCATCTCGCCGTCCTCGCGCCGGAGCATGGTGGCCAGATGCTTGTCGATCGTGGTGGAGAAGGCGTGCGGGGATGAGAACAGCCGCTTTTTCAGCAGCATGGTGACGAAGTCGGCGACGTTGACATGGGGGCCGCCGGCCGGCCCTCTGCGGGAGGCGGCGTACTCCGCCAGCGCACGGTGCGCGCGGCGCTCGGGTTCGGAGTAGGAGACCTCAAGGTCGTGGATGACCCGGGTGGGGAAGCGCGGCGAGCCGTCCCACCTCGGCGGCAGCTCGCTCTTGAGCCGGCGGACCATCACCTGAGCGAGCTGCTCAGGGCGCGGCGGGACACCTCGGGCGAATCGCTGGTCGTCCAGCAGCTCCAGCAGGGCCGTCCAGGAGTTCTGGTAGCCGTTGTGCGGAGTGGCGGACAGGAACAGCCGGTGCTCGCAGTGGGGGGCGAGCTCGCGGACGACCTCGGTGCGCAGCGAGTCCACGGCGTACTTGCCCCGGGTCGCGGGCGCACAGGTGTGCACCTCGTCCACGACCAGCAGGTCGAAGGCCCGCGGATAACGCGGGACCGGCGGCAGCACGTCGCGCAGCAGCCGTCGAGGCCGGTCACGCTTGAGCCAATCGACACTCACGATCAGCCGCGGGAAGTGCGTCCACGGGTTGGCGTAGAGGCCGCGGGTCCGGCGCAGCTCCTTCAGCAGCGCGCTGTCGACGATCCGGAACTCCATGCCGAACTTGTCGCGCATCTCGTCGCGCCACTGCAGGGTCAGCCCCGCCGGGCAGACGATCAGCATCGTTCGGGCCCGATGGCGAAGCATGAGCTCCTGCATGACCAGCCCCGCCTCGATCGTCTTGCCCAGGCCGACGTCGTCGGCGATGAGGAGGTTGGTACGGGGCATCGACAGCGCCCGCACGACTGGGTCGAGCTGATACTCCTCGATCTGGACGCCGGAGCGGAAGGGCGCCTGCAGCACGGTCGTGTCCGCCGTGGCGATCGCGCCCCACCGCACGGCGTCGAGGAAGGCGTCGAGGTGGCCGGGCGGGTCGAAACCGCGCGCGGGATCCGGCAGTGCATGCCGCTCGTAGGCGGCGGCGCCCGGCTCCAGCTCCCACACAACACGGAGCCGCTCGTCACGGGCGTCGTCCTCAATGCTCACCAGGCTCACTACATGGGGTGCCTGAGCAGCGAGGTCGGCATCTCCAGAGCCAGCCACACTGCCCTGGCGGACGTCGGCCACCACCCACGGGCGGTTCCTGACGGTCACCACCTGGCCAACGGCAGGCAGCGCCGTCGTCTCAGCCACGACCTGCGTCATCGCCGCTCCCCACACGAGTCGCCACTTTTGGCTATCCTGCCTCATGGCATAGGCGGGCGATGACGTCCTACCATGATCTATTGGTATACGAGAGCACATCGAGATGCATCTCACCACCTCGGGCCGGCCCACGTACCAAACCGCCACAACGCGAGTAATGCTTTGGCCGCTTCCCACCAGGCGCGAGTGGCATAGCCGACGGAGAGGCTGGCAGGAGAAAGGCTCAGGTCCTAGGAGCAGGAGAAAGGCCTTAACACCAGGTCCTCGCCTGGAGTCACCGCGTGGTCACGACGGGTCAGCCCCCACCCAGCGCTGATCAGACTGTCATTGCGGCGACCCTCATCGCGGTCGGCTCGAACTTCTTCGACCAGTTCCTCCAGCTCCGGTCCAGTGCAGACCAGTTCCATCATCTGGCACCAGAGCTCCGGCGGGTACGGCGGGCGTGACATCAGCTCTTGTGAACTCTTCTCGGGGCACATCGTCCCAAGCGCTCATCTGCCCCAAGACCAGGGCAACATCTCAGACTTTCGGGATGCAGACCTGTTCCTGGTTCGGAATACTATTCCGAACACGCCTACGGGAAGGTAGCCATGGCGATCGAGTGGAAGTTCCTGGACCAGAAGCGCTTCGACCGCATAGTGGAATCCATGATCCATCGCATGTACTCCGGAACTGCCACTGTTGAAGTTGTGGATGGACGGGGCGGCGACGGTGGACGCGACATCGTGGTCACTCAAGGTTCCCGTGTCCGGATCTTTCAACTCAAGTTCTTCCCCGAAGGCTTCCCTAAAGAGAACCGGACCAGACGGCGCCAGATTAAAGACTCCTTCGTGCGAGCCATGGAGCACAACCCGTACGAGTGGACTCTGGTAGTCCCCTGCAACCTCAGCCCCAACGAGCGCGAGTTCGTCAACGGACTGGCAACCGGTCATGAAGTGCGACTGTCGGTAATAGGCCGCGTGGAACTCGACTCACAGATGATCGACCTTCCCGATCTGGAAGGCTACTACCAGCGCGACCACCTGAAGGAAGACGCCAAGATCTTCAACCAGGAGAAGGCGATCCTCTTGGGCGGCGTTCGCGACCTAGACGACCGCGTCCTCAGCCTCGGCAACGTCGTAGACAAGTGCGATAGGGATTGGACTTTTGACTTCGCTCGGTACGGTAATCAAGTCGTTCGCATCCTCCGCGCCAAACATCCACGCGCACACCAGACAAGCCCCATCCATATCACTCTAGAACACTCTCTCAGCGAGGACTCAGAGCTCAGCAAACAAATACGACGGACCCTCGGTTACGGAACCGATGAGAAGGTTGTGTTGCCAGCGGAGATCGTTGAGCGACTTACTATCGAGGGTCCCGAATGGCTGAGTGAGACGGTAGAGCACGTTCACGTAGAGCTGCTCCCGCATATGCTACCAAGCGACCAAGACGTCCGCATGGAGCTCAGAATCCTGGACAATAACGGCCGTACTCTAGCCTCGCACCACGCGAAGGTGCAGCATGGCAGCACCGGTTATGAGGGGCGCTCTCTCAAGGCCACCTTCTACAACGTTGCTGAGTTGGTCTTCATGTTTCCCCACAACGAGGAACAACCGACCACGCTCTCATACGCATACAACACGGCCGAGACCAGTCCGTCGGATTTACTCCGCTCAATGCGGCTCATCAAGCAACTACACAAGACGTGCACGGGAGAGATATATCTCAACGGCCAGCGCCTGGGAGTGGTCGGCTTCACTGCGCAGGACCACTCCGCTGAGGTGCGCGCCCACCTGGGCGAGGTCCGCCGGTGCGAACAGCTGGCTGAGGATCTGGACATTGTCCAACGACATTGCGACATCTTCTTTCCAGTGCCTGCCGAATTGCCCGGCGTTGAACGAGCAGCTCTACGCATGGTGAGGCTCCTGATGGAGGGCAAGTGCGCCGTTCACCCGACAGCACGGCTCTTGACGGCCACCCTCAGCGGTTCTGAAAGCGAAGAGCTGCGCCTCATCCTCTCGGGGAACCCCCAGTGCCTTCGTTTGGATCTATCCGTGTGCACGGTGGAGATTGCTGGCCATGAACTCCTGATCGGCGATGTGACGTTGTTCCACACCCGTGTCATCGCAGTGAACGCGGGCCAAGTCCTGGAGGCGCTTGATGCCGGGTCGGCAGAAGGCTGTGTCCTCAAGCTCCGGCCCGAGGGAGAAGAACACTTTCATGCCTTCATCCCAGCCAAATGGCCTGGTGACCATATCCCTGTGGTTCCCACACCTTGGGGCCTACCCGAACTGGTCGAACCCGCAGCCGGAACGGAGTCGGCGGCTTAAGGCACCCCGCCAGCCCAACAGACCGTCCACTCCGTTGCAAAAGTGGCACAACTCCTCAGAAGAAGGTCGGCGTAGCGGTCGGCCCCCGGGATCCCCTCTACAGGATCGGGATGCACGCTTCCGTCTGCGGCCAGAAGCACTCAACCCTACGGCAGCCAACCGGAGAGGGCGAGAAACGGTTACTCCGTGCGGATGGGTTTGCCGATGGCGTCCGAGATACGGGACAGCAGGGCGGCCTCGCGGTAGGCGTAGAACCGCTTGAAGTCGTCGAGGGTCAAGGTGCCGGCGTTCACGAAGTGGGTCTCGATCAGGCTCATCAGGGAGCCTCGGCTGATCTTCGTCTCACGGACCAAGCGATTCAGATACTGCGAGGGAGCTGCTCCGCCCAGCACACGGTTGGTGCGGGCAGCAAGAGGGGTCTTGTTGACGATCGATTCATAGTCACCACGCGGGAGGCCAGTCCTAACGCACCAAGCTCTGGGGAAAATGTGGTGCAGATCGATGTTGTCGTCGAAGTAGACGGCCGCATTGATCATGTTGCCGGTCAGCCAGTCCTTCGCGCCGTCGGCCATCAGCAGGGCCTGCAGACCCTTGTAGGCGGCGCTGTTGCGGGTGCGGAGCGTCCGTAGCCGACTGGGGGCGAACTGCGCTTCGATAACGGTTCTGGGCTCCTCGCCGGTGCCGCGGACCCAGTCAACGACCTCGGGCAGGTCCCGGGCGAAACGGGTCTCGGTCGTGCCGCTGTAGAGTTCCCCGAACACACCGCACCAGAACCAACGTGCGATCTTCCGCTGAGCCTCATACGGCTCCGCCTCCTGCCCTAAGGCCGCGAGGATCGCCGCCAGAGGAATGAGCTGCGTGCCGTACGGCAGGTATTTCACGTCGAAAATGTATTGGCGATGTAGGAACCGGGCGGCCTCCAACAACCCGGTGACCGCTTCTGGAGCGAAGCGGACGTAGTCCTGGAGCGGGAGCCGAAGCATTTCGGTACGGCGGCAACCGACTCTCGACGCCCTGTCGCTGTCGGCTCCAGCATGATTCAGCTTGCGCTCGTATGTCGCCAGCAATGTGACGGCCTGCAGGAAATCAGTCTCCGACACCGTCGAGAGCACCTGGAGGGCGGGATCATCCCAGGCACTCCTCCTTTCCCGCCAATCCTGCCGCAGGTCGAACTCGTCCGCCGCGTAGGTCGCGGTGAGCAGTTCGAAAACGGTCAGGGTCACACCGCCGGTGTTCACCTTCTCGAACACCTGGCAGACCGCCTCACGAGGAGTGGAGGCGGCCAGCTCGATCACTGGCATCAGGTACTGCTCGAAACGCTTGATGAAGGTACGGTTGAACGTATTCCAGAGCTTGCGAACGTCCTTGTCGTAGTCGTGGTGCTCCTCGAAGCCCTCCGCCCACTCGTCGGGGTCGAAGACCTTTTTTAGGGGGAACAGACCGGCCTCGTACTCCTTTGCCGGGCTCGACAGGTCCAGTTCAATCTGTTTGCCGAAGCCGCTGCGGACGACGCGATCCGCGGGAACGAAGCGAAACGCCTCCTCACGGTCGACGGTCTCGTCGAGGGCCATCCGGATGTCGACGTAGAACCAGCCGCCGGAGTCACCGTCGGGGGTAGAGACCGCTTCGCCGAGCATCAGCGCCTGGAACAGCGACGTCAGCCGCTGCTGGCCATCCAGCAGGAGCCTGTCCGCGGTGACGGCCGGCGAAAGTTCGACTCCTTCGACGGCACGTTGCTTGAAGCGCGCCGTACCTCCGGTCCTGAGCATCATCAGCGTGCCCACCGGATAGCCGAGCGAGATTGAGGACAGCAGGGCGGTGATGTTGCGCTCCGGCCAGACCCAGCCACGCTGGAACTCAGGCAACTGGACCCTTCCGTCACGGACCTGGCGCAGGAGTTCCTGCAGGAACTTCTTCTCGATGCCGAAAGTCTCCACGCTCATGCCGTGCAGGCTCCATCTCTGCTGACCATGACCATCCGGCCACAGTCTGACAGGCTCCGGTGACGCCGCGGGGGCGATCCGTAGTATTCGCTGTTCAAGGGATGGAATCACCGTATAGACCACCACAACGTCCTGATCACCTGTCGGCTGGCCCTCGCCTCCTTGGACCTCCTCGGGATGGCCAGCCTCTACTGCCGATCAAAGGTGGCGCTTGCTTGCCTCCCCGCGAAACTATGTGGGTCACATGCTAATGATCAAGCGAGTGCCGCGAGGCACCCAGCTTTGGTGCCCCGCGTAACTCGCGATCGTCGTTGAACTCGGTCACAGTTCGCATCCCGAGCCACCTTCGCGCTCGGATACGAGGAGGTTGGTCCCGCGGAGACGGCAGCGGCACAACCTGTCAGATCTGCGGCGGGCGGTGGTTCCATTTCTTCACGGTCGCCACGAGCCGCAGCGTGAACTTCTGTCTTCTCGGAAGGAGTGGGCCGACCAGTAGCGCTGGGGACAGGAAGACGATCAGCAACAGCAGCGGCAGCGTCTCTACGACAGCGATAATCGCCATCGGCCACGAGATGAAGTTGCGGCGGTGATTGCCCGGGGTGAGCAGGGACATGGGGTGTCTCCGTTTCACTTGAGGCCGCCTTCCAGTTGGCGGCTCCAGACCTCAAGGGGAGCACCAGCAGTTCCCGTTGTTCCTGCCAAGCTCGGGGGGTTCCATCCCTACAGTGGCAGGATGCCTCGAACTCCGCCCTCCCCTGCCGACCACGCGCTGATCCAACACGCCGCCGCTCAGGGGGTCACCGTCTCAGCTCGTCAAATTGAGCGCTGGCGAGCCAACAGCCTCCTGCCACCCAATCACGTGCGAACGCTTGGCCGAGGTCGGGGCAGCACCTCCGCTCCGACCGACCAGGCGAAGGAGATGGTGGTGTGGCTCGGCCAGCACGCAGGCCCGGGCAAACGGCCCGGTGATCTGGCGCTCATAGCGTTCGGCGAGGGCCTGCCTGTACCGGAAGCGACCGTTCGGAAGGTGTTCGCCGAGGCCGTCAGGATTCCTTCGCCGGACGATATCCCGCCCGAGGGTTCTTCGGTGAATGTCGCGGATGCCAATGCCGCCAAGCGTGGGCGTAGCGATCCCGTACCAGCCCGGATTCGACGCATCGACGCCGCTCTCGCGACCGTACTGGAGGATGCGGGAACCAGCGTCGCCGACATAACGCGGGCCGTTCTCGCCCAGTTCGGGCGGCAGGCCCCACCTGCTCAGACGGAACCCGTGACGCGGCGGGACTGGGCGCACGGCAGCACGATGGCGGCGATCGAGGGGGCCGACACCGTGGACGTGAGGTACCTGGGAACACTGGGTCGGAGCCTGGCCCCGCTGGGGGTGCCGGCACCAACTGCCGAGGACTTGGAACTCGGCTGGCCGGGCAGCGAGCAGGAGGCGGAACGACTGCTGACACCGGAAGGTGGTCTCGCCTTCGTACCTACCGGCAGCTTGGAGGAGGTCATCCGTGAACTCGCATGGGCGACGCCCCTGCCCGATCTTCTGCAGGCATGGCGGATTGCCTCCTATATGCCCACGTGGGCAGTCGATCTATGCGATCGCGTCGAAGCTGCTCTGGCCGCACGCGAGTCTGCAGAGGCGCTGAGCGAGTGGACCCAAACTATGTGCGCGCCCGCCCGGGTTTTACTCATCACGGCACTCGACAGCGCTGAGCAGAGCCCGGGGAAGACCGCGCTCGATGCGCTGATGCTGCTGTTCCAGCGAGAGGCACTGCGGCGGGTCTTGGCAGAGATCCCTGACGCTGAGGTGGAGAACCTCGAGCAGCCGTGGGCGTTCCCTCCGTTCATGAGCGCGTTCATGACGTTCCGCACGCCTGAGTAGCAGCAACCTGTCCAGATAGGCATCGACGAGGGATAGATCGATGCCTTCTGTCGGCAATGTGGGGGGCTGGAACAGGCGGCAATCTACGCTTCGCCTTTCCTCATTGTCGACGTCAACTCAGCTCGCCAGCAAGGCCGGCTTTCTTCACGAGACGACCCCAGCGGGGGCTGCGGGCGAAGGCACGGGCGATGGCGACACCGCTGGGGAGGTCGCCGTCGGCATGGCGGTTCTGCTGTGCCCACCGCCAGGCCTCTCTCTGCAGCACCCGGCCGTTCCCGTCGTGCTCAGCGGGCAAGTCGGTGTCTTCCTCCTGATCCTCTTGTGGCTCCACGGGGTCAGCTTCCGCGTCGGCGGCAGGATCAGGGCTGAGAACCGGAAGGTCTTGAGCCTCTGCCCGTGCTCCCGCGCAGCGGCGGATCTGGGACATCAGGAGTTCGTAACTGCCGATCAGAGCCAGCGAAGGCCACGCCGCGATGATGCGGCCGATCAGGCTGGGCTCGGCGACGGCGACGTTCGCGCCGAGGCTGGCGAGGCTGCCGACCACGAGGAGGCTCCAGGCCAGGAGACCGCCGCGGGAGCCATGCCGGTTAGCAAGGAGGATGGACATCGAGGCGACGACGATCAGGCCGTCGACGGCGAGCGGGATCAGTACCGCTGCCAGGTGGTCCTCACCGTGACGCAGGCAGAGCTCGTGCATGTGACGGAACGAGACGACAGCAGCAATCGCTGCCAGTAGAAAAACACCTGCAATTGTCGTACGTTGGATGCGGCGTACCGTGCGAGTGTCGTGTGGTCCGACCAAGGCTCAGCCCTCCCGACCAGGGAGAATGAGTGTGGTGGACGCCGCGAAGGGTATGTACGTATCGAGCGTGTCTCCCCTCGGACACGCAACTACCCCATGGGTTTGAAGCCCGGCCTACGGACCGGGCTTTGTGCTTTCGACCGGACGAATGTCCATCACGCCGGGACCGCAGACGATCACAATCTTGCTGGCCTTCAGGTATGGGCTAATCCTCTCGTGGTCGGTCAGGTTCAGGCGGGCGGAGAGGATGTCGAGGAGCCGGTCCTCGCGGATGTACAGGTTCCTGGGCTGATCAGATGTCCGGGTCTTGGCGCTAGTGTGGCCGTGCCGGCACCGATAGCCGGGCCGTTGGTTGGCCCAGTGCGCGTCCATGCGCCGCCCGCACAACCCGCAGATGACCAGCCCGGACAGCCGGTAGCGGCGAAAGTCGCCGTCCGCAGTCGCCCGCGCGGCGCGTACGGCCTGCACGGCCACGAAGTCGGCCTCGCTGACCAGGGGTGGATGCACCTGACCGTCCGAAATGACCCAGTCGGAGTGGTCATTCCAGGATCGGCCGCTCACCGAGTGAGGATCATGGTCGGTGCGCTGCCGGTTCCACACCTGGCGGCCGGTGTAGCGGGGATTCTCCAGCATCGACGCGATGGTGCGTCCCGTCCAGCCCTCTCCCGACCTGTGCGGGTTCCGGGCCCTGTCCACTCGAGACGGACACGGGATGCGCCGTTCGTTCAACTGCCGGGCGATCGCCGCGATGCTCCACCCGGCCCGCCGCACCGCGAAGATCCACCTGACGACGGCGGCAGTGGCCGGGTCCGGTTCCAGTCGGTGCAACCGGCGCCCCCAGCGGGCATGCGCCTGGTTCGGATGCGGGCCGGCGTCCGCCAGCCGATACCCGTACGGCGGACGACCGCCCATGTACCGGCCCTGCACGGCAGCTTGCACCCGCATCGCGGCCAGCACCCGGTGGCGTGCCCGCACCACCTCGCGCTGTGCCTGTGCGCCGAGCACGGTCATCAACGCCTGGTGGGTCGGGCTGCCCATCTCGACCGCGCCGGCCGCCTCGGGCAGCCACACCTGCACCCCGCGCTCTTCCAGCCACGGCAGCAACTCGTTGAGCTGTTCGGCGAAGAACGCCCGCTCGTACTCGCCGACCACGATCGCGTCGAACGGGCGATCCGGCCCGCTGATGAGCTCCAACAGCTCCACCGCCTTCGGACGGTCCTGCCATGGCACCCTCCGGGACACCCCGACGTCGAAGAACTCCCGCACGATCCGCCCGTGCCCCGACACCAGCTCCGCAGCCACCTCCCGCTGCCAGCCGTGCGAGGTCCGCCGGTCCTGAAACCGTTCCGTCGACGTCCGGCCATAGAACGCGAAACGCAACCCCGGCGCCGCCTCACGGCGCTTGACCGGGCGTCTCCGGGTTCCCCGGCGAGCCTGCCCGATCCAGGTGTCGAGCTGCAGTTCGGTCTGGGTCGCGGTCATGCCCTTGTCCCTTCTGAGAGTTTTCCTTTCGCTCATGACGCCTGATTTCGTCCGTCGGTGCGCCGTGAGCCCGGTAATTTAGGGGTTTCGCGTGAGAGCGAGTGGTGTTCCGTGCCGGGTACGGCCCGCGAGCGACTGGCCGAGCTGCTCGGCAAGCCAGGGGAACTGGAGCAACAGCCCGCGTGGAGCGTCTACTAGAAGCTCTTCATGACCGATCTGTCGGTGACGGTCGACGGAGTCGGTCCGCTTCGCTTCCCGTGTCCGAGGAGCAGTCCGCCCGGCTGCGCGGGCTCGGCCGCCGGGCACGGTTCGGGCGCGGCGAGCAGACCCTGACCGACCCGGAGGTCCGTGACACCTGAGAGATCCCCACGGAGCTGGTGCGCATAGAGTGGACCGCCCGGTTCGGGGCCGTCCTACAGGTGATGCGCGACGAACTGGGACTGCCATCCCATTGCGAGCTCACGGCAGACCTGCACTCCATGCTCCTGTACGAAACCGGCCAGTTCTTCGTCACCCACCAAGACTCCGAGAAGGACGACTCCATGGTCGCCACCTTGGTGGTGACGCTGCCATCCGACCACACCGGCGGCGAGCTCGTCATCGAGCACCGCGGCCGGCGGAAGGAATACCGCGGATCGAAGGTCGCGGTCTCACTGGTCGCCTTCTACGCCGATTGCCACCACCAAGTCCTCCCCGTGACAGCGGGAAACCGGATCACCCTCGCCTACAACCTGCTCCTGACCGTAGGCAGCGGCGCCGCAGCCCAGGACACGCTGACAGGTGAGCTCGCGGCCTGTCTCGACGAGCACTTCGCCACCCCGATCACCCTCTCCTACGGAAGAGGCCAGGCCGACCCGCCGATCCGGCTGGCGTACCTGCTCGATCACGAGTACACCGCCCGGGGGTTGACCCGGCTGAAGGGCTCCGACGCCGCCCGGGCCGCGCTGCTGCGGGCCGCAGCAAACCTGGCGGACTGTGAGATAACGCTGGCCCTCGCGGAGATTCAGGAAACCTGGGACGCCTATGGCTCCGATGACGAGGATTTCTGGTACGACGACGACGATGACGACTATGACGACGACGCGGAGGACGACTCCGACAGCGCCGACGACGGGCAGTACCTCCTTCAGGACCTGATCGGCTCCTCCATGACCCTCGCCCGCTGGGTCAGCCAGGAGGACAGCCTGAGGAGATCTCGCTGACCATCAGCGACGCGGAGGTGACCGCGACGACCCCGACGGCCGACCTCACACCCCACACCTCCTAGTACGAGGGCTACATGGGCAACTACGGCAACACCCTGGACCGCTGGTACCGGCGGGCGGCACTGGTCATCTGGCCCCAAAGCCGCGACTTCGCCAGGCGAGCCCAGGCGTCCTCGGCCTGGGCAATTGACGCACTCAGCGAAATGGTCCATGCCGGAGAGGTCACCAAGGCCCGCGAGGCGGCGCGGTCACTGGAGCCGTTCTGGAACGCCTCGGTCCGTTCCGCTCCACGAAGCGAACTCCTCGGCAGGGCGCTGGAAACCGTTAAGGGGCTGGACGAAACGGAGACGGCGGCCATACTCCTGCGTCCGTTCCCGCTGGAGCGACTGATTCCTGACCATGCCCCCGGCGCTCGCCGCCCTGACCGCGCACTACGGCGACACCTGGATCGCCGGCCTGCTGCACGACTGGTCCGCCGCATGGCGAGTGGGAGGCTACGGCCATGTCCCGGAGCGGCTGGAATGGCACACGGGTCTCCCCCGGCTGTGCGCGGCGTTGACGGCCGCCGGGAGCGAAGCGCGTCGCCGGTGTCGGCTCGTGCCAGCTCCACAGTTGCCGAGGCCGCCCGGCTGCGGCCCGACCTCGCGCTGATCGATCCACTTCGGGTGGCGATGGTTCGCTTCATCACAAGGCCCGAGTACAGGGTGCTGCGCGGGCGACACAGGGAGCATTTTCCATCATCCTTCCCGTGCCTGTAGGACATGGATGCCTTTGACCAGTTGACCTGCACGTTTCGGGCAGCATCGGAGCTTTCGAAGGATCCGCCAGTCCTTCAACTGCGCATTCGCCCGCTCGCCGGGACCACGCAGCTTGGCATGGGCGGAGTTGGCGACCTTCTGCCCGACCGGCTTCCCCCGCCCCTTGTAGGGCACCCGGACCGGCTCACCAGCGCCGACGTACCCCTTGTCCGCGAGCGTGACCAGGCCGGCAGCCCCGAGACGGCGGATGATCCCCCAGATCCGGGCCGCGGTCAGGTCGTGCACCGAACCCGGCAGCGATCCCGACGTCCACACGATCGCGCCGTCCGGGGCGGCCAGGACCTGGATGTTCATCCCGTGGCACCGGTTCTTTCCCGAGTAGTACGGCCGGTCGGCGGCGACTCGGTCGATGCGGATCAACGTCCCGTCCAGCACCAGGTAGGGATGGCCGGCCTTTTTGACTGCGCGTAACGCCTGGTCGAGCTTAGGGGCGCGCCGTGCGAGCAGGGCAGCTGTCTCGGTGATGTACCGCCAGGCGGTGGTCAGGCCGATGCCGAATCCGGTGGCGACCTCTGCGTACGTTTCGCCTTTGCGTAGATGGACCAGCACGAGCAGGGCCTGCTGGCCGGTGTTGAACCTGCGCCAGCGCGAGCCGATAGCCGCCCGATGACGGCGGATCACGCCGGCCACGTAATTCAGGGTGCGATGTGACAACGGCAGGGCGGCACGGTAGAACAGCACAGAAGCTCCTGGCGATACACGATCTTGGTCGACGTGTATCTTCCAGGAGCTTTGGTCACGGCCGCGAGGAGCGCCGCACGACCAAGGTGGTCAGCGTCGCCACCCGGCTGCTGTTCCCTTACGCCCTGCAGGCCATTCAGATCAAACGCCAGGTCCGCGGCCTCGGCGTGGGCGCGAGATGGCGGACCGTGACCGTCTACGCGATCACCAGTCTGCCGGCCCACCAAGCCCGTCCCGTGCCGGAGCCCTGGGCAACGCCCTGACTGCGGGCTACCGGCAAGATCCAGTAAGTGATTTGTGCGACACCCTCGAAGAGGTTGATGGTGCTCAGCGAGAGGCGTCCCACTACTTCGGCTGCCCGGGTGATGGCCCAGGAGACAGCCTTTTCGGCATGCCGACGATCATGACATTGGTCGATCCAGGCCAGCGCTTTGATCCGCCGGTGCCAGTGCTGGATGGCAGGGTTCGTGAACGCTCGGAGTACAGCGGGGGCGTCCTCGGGAAACCACGACCTTAAGGTCAGCCCTCCGGCCTCGAGAACCGGTTGGGCGTTCTTGCTGCTATGACCAGCAGGGATGGCAGGGAAGATGGAAAGAGGCACCACCCCATACTGGCTTGAGATTGATCAAGGCGGGAGACGCTCTTCCGAGTGTCGGAAGTCACGGAGCCTCCTCTACCCTCAATGGTCACGGAGAGTGACTGAATGTGCCGTGCTAGGAAGAACACCGACTACTTAATTAGCGACCTCCACCAGATCTGCCCCCCAGAACGTAAGCGACCGATTTTCGGCGAGCTACAGCACCCTTGGTGGTCACGACGGTTCACGCGATGCCGGAACCCAGGGCTGTGGCGAACGCCCGATCACGACAGCCGGGAAGCGGTCAGCGCTTTCCCGGCCTGCCGTGGTCTGTGGGGTAGCCGGTTCCCCCATGCCCTGCCGGTCCACTGCCGGTCCGCGATGCGGACGGGACGGTGGGAGCCGATGGGTTCAAGATGTCATGCAGGTTGAGCCGGACGGGTGGTGGGAGGGGTTCGGCCTCCTCGGCGCGGAAGGCGCCGAGCAGGTAGGCGACGAGCCGCCGAGACGCGGCCAAGGCGGCTTCGGTGGATCCGGCGACGAGGCCACCGTTGGCCATGAGCAGCAAGAGGAGGTCGTCCTGTGCGAAGTCGGCACGCAGTCGCCCGGCCGCCTTGGCACGTCGCGTCAGCTCGGCGAAGCCCTGGAGGGCACGGTCGTATTCCCGCTCGGTGTCGACCGCTCCGGGAAACGCTCGGACGAAGGCCGCGCTGAAGCCACGGTCGACGGCCTGCATGGCGCACACCTTCTCGATGACCGTGCAGAATCCGCGCCACGGATCCGGATCGGCCAGCGCATCGTCCAAGACCGACACGCACGCTGTGAACTGATCGACGAACACCTCGGCGACCAGTGATTCCTTCGTGGGGAAACGGCGGTAGAGCGTCGCGACCCCTACGCGGGCATGCCGGGCGATCACGGCCATCGGCACGTCGAGCCCGCGGGCGGCGAACAGTTCGCGGGCGACCTCGACGATGCGGTCGCGGTTCTGCCGCGCGTCGGCGCGCAATCCGACAACCGCGTCGGAGGCGGCCGGCATACGAGATGCCTCGGCGCTCATGTTTCTCACTTTAGGTCAAGTGGATAAGCCTCTCCACTTATAGGGTTACGTTGGCGGCATCAGACACCCGTCGCGAGGAGGTTCTGTGCGATACCGGGGACCACTCCCAAAGCGAGCGATCAGCCGCTTCAACTCCTGCGTCCTGAGGTTGCGTTCCTCTCCTCGGTGGGGCCGGCCGATCAGCAGGCGCCTGACGGTCGTCACCTACGCGGGACGCCGCTCGGGGCGTACATTCAGCACCCCCGTCGCCTTCCGGCGCGTGGACAACACCGTCACGATCGGCGTTCGGTTCCCCGACGCCAAAACGTGGTGGCGTAACTTCCTGGCCGAGGGCGGTCCGATATCACTGCAGCTAGACGGGGTTGACCGCACCGGGCACGCGGTCGCCGGACGTGACGAGAAGGGCCGCGTCACCGTCACCGTCCGCCTGAACGACCGATGAGATCATCGGCCTTCGAGAAGTCTGAGTGCGGTCGCAGATAGTGGCTGGCTATCTGCGATTACCGGCCTGAACCGGTTGGAGGGGCTGGCCGAGGCCCTGACCGGATGCGGCACGGTCACCAACGAGGTCCGGATGGCCGAGGTCGTGGCCGACCCTCCGGCAGCGATCGCCGAGCGGTTGAACCTGCTTCCAGGGGCGGCGGCCGTCCACATCGAACGGTTGCGCAGGCTGGACGGGCTACCGTTGTCGGTGGACACGTCGTATCTCACCGCCGATGTGGGACAGGCGGTCCTGGGCGGCGACCTCGCCGGCCGGGATGTGTTCGCGCTGATCGAGGAGACCAGCGGCCTCCTGCTCGGCCGTGCCGAGGGGCCGTGCACGCGGTCGCCGCTGATCCCGGCACCGCGGCGCTGCTGGACATCCCGGTCGGGGCGGCGGTGTTCGCGATCGAACGGCTCACCTTTCTGTCCGACGGACGCCCTGTCGACGTCGAGTCGATCCGCGTCCGAGCCGACCGGCTGACGTTGTGCGCCACCGTGTACCGCGGTCGGCCGCCGGCGGCCGGCTGACCCTCCACGTCTCAGCCGCCGGGCGGGTCCGCCCGGCGTTCCCTCTCACCCGAAGGTAAACCATGTTTTTCTGCCTGCCTGGATACGCCGCGATCCCGCCGTATGGGGGGCGGTGATGGAGGACCTGTCGCTTGCGCTGCTAGTGCTGCTGGGACTGTTCGGCTTCGTCGGAGGGATCGGCATCACCGCGCTCGGCCCCGGTGGCGTCCTGCCCACGATCGGGCTGTTCGCCCTGACCGGCCTGTCCCCGGCAGAAGTGGCCGGCACCGCCATCGTCACCCATGTCGCCACCGGCTTGCTCGCCACGGCCGCGTACACCCGGTCGGGACAGCTCCGCGAGCACGGGACCCGCCGTACGGCGCTGATCCTGGCCGGCACCGCGGTGATCGGCACTCCGATGGGTGTGCTGATCAACACCATGGTGTCCATACGGGCGTTCGGGCTGACACTCGGGCTGCTCCTGGTCCTGGTGGCCACGCTGGTCTGGCATCGCGAGCGGCACCGCCCTGTTGCCGGAGCGGCCCCAGCGGAGCCGCTGGTGGCCGGACTCGGCTTCGCGGTGGCCGTCGCCGCCGGTGTCATCGGCATCGGGGGACCGATGCTGACCGTGCCCCTGCTGATCACTCTCGGCGTCCCCGTGCTGGAATCCCTCGCGTCGGCGCAAGTCCAGTCGATCGTCATCGCCGCGGTGGGGACGCTCGGCTATCTGGCGCACGGCGCGGTCGACTGGCCACTGGCCGCCCTCATCGGCGTCCCCGAACTCGCCGGCGTGCTCCTCGGCTGGAAGATCGCCCATGCCCTGCCGACCCGACGGCTCAAGTACGGGCTCATCGTCACACTGCTCGCACTGGCCCCCTACCTGGCCCTGCACGGCTGACGCGATGCAATCGTGATCGCCCTCGGCATGGCAGTACCCCGCACCACGGCAATCACGGCTGTTTCATGTGCGGTCGCCTCTGAACAATGCCCCGGTGTCGATGTCCGTAGTCGTCTGCACTGACGTCCTGGGGTTATGTGTCGACTCTCCACGCGTCGGGGCCACCCAATAGGTCGCCACGCTCCCCCCAGGCTCCGGCTGCCGAGGTGCGTAGCATCGGAAGAGAACTGAGCTGAGTGAAGCCACACTTACGCCAGGATCTGAAGCGGGTTCTCGACCGAGGAGATGAATACACGCAGCCACTCGGCGGCGAGTGCACCGTCAATGGGGCGGTGATCGACTGAGAGGGTCACGCGCATCACTGTCCCCGCCTTCAGCTTGCCGTCGCGGATGACCGGCTGCTGTTTGGCGGTGCCGACGGCGAGGATCGCCGACTGCGGTGGGTTGATGATGGCGGCGAACGCTTCGGTGCCGTACATGCCCAGGTTGCTGACGGTGAGAGTGCCCCCATCGAGCTCTTCCGGGCGCAGACGGCCCGCTCTGGCCCTGGTCACGAGGTCCTGGACACGGGCAGCCACAGCGGAGACGGCATACCTTCCACCGAACGGAGTACCGGGACGACCAACCCGCTGTCGGTGGCGATCGCGACGGAGATGTCCGCAGTGGTGAATGACCGGATCGCGGTGGGAGTCCAGATCACGTTGGCCGCCGGGACCAGGATGTGCACGCGGGCGGCGGCCTTGATGATCAGGTCGTTGACGGAGATCTTCACTGGGCTGTCGGCGTTGAGCTCGGCCCGTAGTTTCAGCAGCTTGTCGACCTGACAGCTACCGCGCAGGTAGTAGTGCGGCTTGTCCGCTTCCTCTCGGTGAGCCGAGACGCGATCGCCGATCGCATTCGGGAATGCGGGGTTTCGGTGTAGGCGGACTGAGTTTCCCTCGGTGCTGCGATCACACGCGGTTCGGGCGTGAGCGGGCGCGCTGCCGTGCCGGCCAGCCGGGCTATCGCGGTCTCCACGTCGCGGCGGATGATCCGGCCGCCCGGCCCGGTACCGTGCAGTTCCTCCAGCGGAAGCCGCTCCTGCTTGGCGAGGCGGCAGGCAGGGGGCTGGCGAAGATCCGTGTACTGGGTTCGCCGCCGGTGGACCCCCCCCGCGGCCCCAAGCGTAGTCAGACGAACACGATCCGTATCAGAAGACGCAAGAGGCCGTCTTACCCACACCCGCCCCGGCAGATTCCTCTGCAACAAGCAGGTGGGGCCAAATCAGAGTGCTACAACCCCCGCCATGACCGCCCCTGGTGGGGCCGGATCAAAGTGCTGCGGTGGGTCCATTCCAGAGTGCTACGGCCACGAGTGGCGAGGGCGAAGGGATGTGCGATTGGTTCGCCCCCCTCGAACACCAAGCTCACTCATATTCGCCACCCAGCAACAGCAACGCCACCCGAGTGGGATCGAAGGCGAAGGTGATCCTGATCTCCGACGCCCCGCGATCCCGGACGCAGTTCCTTGAGATGGTGCAGGGAGCTTCCCTTGAGCCGGTCGACGAGCGGCCTACCCAACGTCGGCCATCTGGATCGCGGTCATGCCCCTGCTCTAACCTCGGGGGAACTCCGAGCAGTGGAACGATTCCGTCCGGCTGATCCCGGGCGTCCTGAAGACCACATTGACCGCGTCGGGATCGATGTTCTCCCAGGCCGCGACGGCACCAGCGGCGGTGCAGGTGAGCTGGCCCATCGACAAGCGAGGGCGGGGGACGTCGGTGGAGGGGAGTTGTGGCACTTCCGCCGGGGTCGGCCTGGGCGGCGGGAGCGTGATGAGGACCCTCGCCCGGCCCGCGCTGACCTTCAGCGGTCTGTGTACGTCGGGGAGTAGGTCGGTGCGCAGCCCTCGTTTGCGCTCGTCGGCGCTCGGACCATCCATCAACAGGTCGAGAGTCTCCTTCAGGGTGAGCGGCGGGACGGGGCGGGTCACGGTCCGGAGCCGCGAGCCCGACACGAAGTAGAGCCGGGTGCTCGGGCGGAACCCCACCGCGGGCTCGCCTCCGTCCCTGACGCCGGTCGGGGCGATGCCGCAACCCGCTGCCGTCGACACGACGATTATCGCGAGGGTGGCGGCCACACGGCTGGTACGGAAGATCACGGCTCGCGCCTCCCGATCGGCGCGGTGTCACCGGGACCGGTCTGGGGCAGCCGCGGGTGGCGGGGCAGCGTGAGGGTGAACACCGCGCCGCCTTCCGGCGGATTGGCGACCTCGATCGTGCCGCCGTGGAGCCGGGCGTTCTCGCGGGCGATGGCGAGTCCGAGGCCGCTTCCATCCGACCTGGTCCGCGCCTCGTCGGCCTTCGAGAAACGATCGAAGACATGGGGAAGGATCCCCGGGTCCACCCCTGCACCCGCGTCCCGCACCTCGATGACGAGGGTCTCGGGCCCGGCGCTGAGCCGTACGGTGACCGGGGGCGCACCATGGCGAAGGGCGTTGCCCACGAGATTGGCCATGATCACGTCGAACCGGCGCGGATCCAACCTGATCCGCATGTCCGCGGGCAGATCGAGGCCCACCTGCCCGGTCCAGCCGCGGGTCCGCAGGCAGGCGCGGATCGCGTCCGCCGCGTCGACATCGTCCAGGACCAGCCTCGCCGCACCGGCGTCGAAGCGGGAGATCTCCATGAGGTCCTCGACGAGCCGCACCAGCCTGCCGACTTCGAAGCTCATCAGGCGGGCCGCCTTCTCAAGGTCGCCTTCCAGCCGACCGGCCTCCTCCTCGAACATATCGGCCATCGCGAGGATGGACGCCAGCGGGGTGCGCAGCTCGTGCGACACGTCGGCGACGAATCGGCGGGCCTGGACCTCCATGCTCCGCAGTTCCGAGACGTTCGCCTCCAGGGCCGCGGCAGTGGCGTTGAAGGTCCCGACCAGCCGCGCCAACTCGTCGCCGCCGGTCACCTTCAGACGTGTGCCCAGCTCGCCCGCGCCGAGCCTGCGCGCCGCCCGGTCGAGATCGCGAACCGGACGCAGAACGCCGCGCGCCGCCACGAGGGAGAGCGCCACGGCGAGCATCACGACGGGGATCGCCCCGTCCCTCGCGGCCGTGACCAGGAGATCCTCCTCCCGCTGCTCCTTGGCGAGGGAGGCCACGAGGTACACCTCGACGCCCGAGGATATAGCCTGCTTGCCGAGCATCACCGGGGTGCCGACCACGAGGTACGGCGTGCCGGACCTGACGATGCGCTGGTAGAAGAGGCGATCGCGGTCGAGGACCGTACGGCGCAGCTCTGAAGTGATCGCTCCGGTGTCGTCGCCGGAGGCGACCAGCCCCCCGCCCCGGTAAGCGGCGGCCCCGGTCGCGTCGAGGAACGAGGGTGCGACGCCGTTGGCGATCCGTTGCAGCGCCGGCCGGTCCGGGGGGTGCTGCATGTTCTCGGTGAGTGTCGCGACGCGCAGTCGGAACTCGTTGACGAGCGACCACTCCGTACGGGTCAGCATGAGGTCGCGCGCCTGGTGGTACACCAGCCCGGCGGCGGTCACGGCGCTGAGCACCGCGAGCAGCACACAGACGATCATCATCCGTGGGCGCAGCCCGCGCACCCAGCCGGAGAGCCAGCCGACCCCGCGATCTCGCCTCGCAGAGGGCCTCACAGAAGGCCTCACAGAGGGCCGAACCGGTAACCGAACCCACGCACCGTCTGGATGTACCGGGGCTTGGCGGGGACGTCCTCGATCTTCGCGCGCAGCCGCTGCACGCACGCGTCCACCAGCCGGGAGTCACCCAGGAAGTCGAGCTCCCAGACCGACTCCAGGAGCTGCTGACGGCTGAACACCTGGCTGTAGGCCGCCGACAGTTCCAGCAGCAGCCGCAGCTCCATCGGCGGCAGGGTGATCGGAACCCCGGCCTTGGCCACGGTGAGGGCGCCCCGGTCGATGGTCAGGTCGCCGTGAGTCTCCGCCGACGCGGGGGCCGCCGCCGCAGCGGGTCCTCCGCGCCGCAGCACCGCGCGGATCCGCGCCTCCAGCACCCGCGGCCGGACCGGCTTGACCACGTAGTCGTCGGCACCCGCCTCCAGACCGCTGACCACGTCGAGGTCGTCGCCGCGGGCGGTGAGCATGACGATCGGCGTGGGCCCTCCTGCGCGGATGCGGCGGCACACCTCGAATCCGTCAAGCCCGGGAAGCATCAGATCGAGCACGACGATGTCGGCGGGGGCGGCGGACATGCGTCGAAGTCCTTCCTCGCCGGTCCGCACGACCTCGATGTCGTGCCCGCTCCGGCCCAACGACAGACGCAGGCTCTCTCGTACGGAGTGGTCGTCCTCGATCAGCATCACCCGGGCCACCGTTCAAGTATCCGGCATGTCCGTTTTCCTTTCAGCGAATGGCGACATCCATTACATGCTCATGACATTCCGATCACGGCCGGCGGACATTCCCCTGCCAGCATCAGGGCCGTTCCTAGATCGGTGACCTGCGGTGCGCCTGGTGGGAGACCCCTGCCATGCCGCCGCGCAAGGAGGAAGCATGCGACTGATCCGTACCGCGCTGGCCGCCTCGGCGCTCGGCATCGCCGTACTGGCCGCGCCCGTGAGTCCCGCCATGGCGGACGCCCGGCCGGTGGCCGCCGCGCCCTCGCCTGTCGCAGAGGCCCCGTCGGAGGCGCCGACGCCCGTGCCGTCGGCCGCGCCGGCGCAGCCGCGCGAGGAGGGTCAGGCCCCGGCCGAGCGTCGTCGGGTCGTGCCGCGAGGCGCCCCGGAGACCGGTGGCGGCCCCGCAGACAGCGCGAATGTGCTGGTCCCCGCTGGTGCCGCCCTTCTCGTCGCGGGGGCCGGGATGGGTGTGCTGGCGCTGCGCCGGCGGTCGAGCACGGGTGCCTGACAGGCCGGATGCGAGGACGGATGGCGGCCGTCGCGCCCTGGGCGTCGCCGCCACCGCCGTCGCTCTGACAGGTGCCGCGTTCGTGGGCTACGGAGTCATGCCGGCGGACGGCCCTCCGATCCCGCCGCCCTCGGCCGCCGCGTCGATCGACGCGGGATTAGACGAGGGAACGGGCGCCATGGCGGAGCGGATCTCCTCTCCCGGCGGCCTCGTGCTCGGCCCATCCGAGCCGCGCCATCTGGACATCCCGAAGATCGGAGTCCACGTGGCGCTCGGCCGATTGGGGCTCAATCCCGACGGCACGGTGCAGGTCCCGCCGGTGGACCATCCCGAGGTGGCCGGCTGGTACGCGCACGGAGCGACCCCCGGCGAGCGAGGGGCCGCGGTCATCCTCGGCCACATCGACGGCGCGGGCCGTAAGGGGGTCTTCTACGACCTCGGGCGCATGCGACCCGGGGACATCGTGGAGGTGGGCCGCGCGGACGGTTCCATGGCCAGGTTCGTGGTCGATTCGGTGGAAATGGCGCCTAAGAAGCGGTTCCCCACCCGTCGCGTGTACGGCCCGCTGGACCATGCGGGCCTTCGCCTGGTGACGTGCGGGGGTGCGTTCGACCGCCGGATCGGCCACTACGCCGACAACGTCATCCTCTACGCTCGTCTCACCACTCCATGACACGCCGGGACGGTTCGGTGTACGGCCGTCCTCTCATGCGATGTTCGTCGACGAAGCTTGTGTCAACCGCCGGTATCGAGCGAGGTGCGCAGGAACGAGGGGATGGCGTCCAACTGATGCTGGTTCGAACAATGCCCCTACTGTCTCCGTCTCGCGACGGGTCCCTCGCCTCTCCCTACCTTCCGTCCCTCGCGTCAGCTCAGCTCGCCGGCGAGGCCGGCCTTCTTGACCACACGGCCCCAGCGGGGGCATGCCGGTGCTCTGACTCCTATTCGGGTCTGGCCGCGCCGACGTAGCATGCAGGCGCGGCCACACGTATCAGCGTCGAGGCATCAAACGGGCAGAAGACCGCCGCAGTCGTCTTCACGCTCGTATCCCTGAGCATTCTCGCTTTTATCATGTGGGTGGATCTTCCGGCACCGCGCCCGGCTGTCGGGCACCACGCTGGAAGTGACGGGCTCCCTGAAGACCCGCCACGTCGACCTCGCGACGGCCGCCGTGTACATCGACTCCGTGCCCGAGTACGCCCAGTACGGGAACAACCACATGGCCCCCCGGCCGTCGCGTTCCACGCCTGGTGGCGCGGGAGGGATCAGGAGCGCCGGTGCGCCTGCACACTCGGGGCCGAACACTGCTTCCTCCGGCCGAGTTGCTGGCGCTCGCCGACGCCATCGAGTCGAGCCGGCGCGCGGAGCCCGATGCCACGCGGGCGGCCGAGACCGCAGCCGTCCTGCGCCACCTGGCCACCGACCCCATCGCCCGCCTCGGTTAACCAGCTCATGCCAGGTGTTCACAGCCACTCACCGCACAGTCAGCGGTCAACGCGCCGGAGGATCGCGTCCTCACGCAGGTAGACGTTGGGCGGATGATCGAGCTTGTTGCCCAGGGCGTACTCGCGGGGAAGGTGCAGCGGCAGTAGGGCGCGTCGTTCACCCACTGATCTGCGTCTTCCGCGCGCAGATGACGAGGTGGCAGGGCATGGCTCGAGATCGCCGGTGGACGCTCCAGCGGGCGGATGGAAGCCTTCAGCTCGGCAACCCCAAGACCTATCGGTCACGCCGTATCCCGCCTGCCCCGGAGCCGACCTTTGTGTTTTGACGACCGGGGCCTTTCAAACGCATGAAGGCCGAGAACCGCAGGCAGCTCGGCCAGTCCGGGGCCACCCAAGCGGATCCACTCCGCGATGTCATCGGCCACCTCCGGCTGGTTGACCAGGCCGAGCCAGACCGGGCGGCCACCCGCCGCCCGCCCAGCGGGCGAGGGCCGGACAACGACGACGTTGGCCTGCTCGCACACGTCCAGGCAGTCGGTGACGCGGACGTCGGCGACCTCGGCGAGCCTGCGCAACTGCGCGTCGTGGTCAAGCCATGGGACCTTCCGGCTGCTGCCGCAGCAGCAGCCACGGCAGACGACGATCCCGCTCATGCGTGTGCGAAGCCCTTGCCTGTGCGGTCCAGCGGGTCTGGCTCCAGGCCGAGATAGGTAGCGCGGAGTTCGTCCCAGGCGGCCAGCCGGGTGAAGTCCGGTGGGTCGAGGATCTGCTGGCGGTCGGTGAGGAACGGGTTGGGCAGCAGCACGGTCATGAGCTGCTCGTTCCGGCCGTTGAACAGCCGCACCCCCCAGGAAGAGGGGCTGCCGTCGTCGCTGACGCGGCGATACAGTTCGGCGCGGGCGCAGCGGCGGATCCGGCCCAGCTCCGGGCCGCTCGCGGTGTGCTCGCCGATGCACAGGTGGAAGTGCCAGCGGCCGAAGTCGACGGTGACGTAGCCGTCGTACAGGCTGATCCGCTCGGGCGCGTTCGGCGCGGCGACCTCCCAGGCGGCGCCCTGGATGATCACGCCGAACCAGATGTGCGCCCAGTGTTTCTCGAAGATGTCCTTCACCAGGGAAAGGAGTGCCTGCTCATCGGTGGGCAGCTCCCACACGTGCAGGGTGCCAGTGCCCTCTTCCTCGACGACCGTGTGGCTCATGTGGCTCCTTGCGATTCTCGTACGGCACGCGCCCACTGCTCGTGGCGCGCTTGGGGGGTGATCAGGGCGCAGTCGCCGCATTTGCCGGCGTCGGGCAGGCGGTAGTACAGGCAGCAGCTGCGTCGGACGAAGAAGGGATGGCCGGGCGCCGGTTCCAGCAGCTCCCCGGTGCCCCGCAGCGGGCCCTGGTTCACGGGCGCGGGGTCGAGCAGCTCGCGGCCCAGCGCGACGGCCGCGTCGTTGAGTTCGGGCCGTGCGCGGGCGAGGGCGCGGACGGTCCCGGCCAGCGCGGAGGCCGCGTTGCCCCACAGCAGGCCCGGTGCGATCTTCACGATCGCCTGGAACGCCTCGGCCAGCGGTTCCAGCAGCCCGGTCATCACGGTGCGGCGCAGGGACTCGGCCGACTGTGCCGGGTCGCGGAGCCGCCACCCGTCCAGGCCGGCGGCGCGCAGCGGCAGCGGCCCACCGGGCACGGCCTGCCAGTGGACCCGCCGCGGATCCAGGTCGATCAGCAGGTCGTGGGCGATCAGCGCGCCGAGCGGTGGCGACCACAGCCGGGCGGCGAGCCCCTGGAACAGGATTGAGGCGGCCACCCTGCGCTCGGCGGTGCCCAGGCGGCCGGCGACGGCCATGATCCTTTCCTCGAGGACGCCGGGATCGGTGAGCAGGTCGGTGAGCGGGCGCCATCCCGGCTCGATCGGGCCGATGCCGAGCTCGAAGTAGCCGCCGACGGTGGAGACGTCGGCGGCCACACCGGACACGGCCGACGGAGCGGCGGGGAGCAGCGCCGGGGGCGTCTCCCGCAGCCTGTCCGCCGCCCGGCGGCTCCACGCGGCCAGCTCGGGCAGCGTGGCGAACGCGATGACGTCACCGTCGAAGGCCGCGGCGTATCCGTCGCCCGCCTGTCGTACGACCAGTTCAACGGCCTCGTCGTCCGGTCCTGCGGGCCGGCTCCCGTCGCCGCCCTCGCCGGTACGGCGGACCGCGGACGTGCGCCAGCCCTCCCTGGTCAGCGCTCGCTCCAGCAGCGGGCGGTGGACGTCGTCGGCGGTCACCCGCACCCTTCCCCCGTCGCCTGTCTGGAGCACGAACACTCCGGACACGGGGTCGAAGGACAGGTCATCCCCATCGAAGGCGGCGCCGATCACGCGCCGGGTGGTCAGCTCCTCCGGCGTCCCGGCGTGCAGTACGCCGTCGGGGGCGAGCAGCCAGAGCCGGTCTGCGACCCGCAGCGCCAGCTCCAGGTCGTGTGTGGACACCACGACGGCGAGATCGTTCTCGCGGACGAGACGGCGCAGCAGGCCCAGCAGCGCCACCCTGGAGGTGACGTCCAGGAACGCGGTCGGCTCGTCCAGCAGGATCGCCGAGGGCTGCTGGGCCAGGGCGCGGGCGACCAGCACCCGCTGGCGCTCGCCGTCGGACAGCTCGGTCACCGGACGGTCGGCCAGGTGGCCGGCGTGGACCGCCTCCAGCGTCCGGGAGACGATCTCGTCGTCCGCGGCCGACAGACGTCCGGTGAACCCGGTGTGCGAGTGCCGTCCCAGCCCGGCCAGCTCGCGGGCGGTCAGCAGGGCGGGCAGGTCCCGCTCGGTGAGCACGACGGCGAGCCGCCGGGCCAGCTCGGCCGCGGGCACCGACTCGATCGCGGCGCCGTCGATGAGGACCCGCCCGGCCAGTGCGGGCTGCAGCCCGGCCATGGTCCGCAGCAGGGTGGACTTGCCGGTGCCGTTCGGGCCGATCAACGTGGTGAGCTCGCCGGGCGCCGCCGTCGCGTTCAGGCCGTTCAGCACGCGACGCTCACGGTGGCCCCGGCGCGCCGGGTATCCGGCGCACACGTCCTCCAGGCGCAAACCCCGATCCGCCATGGTCACACCGCCAGTCCGGTTCTGGCCGCGCGGCTGCGCAGCAGTACGGCGATCACCACGGGCGCGCCGATGATGGTGGTCACCGCGTTGAGCGGAAGCACGACTCCGCCGCCCGGCAGCTGGGCGGCCACGCAGCACAGCAGCGCCACTGCGGCGCCGAGCAGCGCGACGCCGGGCATGAGCAGCCGATGGTCGGCGGTGCCCAGCGCCAGCCGGGCCACGTGTGGTACGGCCAGGCCGAGGAAGGCGACCGGCCCGCAGAAAGCGGTTACCGTCCCGGCGAGCACCGACGACACCAGCAGGGTGAGCGTGCGGGTCAGCCGCACCCGCACCCCCATGGTGCGAGCGTAGTTCTCGCCGAGGAGCAGTGCGTTGAGCGGCTTGACCCCGGCCAGCGCCGCCGCGAGCTCGACGAGACAGACCGGGCCGAACACGGCGAGGTCGGCCCACGTGGTCCCGGCGAAGCTGCCCAGGCTCCAGCTGATGAACTGCTGGGCGCGCTGCGGGTCGGTGTAGACGAGCAGCACCGTGATGACCGAGGTGGCGGCCGAGCCGACCATCACACCGACGATCAGCAGTGTGACCACGGACCGCACCCGCCGCGACAGCGCGAGCACGAGGGCGAGCACCGCCGCCGCTCCAGCCGAGGCGGCGACGACCACCCCGGCCCGGCCGAGCCCGGCCAGACCGGCGGTGAACGCGCCGGCGGCCCCGCCCCAGCCGATGATGATCAGTGAGACGCCCAGGCTCGCGCCCGAGCTCACCCCGAGGATGTACGGCTCGGCCAGCGGGTTACGGAACAGTGTCTGCATCTGCACCCCGGCCGCGCCGAGGGCGGCTCCGGCCAGTGCGGCGGTGATCGCGCGCGGCAGCCGTACCGTCCAGATGATCTCGCGGACGGCGGGGTCGGCCGAGCCGTCGCGCAACAGTGCGGGCAGCATTCGGGCTGGAGAGATCGAGGTGGAGCCGAGCGCGACGGCCAGCGCGAACGCGACCGGCACCGCCAGCACCATGATCGAGAGAACCACCGTCCGGCGGCGGACCGCCACCGGAACGACGGCCTGCGCCACCGCGGTCACCCGGTCAGCTTCTGGTAGAAGGTGGACTCGTGGCCGGGGGCGAGGCCGGGGTGGAGGATCGCCACCAGGTCGCCCAGCACCAGATCGGGGCGGGCGACGCCGCGCTCCCAGAAGTCGTTGCCGCCGCCCGGGCCCATGGCCTTGTTGGCCGACCACACCTCGCCCGTCAGGTAGGCGGTGAACTCGGCGTAGCGGGCGTCGGACTTCTTCACGTCCGCCAGCGTCGTCCACTCGTTGACCTGGGCGAGCCAGACCTTCGCGTCCTTGGCCCCGGCCAGCACGGCCTCCAGGTCCAGGGTGGTGCTGCCGGAGCCGGGCGTGCCGGCCCACGGGTAGGTCCCGCCCGCGTCCTTGATCAGTCCGCCGACGTAGCTGCCGCCGTTGGGCATCGACCACTGGCCCTGATACATCTGGCCGGGCAGCACGGTGACCGGCGTGGCCGCCCTCGCCTTGACCGACAGCGCCGCGTAGTCGGACTCGATCTTCCCGAACACCTCGTCGGCCCTGGCCTCGGTGCCGGTGAGCGCGGCCATCAGCTTGATCCACTCGGCGCGGCCCAGCGCGGTGGTCTCCAGCCATTCTGCGTTGGCGACCACCGCGATCCCGGCCTGGCGGAGCACGCCGTAGGCCTTGTCCTCGGTGCCCTGGGTCATGAGCACGTCGGGCCTGGCGCCGATGACCTTCTCGGTGTCGACCTCCTGCCCGGAGGCGTACTCGGTCACCGCGCCGGCCGCCACCCGCTCCCGCACCTGCGGGGAGGTGATGAAGCCGGCGGAGGCGACCCCGCCGAGCCGGTCGAGCACGCCCAGCTCGGTGATGAACGGCAGGTGCGTGGTCGAGGCGGAGTACAGCGACTCGATGGGGGTCTCTACGACGACCGCGCCCGCCAGCTCACCGGTCGGCTCGGGGGCCGGGGTGCCGCAGCGGACCAGCACGTACGTCTCCGGCTTGGCGCCGGGGGCGGGCTGCTTGACCGTGACCACCTGATAGTTCTTTGCGTAGGTGAGAGTGAAGTTGGTGGCGTGCGTCAGGGTCTGCTTGACCGGGAAGTAGTCGGTCTCCGCGTCATAGGAGGTGACGCAGTGGCTATCGACCGCCGAAGCACCGGCCGCGGGGGACGCGGCGGGTTCGGTTCCGCCGCAGGCGGCCGTGGTGAGCAAGATCGCGGACACGACGGCGAACAGCGCGCCGCCGATCGGGCGGGGGATACCCATCGATGGTCTCCTGGGAACGGGCCGCGACCACCATTCCTCGATAGCGTGACGCGGCGGGCGAGGAGCCGGATATGACCAGGAGAGCCCGGCCGGAGCGGCCGGTCCTGCGGCCGTCGGCCGTACGGCCGACCGAAACGCCGGTTTTCCCGCCGCGAGCGGCGAGCAGGAGGTCACGCCGGGTGCACGGCACGGCGACCACCATCCTCTCTTGGGGAGATCCGCCCCAATTTCTTCGAGGAGGCGACCGCGTGAGTCTCCTGGCTCTCGGGTCAAAGCTCGCCTCGGCCTTCCCACCCTCCCGGGCAGTGGCCTGCGTCGAGGTTCGCTCGCCGATCACAGTGGCGGGACCGCGCCGGATTCACACCGGCTTCCTCGTTCCGCCGTCGCCTACGTCCCGCATCATCTCATATGCACACTTTCCCCAGGAGATACCGGGCCTCATTGACGCGAATGGGAGGACGGGATACGTTTCGATGGATTTCACGATCGTCCAAGGGAAATCCGGTGAGATGCCGGTGCGGACGCGCCACTGTATCCGGGACGCAGATCCCGGGAGCCAGATCGCTTGGTGGTCGTGACCTCGTGATATGGGACGCGTCACCCTGAGGAGGCTCTTAGATGAGCGGGCTGTCCACCCCCTCGATCATTCCCCTGCCCCGGCTCCGCCCCTGGCTTCTGGCCGTACCTGTGCTGCTGCTCGTGGCGTACCTGGTCCTGATGGACAACGGCGCGGTCTCCCAGACCGGCGCCTTCCTGCACGAGCTGATGCACGACGGGCGGCACCTGCTCGGCGTGCCGTGCCACTAGGGGGCGGCGTGGTACGCACCCTGCTGGTCAGGGGCCTGCTTCTCGGGCTCCTGGCCGGATTGATCGCGGGCGGCTTCGCCTTCGCCTTCGGGGAACCTCGGGTGGACGCGGCGATCGCTCTCGAAGAGGCGGCGGCCGCACAGGCCGAGGCGTCGGAGCCCGACGCGGAGGCCGGGCACAGTCACGGCGAGGAGGCCGAGGTCAGCAGGCCGGCGCAGAAGGCCGGGCTCTTCCTGGCCACCGGGCTCTACGGGCTGGCCGTCGGCGGCGTCTTCGCGCTCGTGTTCGCCGGTCTGCGCGGCCGGGTCGGGCCACGGTCCGACGGGCGACTCGCGCTGGCCGCGGCCGGGACGGCGTTTACCGCGATGATCCTCGTTCCTTTCGTGAAATATCCGGCCAATCCGCCCGCTGTGGGCGATCCCGATACGATCAACAGCCGCACCCTGCTCTACGTGGTGATGATCATCATCGGGCTCGCGGCGACGGCGGCCGCGGTGACGACGGCCCGGCGTGTCCTCTCTGATCCGTGGCTCCGCTGGGTTGCCACGGTGGCCGCCTTCCTCGTTCCGGTGGTCGCCGCCTGGTGGCTGCTGCCCACGGTCAGCGAGGTGCCCGACGGCTTCCCCGCCACGCTGCTGTGGGAGTTCAGGCTCACCTCGCTCGGCACGCAGCTCGTCTTCTGGTCGGCCTTCGGCGTGCTGTTCGGCTGGATCAGCGACCGGGCGGCCCGGCGTACGGCGGCTCCCGCGAGTGCCGCGGCACCGAGCTGAGCAGTGTGAGGTGCTGTTCATCCGGCATGCCACCACGCCGGGGATGCGGACCGCCTGCTTCCCCGGCGACGAGAACGCCGACGCGGCGACCCTGGCGAAGGCCGCCGCGTTGACGGGATTCGTCGAGGCCCCGGCGGTCTGGGTCGCCCCCGGCAGAGCCGTACGGCAGACCGTCGCCGCCATCGGGCTGGCGGCACGCGAGGCGCCGGCCCTCGGAGAGGCGGACTACGGCCGGTGGCGCGGCCTCCCCTATGAGCGGGTCGCGCGGGAGGAGCCGGAGGCGCTGGCGCGCTGGCTGACCGACCCCGACTCGGCTCCGCACGGCGGCGAGACCCTGACCGCGCACGCGGCCAGGGTCGCGAGCTGGCTCGACGCGATGCGAGACGAGCCCGAAGGAGTCGCCGTCTGCGGCGCCGGCGCCATCCGGGCGGCGCTGGGCCATGCCCTGGGGCTCGACCCGCTCGGCGCCACCCGCTTCGACCTGGCTCCCCTGTCCACCACCGAACTGACCGTCACCCGGGACGGCTGGCGCGTCGCCCATGTCAACCGGAAGGTTCCGATTTGATCGTCACGTATCCGTTCAGCGCGGTCGTCGGGCTCGACGACCTGAAGCTGGCGCTGGTGCTCAACGCGGTCTCGCCCCGGGTGGGCGGCGTGCTGGTGCGCGGGGAGAAGGGCACGGCGAAATCCACGATCGTGCGCGCGCTCGCGGCCCAGCTGCCGGCGGTCGACGTGGTGCAGGGCTGCCGGTTCGCCTGCGATCCCGACGCGCCCGATCCGCGATGCCCCGACGGCCCGCACGAGCCCGGCGCCGAGGGCGTGACCCGCGCGGCCGCCCTGGTGGAGCTGCCGGTCGGCGCCTCGGAGGACCGCCTGGTCGGGTCGCTCGACGTGGAGCGGGCGCTGACGGAGGGGGTGAAGGCGTTCGAGCCTGGCCTGCTGGCGGCCGCCCACCGCGGCGTGCTGTACGTGGACGAGGTGAACCTGCTGCACGACCATCTCGTGGACCTGCTGCTCGACGCGGCCGCGCTGGGGACCTGCTACGTCGAACGCGAGTCGGTGTCGGTGCGCCACGCCGCCCGGTTCCTGCTGGTGGGCACGATGAACCCGGAGGAGGGAGAGCTGCGCCCGCAGCTCCTGGACAGGTTCGGGCTGACCGTCGAGGTCAGGGCGTCGCGCGATCCCGCGGAGCGGGCCGAGGTGGTGCGGCGCCGGCTGGCCTTCGACGCCGACGCCGCGGCGTTCGCCGCCCGGTGGGAGCAGGAGGAGTCGGCCCTGGCCGCCCGGATCGCCACCGCCCGGGCCCTGGTGCCGGAGGTGCGGCTACCGGACGCGCGGCTGCGGCAGATCGCCACGGTGTGCGCTGCGTTCGAGGTGGACGGCCTGCGGGCCGACCTGGTGACCGCGAACGCGGCCATCGCCCACGCCGCCTGGCAGGGGCGCGACGCGGTGACCACCGAGGACGTACGCGCCGCGGCCCGGCTGTCGCTGCCGCACCGCAGGCGGCGCGACCCGTTCGACGCGCCGGGGCTCGACGAGAAACTGCTCGACGAGCTGCTCGATCGCACGTCGGACGACGACGACCCCGACGGCGGCGGCCCCGACAACGGGGGGCCCGACAACGGGGGGCCCGACGGCGGAGGGCCGGGGCAGGACTCCCGCCCGCCGGGCGCGCCGCCGCCGGCCGAAGACACGGAACCACCGGCGCATCGCGATCCGGCGGAGACGGAGCGTGCGACGGCGCCGGAGCGTCCGGCCGCCGCCGAACGGCCGGAGACGGACGACGGCGCGGGCCAGGACCGGGCCGGTGAAAGCGCGGCGGAACCGCCGGAGGCCGGGCCGCAGGCGACCGGCCACGTCGCCGAGGTGGCCGCGCCCCACCGGGTGCCGCTCCTGCAGGTGCCGGGGATCGGCGAGGGCTCGGCGGGCCGACGGTCACGTTCACGGACCCGGCACGGCCGGAGCACCGGCGCGCGCCGTCCGACCGGCCAGGTGCGCGACCTGCACGTCACGGCGACGCTGCTGGCGGCGGCGCCCCACCAGCGGGAGCGCGGGCGGCGCGGCCCCGGGCTGGTGCTACGCGGGGACGACCTGCGTGAGGTGGTCCGCGAGGGCCGCGAGGGTAACCTCGTGCTGTTCGTGGTGGACGCCAGCGGTTCGATGGCCGCGCGCAGGCGGATGAGCTCGGTCAAGACGGCGGTGCTGAGCCTGCTGCTCGATGCTTATCAGCGGCGGGACAAGGTCGGGCTGGTCACCTTCCGAGGTGCGGACGCGCAGGTAGCCCTACCGCCGACCTCGTCGGTCGAGGCGGGCGCCGCACGGTTGCGCTCACTGCCCACCGGCGGGCGTACACCGCTGGCGGCGGGGCTGACCCGCGCGGCCGAGGTGCTGCGGGTGGAGCGGCTGCGCGATCCGGCCAGGCGTCCGTTGCTGGTGCTGGTGACCGACGGGCGCGCGACGGCGGGCGGCGAGGTGGACCGCGCCGCCGCCCTGCTGGAGGGCACGGCGGCGGTGGTCGTGGACTGCGAGAGCGGGCCGGTGCGGCTCGGCCTGGCGGTCCGTCTGGCGTCCCGGTTGCGTGCCCGGCTCGTCTCCCTCGACTCCCTGGCCGACCTCGGGTCGGTCGTCCGCGACTACAGGAAGGCGGCCTGATCATGCCGCAGGGAAAGCCGGCCATGGTGCCCGACGACGGGCTCACCACGCGTCAGCGTCGTACCAGGCCGCTGCTGATGGTCCACACCGGCCCGGGTAAGGGCAAGTCGACGGCCGCTTTCGGGATGGCGCTGCGGGCGTGGAACCAGGGCTGGCCGGTGGGCGTGTTCCAGTTCGTGAAGTCGGCTAAATGGCGCATCGGCGAGGAACGGGCGCTGAAGGTGCTCGGCGAGTCCGGCGAGGGCGGCCCGGTGACCTGGCACAAGATGGGCGAGGGCTGGTCGTGGATCCAGCGGCCGGGCACCGAGGAGGATCACGCGGCCGACGCCCGCGAGGGGTGGCAGCAGATCAAGCGTGATCTGGCGGCCGAGACGTACCGGTTCTATGTGCTGGACGAGTTCACCTACCCGCTGAAGTGGGGCTGGCTGGATCTGGACGACGTGCTGGCGGCGCTCACCGCGCGGCCGGGCAACCAGCACGTGGTGATCACCGGCAGGGACGCGCCCGAGCGCCTGATCGAGGTGGCCGATCTGGTGACGGAGATGGGCAAGGTGCGCCATCCCATGGACGTCGGCCAGAAAGGGCAGAAAGGCATCGAGTGGTAGTCCCACGGCTCGTCGTCGCGGCGCCGTCGTCGGGCAGCGGCAAGACGACGGTGGCCACGGGGCTGATGGCGGCGCTGCGGGCGCGCGGGCTGCGGGTCTCGCCGCACAAGGTGGGGCCGGACTACATCGACCCGGGCTATCACGCGCTGGCGGCCGGACGTCCCGGGCGCAATCTGGATCCGTGGCTCGTGGGTGAGGACCTCGTCGCACCGCTGTTCCTGCATGGCGCGGCGGGCTGCGACGTGGCCGTGGTCGAGGGCGTGATGGGCCTGTTCGACGGCAGAGGCGAGACCGACTTCGCCTCGACGGCGCACCTGGCGAGGCTGCTCGAAGCGCCGGTGGTGCTGGTTGTGGATGTGGCGCGGCAGAGCCGGTCGGTGGCGGCCGTGGTGCACGGTTTCGCCACGTTCGATCCGCGGGTGCGCGTGGGCGGGGTGGTGCTGAACCGGGTCGGCTCGGCCCGGCACGAGGAGCTGTGCCGGGCCGCGCTGGAGGCGGCGGGCGTGCCGGTGCTGGGGGCGATCCGCCGCGACGACGCCGTGGTCACGCCGTCGCGGCATCTGGGGCTGGTGCCGGCGGCCGAGCGGCAGGCCGAGGCCGTGGCCTCGGTGGACCGGCTGGCCGCGCTGGTGGCCGGCTCGTGCGATCTGGACGCGCTGCTGCGACTGGCCGGATCGGCTCCCCCGCTGACCGCCTCCCCCTGGGCGCCGCCGCCCGGGTCGTTCCCGCACCGGCCGGTGGTTGCGGTGGCGGGCGGGGCCGCGTTCACGTTCGGCTACGCCGAGCACGTCGAGCTGCTGCGGGCGGCGGGCGCCGACGTCGCGGTGTTCGACCCGCTGCGGGACGAGCGGCTGCCGGACGGCACCGCCGCCCTCGTGCTGGGCGGCGGATTCCCCGAGATGTACGCCGCCGAGCTGGCCGCCAACGAGCCGCTGCGCGAACAGGTGGCGGCCTTCGCCGGGCCGATCGCGGCGGAGTGCGCGGGGCTGCTCTACCTGTGCGAGGAACTGGACGGGCAGCGGATGTGCGGGCGCGTGCCGGCCCGCGCCAGGATGACGTCCAGGCTGACCCTCGGATATCGGGAGGCCGTCGCGTTGCGACCGTCGCTGCTGACGAAGGCGGGCGAGCGGTTCCGGGGGCACGAGTTCCACCGGACCGCCGCCGACTACGACCACGCGCCGCTGTTCCGCTGGGCGGGCGGCGGCGCCAATGGTTCCGGCGACGGTTTCGGCGACGCCCTGCTGACCGCGTCGTACCTGCACCTGCACTGGGCCGGCAGGCCCGAGCTGGCTCAGCGGCTGGTGTCGTCCTCCAGGTCGCCCTCGGTCTTGAGGTAGGTCTCGCGGAGCCCGTTCAGGATCTCCGGGTCGGGGTGCTCCCACATGCCGCGTTCTGCCGCCTCCAGCAGCCGTTCGGCTATGCCGTGCAGCGCCCACGGGTTCGACCGCTGCATGAACTCCTGGTTCTCGGGGTCGAGCACGTACGTCTCGGCCAGCTTGTCGTACATCCAGTCGGCCACCACACCCGTGGTGGCGTCGTAGCCGAACAGGTAGTCGACGGTGGCGGCCAGCTCGAAGGCGCCCTTGTAGCCGTGCCGCCGCATCGCAGCCAGCCACCGCGGGTTGACCACGCGAGCGCGGAAGATCCGCGAGGTCTCCTCCGACAGCGTCCGGGTGCGGACCGCGTCCGGCCGGGTGCTGTCCCCGATGTACGCGGCCGGCGCCCGCCCGGTGAGCGCGCGGACGGTGGCGATCATGCCGCCGTGGTACTGGAAGTAGTCGTCGGAGTCGGCGATGTCGTGTTCGTGCGTGTCGACGTTCTTGGCCGCCACGGCGATCCTGCGGTAGGCGTCCTCCATCTGTGGCCGCGCGGCCACACCGTCGAGGTCGCGGCCGTAGGCGAAGCCGCCCCACACCGCGTACACCTCGGCCAGGTCGGCGTCGTCGTGCCAGTTGCGGCTGTCGATGAGCGGCAGCAGCCCGGCGCCGTACGCGCCGGGCGCCGAGCCGAAAATACGCATCGTCGCCCGTCGCTCGTCCCCGCCCGTCGCGGCGACGTGGGCGCGCACGTAGTTTTCCTCATGCGGCTCGTCCAGGGCGGCGGCCAGCCGTACGGCGTCGTCGAGCATGGCGACCACGTGCGGGAAGGCGTCGCGGAAGAAGCCGCTGATGCGGACCGTCACGTCGATCCTGGGCCGGCCGAGCTCCTCGAGGTCGATCGGCTCCAGGCGCGTCACGCGGCGCGACGCCTCGTCCCACGCGGGGCGGACGCCGAGCAGGGCGAGCACCTCGGCCACGTCGTCGCCCGCCGTGCGCATGGCGCTGGTGCCCCAGATGGACAGTCCCACCGAGCGCGGCCACTCGCCGGTGTCCGCGCGGTAGCGCGCCAGCAGCGAGTCGGCCATCGCCTGGCCGGTCTCCCAGGCCAGGCGGCTCGGGACCGCGCGGGGATCGACGGAGTAGAAGTTGCGGCCGGTCGGCAGCACGTTGACCAGGCCGCGCAGCGGTGAGCCACTCGGCCCGGCGGGCACGTACCCGCCGTCCAGGGCGTGCAGCAGATGGTCGAGCTCGTCGGTGGTGCGCGCCAGGCGCGGCACCATCTCGGTCGCCGCGAAGGTGAGGATCCGCGTGACGAGCTCGGCTCTCTCCTCGGGGAGCTCTCCGCCGAGGACGGCGCGGGCGACCTCGGCCGCCCCTTCCACCGCCCAGCCCCGCTCCTCCATCCCCTCCACCAGCTCGCGGGCGACCGCTTCGAACCGGTCGACGGCCGTCAGCTCGGCCGTGCCGTCCTCGACCATCCCCAACGCCTCACGCAGCCCGGGCAGGGTCTCCCGGCCCGACCACATCTGCCGGGCCCGCAGCATCGCGAGCACGAGGTTTGTTCGGGCCTGCCCGGTGGGCGCCTGCCCGAGCACGTGCAGGCCGTCACGGATCTGCACGTCCTTGACCTCGCACAGCCAGCCGTCCACGTGCAGGATGAAGTCGTCGAACTTGCTGTCCTGCGGCCGATCCGTCAGCCCGAGGTCGTGATCGAGCCGGGCCGCCTGGATCAACGTCCAGATCTGCGCCCGGATCGCGGGCAGCTTGGCCGGGTCCATGGCGGCGATGGTGGCGTGCTCGTCCAGCAGCTGCTCCAGCCGCGCGATGTCGCCATAGCTCTCGGCGCGGGCCATGGGCGGCACCAGGTGGTCGACCAGCACGGCGTGCGCCCGCCGCTTGGCCTGCGTGCCCTCACCCGGATCATTGACCAGGAACGGATAGATCAGCGGCAGGTCGCCGATGGCGGCGTCGGTGCCGCAGGCGGCGGACATGCCCGCGGCCTTGCCCGGCAGCCATTCCAGGTTGCCGTGCTTGCCCACATGCACGATCGCATGTGCACCGTATTCGTCTGACAACCAATGGTAGGCGGCCAGGTAGTGATGGCTGGGCGGCAGGTCGGGGTCGTGGTAGATGGCGATCGGGTTCTCCCCGAAGCCGCGCGGCGGCTGCACCATCACCACCACGTTCCCGGCCCGGAGCGCGGCCAGCACGATGTCCCCTTCGTGCACGAACAGCTCGCCGGGGGGCGGCCCCCAGTGCCGCTCCATATCCGCCCGCAGGCTTTCGGGCAGCGTCCGATACCAGCGCTCGTAGGAGGCGGCGGAGATGCGCACCGGATTGCCCGCCAGCTGCTCCTCGGTCAGCCAGTCGGGGTCCTGTCCGCCGGCGGCGATCAGGGCGTGGATCAGCGCGTCGCCGTCCTGCTCGGCCACCCCGGGGAAACCCTCGCCCAGGTCGTAGCCCGCCTCGGCGAGCCGGGCCAGCAGCCGTACGGTGCTGGCGGGGGTGTCCAGTCCGACGGCGTTGCCGATCCGGGAGTGCTTGGTCGGGTAAGCCGACAGCATCACGACCAGCCGCCGCTGCGCGGGCGGGGTGTGCCGCAGCAGGCCATGCCGTACGGCGATGCCCGCCACCCGGGCGGCCCGCTCGGCGTCGGCCACGTAGACGGTCAGCCCGTCCTCGTCGATCTCCTTGAACGAGAACGGCACGGTGATGATGCGGCCGTCGAACTCGGGAATCGCCACCTGCGAGGCCGCGTCCAGCGGTGACAGCCCATCGTCGCTGTCCTGCCACGCCTGCCTGCTGCTGGTCAGGCAGAGCCCCTGCAGGATCGGCACGTCCAGCTCGGCCAGGGCGCCCACGTCCCACGCCTCGTCGTCGCCGCCCGCGCCGGCCGTGGCCGGCCGGGTGCCGCCCGCCGCCAGCACGGTCACCACCAGCGCGTCGGCGGAGCGCAGCGTGTCGAGCAGTTCGGGCTCGGCCGTGCGTAGCGACGAGCAGAAGACCGGCAGCGCCTGGCCGCCCGCTTCCTCGACGGCGGCGCAGAGGGTCTCGACGAAACCGGTGTTGCCCGCCATATGGTGCGCCCGGTAGTACAGCACACCCACCACCGGCCCGTGCTGGTTCCGAGCCGTACGCTCCAGCCGTCCCCAGGAGGGAGCGGGCTCGGGCGGCGCGAACCCGTGACCGGTCAGCAGCACCGTGTCGGACAGGAACGCGTGCAGTTCCGCCAGGTTGACCGGGCCGCCATGGGCCAGGTAGGCGTGCGCCTCGGCGCAGACACCCTGGCTGACCGTGGAAAGCTCCATCAACTCGGCGTCCGGTGCCTGTTCGCCGCCCAGCACCACGACAGGACGGGGACCGGCCAGCAGCGCGTCCAGCCCCTCCTCCCAGGCTCGTCGCCCGCCCAGCAGGCGCACCACCACAAGGTCGGTGTCCGCCACGAGGTCGGGCAGGTCGTCCACCCCGAGCCGGGCCGGGTTGCCCAGGCGGTAGGCCGCACCGCTGGCACGGGCGCTCAGCAGGTCGGTGTCGGAAGTCGAGAGCAGCAGGACGGTACGGCTGTCGCCTGGCACGACGCAATCCTCCCTCGGGGTCCTCGCCCCGGTCGCGGATGTCACGACGGCAGGAGTCTCCTGGCTCCCGGATCGACGCTCCCCCGGCCTTCCCACCCGTCGCCGGGCAGTGGCCTGCGGTGGGGTTCGCTCCCCGGTCACAGTGGCGGGACCGCGCCGGTTTCACACCGGCTTCCTCCCATTGCCATCGCCTACCGAGGAGCCTACGACACAAAAGCCTCCGAAATAACTGGCGCTACCATCCTCACCGTGTCGATATGCGACTTTTCTGGACGTGAGCGCTCGGACGCCTGTCCGGGAGCGCTTCAGGTGCACGAGGCGATCGACGGCCCGCTGGCCCGGGTCCGCCTGCCGGGCGGGGCGGTCTCCCCCGTGCAACTATGCGAGCTGGCCACTTGCGCCGCGGAGCTGGGCTCGGGGGTGATCGAGCTGACCTCCCGGGCGAACGTCCAGGTCCGCGGCCTGCGCTCGCCCGCCGCCTTCGCCGAGCGGATGGCCGCGGCCGGGCTGCTGCCGTCGGCCGCGCACGAGCGGGTGCGCAACATCGTCGCCTCGCCGCTCGGCGGGCGCGGCCACGCGGGCCTGCTCGCCACCCAACCGCTGGTCGAGGCGCTGGACCGGGAGCTATGCGCCCGCCCCCGGCTGGCCGGGCTCCCCGGACGGTTCCTGTTCGCGCTGGACGACGGCACCGGAGACGTCGCCGGGCTCGGCGCCGACGTCACGTTCGCGGCCGAACACCGGACCGGGGCTCGGTTGCTGCTGGCGGGCTCCGACAGCGGGCTGACCACGCACCCCGAGTCGGCGGCCTCGCTCATGATCGCCGCAGCGGACGCCTTCCTCGACGAACGGGCCGCGCAGGCCGAGGCCGGCGGCACCGCAGCGGTGGGCGGCACTGGGGCGGCGAGCCGTGGTGCATGGCGGATCCGCGAGCTGGAGAACGGGCCCGCTCGCATCGCCGCTCGGCTGGACGGCGCCATGGCCGGGCTCAGGGCCTCCACCGCCTCGGGTTTCTCGGGGAGCTCGGGTTTCTCGGGGAGCTCGGGTTTCTCGGGGAGCTCGGGTTTCGAGGTGCGGCGGCCGCGGGGAGTCCGCCGCGCCGAACGCCACGCGCAGCGCGACGGCAGGGTCGCCATCGAAGCCCTGGTGCCGCTCGGCAGGCTGTCGGCCGCCCAGGCCCGGACGCTCGCGGACATCGGCGACCACATTCGGCTGACCCCCTGGCGGACCGCGGTGCTGCCGGATCTGTCCCCGGCCGAAGCGGACCGGGCGGCCGAGGCGCTGGACGTCGCCGGGCTCGTCACCGATCCGGACTCGCCGTGGGCGGGCGTCACCGCCTGCACCGGGCGTCCCGGCTGCGCGAAGTCGCTGGCGGACGTCCAGGCCGACGCACGGCGCTGGGTGGCCGCCCTGGACGGGGCCCGGGACACGCCCGTTCATTGGGCCGGCTGCGCGCGACGTTGTGGGCTGCCACCCGGCCGGGTCGTCCAGATGATCGCCACAACCGACGGCTACCAGGAGAGGCAGCAGTGAACGACTACATTCGCGACGGCGCCGAGATCTACCGCCGCTCGTTCGCGACCATCCGCGCCGAGGCCGATCTCACCGGGATGCCTCCCGACGTGGCCCAGGTGGCGGTACGAATGATCCACGCCTGCGGGATGACCGACCTCGTCGCCGACCTGGGCTGGTCTCCCGCCGTGGTCACCCGCGCCCGCGAGGCGCTGCACCGCGGCGCACCCGTGCTGTGCGACTCCATGATGGTCGCCTCCGGCGTGACCAGGCGCAGGCTGCCCGCCGGCAACGACGTGGTGTGCACGCTCGGCGAGCCCGCCGTACCCGAACTGGCCGAACGGCTCGGCACCACCCGCAGCGCCGCCGCACTGGAACTGTGGCGCGACCGTCTCGACGGCGCGGTGGTCGCGATCGGCAACGCCCCGACCGCACTTTTCCGGCTGCTCGAACTGATCGAAGAAGGGGCCGCCAGGCCTGCCGCGGTGCTCGGCATCCCGGTCGGTTTCATCGGCGCGGTGGAGTCCAAGCAGGCGCTGGCGGACAGCGGCCTGGAGTATCTGGTGGTGCACGGCCGTCGCGGCGGCAGTGCGATGACTGCGGCGGCGGTCAACGCCATCGCCAGCGAGACGGAGTGATCACGATGGCAGGACGGCTGTACGGGGTGGGACTCGGCCCCGGAGACCCCGAACTGGTCACCGTCAAGACCGCCCGGCTGATCGGCGAGGCCGACGTGATCGCCTACCACGCCGCCAGGCACGGCCGCAGCATCGCCCGTTCCATCGCTCTGCCGTACATGCGCGAAGGGCAGATCGAGGAGCTGCTCCTCTATCCGCTGACCACGGAGACCACCGACCATCCCGGCGGCTACCAGGGCGCGCTCGACGACTTCTACGCCGACTGCGCCGAGCGGCTGGCCGCGCATCTGGACGCGGGCCGGATCGTGGTGGTGCTGAGTGAGGGCGACCCACTGTTCTACGGGTCGTACATGCACATGCACAAGCGGCTCGCCCACCGCTATCCGACCGAGGTGGTGCCCGGCGTGACCTCCGTCAGCGCCGCCTCGGCCGTGCTGGGCCGGCCGCTGGTCGAGCGGGATGAGGTGCTCACCGTGCTGCCCGGCACGCTGCCCGCCGAGGAACTCACCGAGCGGCTGCGCGCCACCGACTCGGCGGCGGTCCTCAAGCTGGGCAGGACGTTCACCAAGGTCCGTGACGCGCTGGTCGAGGCCGGGCGGCTGGACGAGGCCTGGTACGTCGAGCGCGCGACCATGGGTGCCGAACGGGCCGCGCCGCTCAAGGACGTCGACCCCGACGGGGTGCCGTACTTCTCGCTGGCCCTGCTCGCCAGCCCCACCTCTAGTCAATGGGCCGAGCGCACGTTCGTGCCCGAGCCCGCTTCCGTCGAATCCGCCGGGGAGGTGGCCGTGGTGGGGCTCGGCCCCGCCGGGCGTCCCTGGCTCACCCCCGAGGCGCAGGAGGCCTTGGCCGCCGCCACCGACCTGGTCGGATACGGCCCGTACGTGGATCGGGTGGCACCGAACCCGCGCCAGCGCCGCCACCGCACCGACAACCGCGTGGAGGCGGAACGCGCCAGGCACGCGCTGGAGCTGGCCCGCGAGGGAGCGCGGGTGGCCGTGGTGTCCTCCGGCGATCCCGGTGTGTTCGCCATGGCCAGCGCCGTGCTGGAGGCGGCGGCCGACTACCCCGACGTGCCGGTGCGGATCGTCCCCGGGCTGACCGCCGCGCAGGCGGTGGCCAGCCGGGTCGGCGCGCCGCTCGGCCACGACTACTGTGTGCTGTCGCTGTCGGACCTGCTCAAGCCGTGGGAGGTGGTGGCGGACCGGCTGACCGCCGCGGCGCGGGCCGACCTGGTCCTGGCGCTCTATAACCCGGCCTCGCGCAGCCGCACCTGGCAGCTCGCCGCCGCCCGGGACCTGCTGCTGGAGCATCGCGACGCCGCCACCCCCGTGGTGATCGGGCGCGACGTCGGTGGCGACGAGGAGAGCGTCACCGTCACCACGCTCGGCGAGCTGGACCCCGCCCAGGTGGACATGCGCTGCCTGCTGATCATCGGCTCCTCGACCACCCGGGTGACCGGCAACGGCGGCGTGTACACCCCGCGCCGCTACCCGTGATCGCGCCGTTTGTGGAGCCAGGTAACCGCCGCGCCGACCGTCTCCACCGTACGGACACCGATCGGCAGGGGCGGCCGGTCCACCATGATCACCGGAAGCCCGAGCTCGCGGGCCGCGACCAGTTTGGCGGTGGTCATCCGGCCACCGCTGTCCTTGGTGACCAGCACGTCCAGGCGGTGCTCCCGGATGAGGGCCCGCTCGCCCGCCACCGTGTACGGCCCGCGATCGAGCAGCACGTGCACGTTGTCCGGCACCGGCGGCTCCGGCGGATCCACCGACCTGGCCAGCAGCCAAACACCGGCCAGCCCGGTGAAGACCGGCAGGCTGCGCCGCCCGGTGGTGAGGAATACCCGGGCCGGCCCGTGCTGTCGTGCCATCCCGTGCAGCCGGGTCGCCGCCTCGGCCAGGGAGGCGACCCGCTGCCAGTCGTCGCCGGGCCCTTCCCGCCAGCCCGGCCGGCGCAGGATCAACAGCGGCACACCGGTGCGGGCCGCCGCCTCGGCCGCCGAGGCCGTCATCCGGGCCGCGAACGGGTGGGTGGCGTCCACCATCGCGTCGATGCGCTCGGCGGCCAGCCAGGCGGTCAGCCCGTCCGGCCCGCCGAACCCGCCCATCCGCACCTGCCCGGCGGGAAGCCGCGGATCGGTCACCCGCCCGGCGAGCGACGACACCACCCGCATGCCCGGATCGGCGGCCAGTTCGGCGGCGAGCGCCCGTGCCTCGGCCGTGCCACCCAGGATGAGGACCCGTCTCACTGCCTGACCCGGTCCGCGCTGTAGAGGTGGCTGTCGGGGAACTGCGACGCCGACAGCACCCGCCCGACGACGATCACCGCCGTACGCCGGATCCCGGCCTCGTGCACCTGCCCGGCGATGTCCGCCAGCGTGCCGCGCAGGATCACCTCGTCCGCCCTGCTCGCCCGCGCCACCACGGCGACCGGGCAGTCCGAGCCGTACGACGGCAGTAGCTCCGCCACCACGGCGTCGATCCGCTGCACGGCCAGATGCAGCACCATCGTGGCCCCGCTCGCGCCCAGCGTGGCCAGGTCCTCGCCGTCCGGCATCGGCGTCGCCCGGACCGACGTGCGGGTCAAGATGATCGTCTGACCGACGCCGGGCACGGTGAGCTCCCGGCCCAGGGAGGCTGCGGCCGCCGCGAACGCGGGCACCCCGGGCACTACCTCGTACGGCACCTCCAGCGCGTCCAGCCGGCGCATCTGCTCGGCCACCGCGCTGAACACCGACGGGTCTCCCGAGTGCAGCCGCGCCACGTCCAGCCCGGCCCGGTGCGCGGTGAGCAGCTCCGCGACGATCTCGTCGAGCGTCAGGTTCGCCGTGTCCACCAGCCGCGCGTCCGACGGGCACGACTCCAGCAGCTCGCGCGGCACCAGCGAGCCCGCGTACAGGCACACCGGCGAGGTCTGGAGCCGCCGCAGCCCGCGCAGCGTGATCAGATCGGCGGCCCCCGGGCCAGCCCCGATGAAGTAGACGGTCACGGCACTTCCTTCCTGGTGACCGACCACACGGTCACCGGCATCGCGGCCCGCCATCCGGTGAAGGCGCCCACGGGCGAGGCCCGTTGCACGGACAGCCTGACCAGGTCGCCGCCGAGTCGGCCGTACCACTGGCCCATCACCGACTCCGATTCCATGGTGACGGCGTTGACCACGAGCCGGCCGCCGGGCCGCAGCGCATCCCAGCAGCGTTCCAGCAGGCCGGGCGTGGTGGCACCGCCGCCGACGAACACCGCGTCCGGCGAGGGGAGGCCGTCGAGCGCCGCCGGCGCCCTTCCCTCCACGACGCGCAGCGACGGCACGCCCAGCCGGTCGGCGTTGCGTCGGATGGCGGCGGCGCGGTCAGCCCTGCGCTCGATCGCCACAGCCGCGCACGAGGGGTGGCTGCGCATCCACTCGATGGCGATGCTGCCCGCTCCCGCGCCCACGTCCCACAACAGTTCCCCCGGCAACGGCGCGAGCCGCGACAGGCTGACCGCGCGCATCTCCCGCTTCGTGAGCTGCCCGTCGTGCTCGAACGCCGAGTCCGGCAGCCCCGGGACACGTGCCAGCGGCTCTGCGCCGGGCTCTGCGACACACTCGACGGCGATCACGTTCAGCGCCGAGGGCGCCTGCGCCGCCCAGTCGTCCGCCCGACCACGCACCTCGGACTCCGAGACCGCGCCCAGATCCGACAGCACCGTCATCGTGCTGGGCCCGTATCCCCGCTCGACCAGCGCTCGGGCGACCTGGGACGGCGAGCCGCGGCCCGCGCCGAGCACGATGATCCGCCTTCTGGGCAGCAGGGCGGCGTTCAGCGCCGCGGGCGGACGGCCCACGAGACTGATCACGTCCACCTCCTCGACCGGCCAGCCGAGCCGGGCGCACGCCAGCGACAGCGACGACAGATGCGGCAGCACCCTGACCCGTGCCGTGCCCAGCAGCCGCACCAGCGTGGAGCCGATGCCGTAGAACATCGGATCGCCGCTGGCCAGCACGCACACCTCGCGGTCCGCGTACCTCTCGACGAGTCCCGGCAGCGCGGGCAGCAGCGGCGACGGCCAGGCCACCCGCTCGGTGGCCGACGCGGGGACGAGGTCGAGCTGGCGGGGACCGCCCATGAGCACCTCCGCCGCCTCCACCACCCGCCGCGACTCGGCCGGCAGTCCGTCCCAGCCGTCCGCGCCGATGCCGACGACGGTGATCACACGTTGCCCAGCACGCGCGTCACCGTGATCTCCACTACCACCCTGGACGGGTTCGGGCGGGGCGGCTTGTAGCGTCCGGCGTAGCGGCGCTCGGCGTCGGCCACCTGCTCCGGCTCGGTCCGCAGCACGGCCCGGCCCTCCAGCGTCGACCACCGGCGGCCGTCCACCTGGCACAGCGCCACCAGCGCGCCGTCCTCGCCGATGAGCCGGGCCTTGTACGAGGTCCCCGAAGTGATCACCCGGGCGATGCCGGTCGCCAAATCCAAGGTCGCGCCCACCGGCACCACGTGCGGCGGCCCGCCGGGATGCGCCGTGGCGAGCGTGCACAGATGCCGCTCCCGCCAGAAATCGGCGAACCCCTCCCCCTGCTCGACCAGATTCACGACCCTCCTCAGGTGATTCGCGAGCAATATCGTATATCGAGGCTTTCGGCATGGCCGGTCGCGTCCGGCCACCCGCCAGTGCCTACACTCCTACGGGTGAAGCGGCTACTCGTCATCGGCATCGGCGCCGGAGATCCCGACCACCTCACCCTCCAGGCGGCCAAGGCCATCGCCGCCACCGACGTCTTCTTCATCGTCGACAAGGGCGAGGCCAAGCACGAGCTGATCGAGCTCAGGCATGAATTGATCAAGGAACACGGCCGTCCGCCGTACCGCATCGCCGAGGCCCGCGACCCGGAGCGCGACCGGACCACTCCCGCCTACACAGATGCCGTGGCGGACTGGCGCTCGCGTCGCGCGCTGGCCTGCGAAACGCTCATCGCCGAGGAGCTGGGTGAGAACCAGACCGGGGCGTTCCTCGTCTGGGGCGACCCGGGCGTGTACGACAGCACCCTGGCCATCGTCGAAGAGATCCTGGACCGCGGGAACGTCTCCTTCGACTACGAGGTGATCCCCGGCATCAGCGCGGTGGCCGCTCTGACCGCCCGCCACCGCACCAGCCTCACCCAGGTCGGTCGGCCCGTCCATCTCACTACCGGCCGCCGCCTGGCCGAGGATGGCCCCACCGCCGACGACACGGTCGTCATGCTGGACGCCCACTCCTCCTACATCGGCCTCGACGACTACACCATCTACTGGGGCGCCTACCTGGGCACCTCGGACGAGCTCCTCGTGTCCGGGCCAGTGACCGAAGTGGGCGACCGCATCCGCGAACTGCGTGCGAGTGCCCGCACCCGCAAAGGATGGATCATGGACACATACCTCCTGCGCCGCACCCCGCGCCCGCGTCAGGACTGAGAACCGAAGCCCCCGACCGGCAACGGAGGACTCAAGGGGCACCACGCCGGCGACCGTGAAACCCTCGGCGCTACCTGTTCCGGATATCAGCGTCAATACAGATCAGAATGCGCCGAGTGAAAGAGTGCGAAGACCGGGAGCGGGACCGCCCTCTATGAGGGAGATAAGGGCGTCAGTATCGACATTCTGCTCGATCAGGTCGCCGAGCGCGTCGAGTCGCGCCTCGCGCAACCCCGCGAACGACAGGGTTGGATCGGGCCGGAACTCCCGCCCCGCCGCGCGGGCCACGTCAGCGAGGAAGGCACGACGGAAGGCATCGTTCTCCAGCGTGCCGTGCCAGGTTGTGCCCCACACGTTGCCGAGGCGGCAGCCGTCGAGGAAAGGCTCGCCGCCGTCGTGGGTGACGACGCCGTGGTGGATCTCGTACGCACGTACCGGGTGGCCATAGCCTTCGCCGGTCGGGCGCCCGCGAGTCTTGCCAGGGGCGAACACGACGTCGGCGGGCAGCAGCCCGAGCCCTGGAACGGCACCCACGCCCGACTCGACATGGTCGGTGATGGTACGGGCGAGCATCTGATATCCGCCGCAGATCCCAAGTACCGGGCCGGTCCTTCGGGTGATCAGGTCGGCGAGGCCGGTGTCGCGCAGCCAGGCCAGGTCATTTACGGTGGCGCGGGAACCGGGCAGGATCAGCAGGTCGGCATCGGTGCACTCGGCGGGGGTGGCGGCGAAGCCGACCTCGACGCCGGGTTCGGCGACCAAGGCATCCACGTCAGTAAAGTTGGAGATGCGCGGATAGCGCACAACGCGCACGCGCAGCGACCCGATGGCGGGTGTGTTCCGGGGCCGGGTGTCGAGGGACAGGGAGTCCTCGACGTCCATCCAGAGTCCATCGAGCCAAGGCAGAACGCCGTATACGCACCGCCCAGTCAGCTCCTCGATCATGTCCAGCCCCGGCACGAGCAACTCTGGCGCCCCCCGAAACTTGTTCACAATAAATCCGGAGATGTGGGCTTGGTCGGCGGGTTCGAGGATGGCGAGGGTGCCATAGAAATGGGCGAAAACGCCGCCACGGTCGATGTCGCCCACCACGACGACCGGCAGATTCACCGCGCGGGCGAGCCCCATGTTCGCGATGTCCCCAGCCCGGAGATTGATCTCGGCGGGAGAGCCCGCCCCTTCACAGACCACCACGTCGAACTCATTGGCCAGTCGCCGGTAGGACTCTACGGCGATCGCGCGCAGTTCATCGCGGTGGGCGTTGTATTGCGTGGCGTCCACGTCGGCAACGGGGCGGCCACGGATCACGACGTGGCTGCGACGGTCGCTGCCGGGTTTGAGCAGGATCGGATTCATGTCGGCGGTCGGCTCCAGGCCACACGCTGCCGCTTGGACGGCTTGAGCGCGTCCGATTTCGGCGCCGTCGACAGTGACGTAGGAGTTGAGCGACATGTTCTGCGCCTTGAATGGCGCAACGCGTACGCCCTGCCGGGCCAGCCACCGGCAGATCCCGGCGGTGACGACGCTCTTGCCCGCATCCGATGTGGTCCCCGCGACCAGCAGCCCACCCTTCACGAACCAGTTAGCATACGCCGTGCAACAAACCGCCTGGACTTGGTTTCGACGGCCTTCTTGTTGACCGAGTCGCACGAGAGCTTGCTGAAGGACGCACCACCGATCTGGAACGCAAAGTTGAGCAGGCCGCCACGGCCGCCGAGGACACCACCATCAAGCTGGCCGCGCATTGGCCGGTGATCACAGGGTTCACAGGTAGCTGACGCCGGTCAGTTCCCCGGCCGCCGCCCAGAGCCGCTTGCCGACGGCCGGATCGGCCGCCTCGCGGCTGAGCCGGGCCTCGGCGACCGGACCCCGCATCTCCCAGCGCCCGGATGGCCCGAAGAACTGGCCGCCCCGCACCCCGGGGTCGGTCGCGGCAGCGCGCCGCGTTCCACCGGCTGGGTGACCAGCAGGCCGAGCCTTGCGATCGCCTGCCCGAACCGGCCGCGGTGCTCCCAGGCTCGCGGAGTGAGGTTGGTGCGGGTGAGGCCGGGGTGGGCCAGCGTGCTGATAATCGGCGATCCGGCGGCGCGCAGGCGGCGGTCCAGCTCGACGGCGAAGATCGTGGTGGCGAGCTTGGACCGGCCGTAAGCGGGAGCGGCTCGATAGTCGCGTTCGAACATCAGGTCGTCGAAGTCGAGGTGGGCATTCTTGTGGGTGATCGAGCTGAGACTGACCACCCGTGGTTGGGGACCCCGCCGGCAACTACTGGACGAGCTTCGACTCGTTGTTCGCCAGCGCCTACGCCAAGGCACGCGCCGTCGCCCCGAGGCGCCCGGTTATGATCGGCGAGGTCGGCTCCAGCGAGGATGGCGGCAACAAGGCCCAGTGGATCAACGACATGGCGTCCACCCTGCAGTCAGGCCGCTACCCCGACCTGAAGAACGTCGTCTATTTCGACCAGGACAAAGAGGAGCGGTGGTCGGGCACCTCGTCATCGGCCGTCCAAACCGCATTCACCTCGTGGGTCAACCAGACCTACATGAGGGGGACGGGAACGGACCTGGCCAAGGTGGCCGCGGAGTACAAGGGAACGTCCCCGTCGCCTTCGCCGTCCGCGAGCCCGTCCCCCTCGCCTTCACCGTCCGCGAGCCCGTCGCCGGGCGGCGGCGCGTGCTCGGCCACCTACGCGACGGTCAACTCCTGGCCCGGCGGGTTCCAGGGCGAGGTGACGGTGCGTACCGGGGCCTCAGGGATAAACGGTTGGACAGCACGCTGGACCTTGGCCGGCGGGCAGACGATCAGCCAGCTCTGGAACGGCACCTTGAGTATCAGCGGTTCCGAGGTGACGGTGAAGAACGTGAGCTGGAACGGCTCGCTGGGCGCGAACGCCTCCGCCACGTTCGGGTTCCTGGCCAACGGATCACCGGCATCGCCCACACTCACCTGCAGCAGCCCGTGACTTTTACGATGCCTCATCGCGTTGACACACCACATCGTTCGTCTCGCGTCCAGAGGCGACATCTTGCCAGCATGCCCGTACCGGGGCGATGAACCAGCCGTGGCGGCACAAGGTGGCGATAGGCCGCAACCGCCGGCAGCGGGAGTGGGATACCCGGGCCGGGACGCTCGAGCCGGCCGTTCCCCGGCTGCGCCAGGGCGGCCTACCTGCTGGGCGTCTCGACGCGCGGACCACGGCACGCCTTCCGACGAGGAACCGCGACCCCCGAAAATCTATGTTCGCCGCAGTAGACAATCGGGGCCGCTGGGGCTAGTGTTTCTCACATCGTAAGGAACGGTTCGGCCGGGCAGCGGAAGTACCAGCACCACGATGAACTGCCCGGAGCATGATGAAGTCGGGAGTTGATGGCAGAAGGTCGGACGTGACGGGCCAGCGCAGTGGTTAGGGGCCCTGATCGTGGACGCGCTGCCGCAGGTGAAGCCGGACAGTGGTCCGGAAAAAGAAATGAAGGGAGTGTTCGACACCATCAGGATCGCCCGTTGCCGGCTGAGTCTCGCCGCTCGGGTACCGCAGTTCCACAGATAGGAAGGTGGTCTACGGTCACACATCCGCGATCCCCGCGTCACCGTCGCTCAGCACGGCGGATGCGGAAAACAGTGAGCCGGCCAGATGGCCGGTGAATGGTGTTGAACTCTTCGGGGCCCCGGCACGACAGGTGCCGGGGCCCCCTGTCGGCGTGTGGAAAGGAATGTATGGATCAACCCCACTCGGCTGCCGATGGTGACACGCTCGCTCACGGCAGGAATGCGGACACGCCCGGATCCAAAGCTGGATCCAGGGCCGAAGACCGGTTCGAGCATCAGTTCAACGATGAGAACTACCCCGCCTACAGCATGGGCGCGGCCGCGGAGATGCTCGGTGCCAGCCCCGCGTTCCTGCGGGCTCTGGGCGCCGCGAAACTGATCGAGCCGAAACGCTCCAGCGGCGGCCATCGCCGCTACTCCCGCTATCAACTGCGGCTGGCCGCGCGCGCCAGGGAACTCGTCGATCAGGGCACTCCCGTGGAAGCCGCCTGCCGGATCATCCTCTTGGAAGACCAGCTCGCCGAGGCGCTGCGCATCAACAACGAGCGCGACCACCCGGCCGGACACTGAGCATCGGCGGTGAGAAGACCCGGCAGCGTGAAGCTGACCGGGTCTTGGTATGCAGCTTGGAGACGTGGTCGCGCTCTTTGCCGCGGGCCCCGCATCTCCTGGGATTCACGCCCCCCCTACCAGCCGTCATGACGTCTCACACTGTCGATCACTGGTATCAAGAGCTGCGCGGCTGTGGTCGACATCCCGTACCGCCGATCCTCATGCGGCAGTGATGCGGCAGCCGAAAACGAATCAGGGCCCGCACCCGTAAAGGTGCGAGCCCTGATATCTGGCGCTGTTTCGTCAGGCGGCAACGATGTTCTCGGCCTGAGGGCCCTTCTGGCCCTGGGTGACATCGAAGGCCACCTTCTGGCCCTCGCGCAGCTCGCGGTAGCCGCCCTGAGAGATGATGTTGGAGTAGTGCGCGAAGACGTCGGCGCCGCCGCCGTCCTGCTCGATGAAGCCGAAGCCCTTTTCCGCGTTGAACCACTTCACGGTGCCGGAAGCCATGTCGATCTCCTCTTGATAGGTGTAGCCGAAATCCGCACGGTCACGAATTCCGGTGTTGCCGCGATAGGCCCACACCCGGAGAAGACCGGCAAACAAAAATGCACCCGAGGCTACATACCGTCAGGTGCACACAAGTTCATTATGGGTACCACAACTGCAACTACGTCTAACCTAGCACACGTGCGGCGTGATACGCACACCCCGCCGCTTTCCGCCTGGACGAGCTATCTGCCGATCCGACCCCTGGCGGCCCCTGGCGGCCCCTGACCATCCGCCGCCGCGCAACCGGGAGCGGTTCATCGCAGCGCGGGTGCTGCGCCTGGCCGCGGTCGGCGTCGGGTCACCACTGACGACCGATGGCGAACGCCGGCTGTTCGACCTGACGCGCGGTGGACATATCACATTGCTGAGCTTCTGGGCCACGCCTGCGATCGAAGCCTCTCCGTTCTACCTCCAAGATTCTCCATGTCGTCGACCGGCCGGCGGCTCCGGACGACGTCGCCGACACCGCAGGCCATCTCGCCGACGTCTACGGGGCCGCCGACCGCACCCTCGTGCTGATCCGTCCGGACGGCCATCTCGCATTGATCTCCGACGCAGGTGATCTCTCAGCCGTCATGGGCTATCTCGCCGCGATCGGCTGAGTCGTCGCCCCCTCTCCCCACGAGTTCACTACGCGACTTCCTACGCGACGCGGGCTTCTGGGTATGCGGTCGTCGTGATCAGCCCGTCCCGGCACAGGGGAGCACACCGCGGCGGAATCTCGCGGCCCTCGCCATCCCACTCGACCTTTTTTACCGTTCGTTGGGCTCTGACGATAAATATAGGCACACATGCGTCACATGCAATGGCTACACGTGTTTAGGCAGCTAGATCCGGGAGAGGGGCAATCGTCGGCTCGATGACAAGGAGGTGTTCCCGATGGGGGACGAGGACAAGCTCCGCAACAAGGCGGAAGATCTCGGCGGCAAGGCCAAGGAAGGGCTTGGCAAGGTCACGGGCGACGAGGATGTCGAGGCCCGTGGGCAGACCGAGCAGAGCAAAAGCAAGCTGAAGCAGGCCGGTGAAAAGGTGAAGGACGCCGCCGGCAAGGCGAAGGATTCCTTAAAGGACTGACCGGTCATACGGTGGGGGCCCGGCCTTCCCGTCAGGGAGGCCGGCCTCTCACGCCTCGCGTATCCACCCGGACTCCAGCAGTCCGTGGAAGAGCTGCTCGGAAATCGCCGGCTCGATCTCGCGCTCCAGGGCCAGCGACGTATCGTCGATGATCTCCCAACGGGTGCGGCGGCCGTCCGCCCTGATGGCGAAGTGGAAGAGCATCGACAGGCAGTGTTTGTCCGCGGCGATCAGGTCGGCCAGCCCCTCACGGGTGCGCGGCGGAAGGTTCCCCATCATCTCCCGGAGGTTGAGCGGGCCAGGCCAGTCGCGCACGATCGCCGGTCCGTCCGCCTCCGGTGACGGCCGGGCCGGGGGCGGAGTGGTGTCTCCGGCCGCCAGCGCGGTCAGCGCCTGACAGGCGGCCTCCACGCGCATCAGATATCGCCGCGCCCACGCGGGCCCGTGTCCTGAGGCCACCGTACGGGCCCTGGTCCGCTCACGCTCGCACCAACGGTCGATGATCCGGTGGCGTTCCTCCTGATCCGGGCCGCCCGCCGCGATGGTCTGGGCGAGCGCGGCGGCCGCGGCCGTGGAACGGAGCATCTCGACCCGCGACACATTGTTCGGTACGTCGCCCGCCGAGTGGTTGAACCGGTCGGCGGGGTGGCAGAACTGGACCCCCGGTCGATCGATGCCGGGGTCGGCGAACAGAGCGTGGTCGGAAAAGCCCAGGAAGGGCGACGGCTGCCAGGTTCCCGGGTGGTCGGCGGTGGCCGCGAAGGCCTGCTCCACATAGTGCTCAGCGAGCGGCCCGAGCAGCGAGGGGCTCAAGTCCGGGGGGCGTTCGACGACGAAGGGCGAGGCGCAGCGGACCTGGTCCTCACCCACCATGTCCAGGTTGATCACTGCCTCGGGGAGCCGGCGACCGCCGACGGGGCCGAGACACTGGTACAGCACGGCCGCCTGTCCCAGGAACTCCGGCCCCCAGAAGAACCGGATGGACGCGCGCGTGCCGAAGGCGGCCTCCGCCCTTCGGCCCTCGCTGAGAGCCGCCGCGACGCCGAGCAGCGCCGCCACCCCCGAAGCGTTGTCGTTGGCCCCCGGGCGCGGATGGCACAGATGGCCGGTGAGCCAGATCTCCCCCGCGTCGTCGTCCGTACCGGGCAGCATGCCGGACACCACGGGCATGGCGGCCGAATGGTCGATCTCGACGGTCATCCGGGCCCGGCCCCCGCGGTCGGCCGCGGCGGCGATGCGGGCCAGCTGCGCCGGGGTCATGCTGAATGCGGACAGGCTTGTGCCGGGCGGGAGCTCGATCCGCCCGGGGTGGGGCGCCTCCCGTGTTCCCTTCCACGGCGCGTCGGTGACAAAACCGAGAGCGCCCGCGGCCTGGAGCTCCCCCAGCAGACGGGCATGGCCGGATCGGAACCCCTCGACGACGGCCAGCGCCCCCTTCAGGTCTCGGCCGCCGGCCGCTTCCTCGATCCGCACCAGCCTGGCATCGCAGCCGCCGGGGGCAGTGGCCGCCGAATAGGTGGCCAGGGAGAAGGGCTGCTCCGCATGGTCGATCCGGACCACATGACCAAGGCCGTCGTACACATCGAGCACCGCCGTGACCGGGGTCCAGGAGACCGGAGCGCGCCAGGTCCACCACTGCGCCCTGCCGTCCGCGGGGAAGCTGTCGACCACGACGTCCGTCAGCCCGGCGGCGACCGCGGACTCGGCGACGAGCCGCGCCGCCTCCTCCAACCCGGTCGAGCCCTGGTAGCGGTCGTAGCGGCAGATCAGCTCGACGTGGCGCATCATCTCGTCGGCAGGGGTCAGGCGAAGGCAGCGCTCGAGAAGTCCGTCAACCATGGGGGTCATCGTCCTTCAGCCGTCGCAGTACGTCTTCCGCCCACTCGGCGACGTTGTTGAACACCGAGCTGCCCGAGTAGGGCCGCGCCGCGCTGAGTTGGAAGAAGCACAGACGTTCGACCGGGGCGCCGAGCACGGTGATGCGCGAGTCAACGGTTCCGTCGGCCCGGACCGCGTGGAAGTCGCGGGTGACGTCGATCGCCCCGGGGACGAAGTCCTCGTCCGGTGTGTCACCGGGGTTACGCCATTTCCGTACGAGACCGCGGCGCAGGAGCCTGGCATAGAGCGGGCGAAGGTCGTGGTCGGCGTCGAAGGCGTGTCCTCTGCCTTCGATCAGGTGCTCGACGGTGCGTGTGGTGCCGGTCTTGGTGCCGCGCAGCAGGAAGCCGCTGTCCGGGGCGGGTTCGACCAGGGGGGCCGGACCCACGGTCACGTCCACCACGCCCGCCTCGATGAGGGCGAGGATCTTCTTCATCGCCTCCAGGCCGGTGCCGTTCGACATCCGACTGTAGTAACGCAGGTGTTCGGTCAGGAACGAGCGGTGCGAGGCCGCCGTGAGGCCGCCGAAGTCGATCGCCGCGGCGAAGGTGGAACGCAGGTCGCGCCAGACACCGTCGCAGGCGGCCTTGGTGGGGTTGCGCAGGTTGCCCTGGGCAGCGGCGCGGTGGTCACGGCGCATGTGGGCGACGAGGCCGCGCTGCCAGGTACAGCCGTCCTTGGTGTCCTCCGGGCCCAGCGGGTCGAAGAACTTCTCCCAGTCGAACCTGTGGTCCCGTGGATCCGTCGCGTGGCCCCAGGGTGAACGATCGGCCGTCCGGGACTCCCCGAAGACCGTGAGCAGGAAGGTGTCGGCCGCGTCCGTCGCGGCGTAGCGGGCGAGGTCCGCCGGTATGGGCTCACCCGCGATGGCACGGGCGACGTACTCCGCCGCCCTCTCGAACTCCCGCTGCACCGGCTCCATCAGGTCGGCGATCGCGACGGTCGCCGTTTCGTCGGCGTCGTGCAGGAAGCGGTGGTAGCGCGGCTCGGCGGCCCGGGCGAGCAGGGCGCCCGCCTCGGTGCCGAGCAGGGTCGAGTAGTAGACGTACGCCATCTCCAGTACGACGAGCGGGAAGATGTGGCGCTCGAAATCGAGTTGGCGTACCTCTTCGTCGCGCAGGCGCCGCGGCGTGCCGACCCGGAGCCTGAGCGTGTCGATCGCACGCGGTGTGAGGAAGCGTGCCGAGTGCTCCAGCCCGGCATGAGTGCGACCGGTCTCGTCGACGGCCTTGGCGTTCTCGGCGCGGGCCCAGGGGAACATCCCGCTGGGGCTGACGGCGACGATGACGGCGGGCTCCTGGCCGCTGGGGCGGTAGGCGAGGTCGTCGAGCAGGCCGCCCTCGCCGGTGGGGACGAAAGTGCCGCCCCGGCCCTCGGTGAGATGCATCAGCAGATCCACCGCGGTGAGGCCGAGGCCCAGCACCCCCACGGTGGAGCCGGGCGGAACGGCGTCGGGGGTGATGTCGGCCAGCGGATAGGCGCTGGGGATGTAGGGAGCCGTGGCGTGTGCGGTGAGCAGGGCGGCGGTGGAGCCGGGGGCCGGGCGGTTGCACGAATGACCGGTGACGAGCAGCAGGTGATCGGCGTCGACGGGTGGTCCGTCGCCGCTGTGGTGCACCAGGAACGCCGCCCTGCCCCCGCCCGGCTCGATGTCGGTGACCTCGGCGGCCACCAGGTCGACGGTGACGCCGGGTACGGCACGCAGCAGAGCGGTGTAGCGGTGGAACATGTCACGCAGGGCATGTCCGTGCAGGTAGCGCCGCGGGGTGTCGGTGGGCTGGATCCTGTAGTGCTCTTCGCCGGTGCGGGCGAAGGCGTCGCGGGTCCACTCGGCGAAGGTCGGGCGCAGCCGCCGCGGCAGCAGATGGCTCGCGGCGGCGATGGACTCGTCCGCTGCGAAGGCTATCTGGCTGGCCACCCGGTTCAGATAGCTTGTGGGCACCTGGTCGTCGCTGTGGGTGGCGCCGGCCCCGAACCGGCCCGACCGCTCGAACAGGGTGATGTGCACGGCGTCCGCCGACTCGGTGTGCGGCAGCAGCGCGGCGAGCCGCTCCATGGCGTAGGTGCCCCACGGCCCGCCGCCGACGATGACGATGTGCCTGGTCTCCCTCACCTGGGAACCTCTGCGCCGAGCTTCGGACGGTGCTCCGTCACGCCCACCGCCGATTCCACCGCCTGGCCGATCCGCAGCACACCACGCTCGTCGAAGTAACGACCGATGATCTGCAGCCCGAAGGGCAGTCCGTCATGCGAAAATCCCGCGGGTACGGTCAGGGCCGGGTGGCCGGTGACGTTGAACGGCGCGGTCTGCACGGCCACCGCCAGACTCGGCGGCGGCCAGTCGTGCGGGAAGTCCGTGTACGGCGCCGCGGCCGCGAGGGCGACGGTGGTGATCAACGCGTCATACCGGCTGAACAGGCCGGTGTTCAGCTGCCGGGCCAGTTCGTGGCGGACCCGGGTGGCCTGGATGTAGTCGGCGGAGGTCAGGGTGGCTCCACCGGTCAGCCGCTGGTAGGTGTAGCGGCCGTAGTCGCGCGGCCGCTCGCGCAGGTTCCTCTCGTGGATGGCATAGCCCTCTGCCTGCAGGATCACCCGGCCGCACGCCTTCATCAGGTCGAAGTCCGGCATGCTCACCTCCTCGACGACCGCGCCAAGGGACGCGAGCCGGGCGGCCGCCGCGTCGACGGTCTCGACGACCTCTGCGGAGACGCCCTTGATCGCGGTGAAGAACTCGCGGGCGTAGCCGATGCGCAGCCCCTCGACGCCCTTGTCGAGGTCGGCGGTGTAGTCCTCCTGCGGTCGCTTGACGCTGCCGGGGTCGAGGGGGTCGTATCCGGCGATGACGTTCATGGCCAGCGCCGCGTCCTGCACATTCCAGGCCAGCGGCCCGACATGGTCGAGCGAATAGGACAGCGGGTAGACACCGCGTCGCGACACCAGACCGTACGTCGGCTTGAAGCCGACGACGCCGCAGTTGGCGGCCGGCGATCGGATGGAGCCGCCGGTGTCGGAGCCGATCGAGATCCGTACCAGACCCGCCGCGACACAGGCGCCGCTGCCGGCCGAGGAGCCGCCGGTGAAGTGCTCGGGGTTCCAGGGGTTGCGGGCGGGCGGCGTCGGCAGATCGAATCCCGGGCCGCCGAAGGCGAATTCGGACAGGTTCGCCTTACCGACCAGCACGGCGCCGCCGTGTCGCAGCCGCTCCTCGACGAACGCGTCCTGCTGCGGCACATGGCCGAGCATGAGCCGGGAGTTCGACGTGGTCTCGACGCCCGCCGAGTCGATGATGTCCTTGAGCGTGTACGGAATGCCGTGCAGCGGTCCGCGGTCGATGCCGCGTCTCAGCTCCTCGTCCGCACGCTCGGCGTCGGTGACGGCCCGCTCCTCGGTGACCGACACCAGTGAGTCGATCAGAGGGTCGATCGCCGCGATCCGCCGCAAGGTGTACGCGGTCAGCCGTACCGAGGTGAGGGAACCGTCACGCAGCGCGGCACCGGCCTCGGCCACCGACAGCTCGTGCAGGGGCTTGTTCGTACGGTGCCGGTCCGTACGGTGCTCGTCCATGAGGTCAGACCTCCGGCGTACGGGTCTCGACGGAGAACACGTGCGCCGGCTCGGACTCGGGTGCCAGATCCGCCGTACGCAGCAGTGCGGTCATCCGCTTCAGTTCCAGATGGACCGCGAGGACTCCCGGCCGCAGATCCTCCGGTACGTCGTGCCCGTGCAGGGCCATCAGCCGGTCGAACTCCAGCTCCTCGTCCCTTTTCTCGTCCGCGTCGCTCACCGGGCCGGGCCTTCTGCGGCCGTACGGATCCAGTCCACCGAGGTGGGCGCCGGGAGGGAGCCGCTGTAACCCTTGCGTTCCACCGGCAGTATCTCGGTGGCGATGCGGACGAAGTCCCAGCGGTCGAACGCCGGGTCGTGCGGGTCGACGATCGCGGTCAACTCGTCGAAGCCCATCCCATCGCCGCCGACCGACTCCTTGCGTAGCCGCTCCATGTCGTCGGCGGAGATCCGGCCCGACGCCTCAAGGCGGTCCAGCGCCCGGTCCAGGTCGAAGTCGTTGCCGGGGATGAGCTCCTCCAGCCGCTTGACCTCCGACCGCGCCCTCTCGGCCAGGTCGGCGGCGAAATCACGGCGTACCTCTTCGAAGAGGGTGCGGCGCTCGGCGCGGTCGAGGAAGATGCCGATCTCCCGGACCAGGTCGGCGGGTTCGTCGGCCACGTGGTTGAAGTTGATGACCCGGTTCGGCGGGGTGAGCACCGAGCGCAGTGCCTCGGGGCCGCGAGCCTCGGGATCAGCCGAGCCCTTGAGGTCGGACAGCCGTACGGCGGCGGGGATCACTCCGTCGTAGTCATTGTCACGCAGCATCAGCAGCACCGTCTCGGTGGCTGAGTGCATCAGGGAGCACAGGGCGAGCCGGTCGGTGGTGTAGACGTTCCAGTCGTAGCGCCACAGCTCGCGCATGGAGTGCCGGTTGAAACGCATCGGGGCGGTCCCCACGATGGTGAAGCCGTTCTCCTCGAAGAAGTCGAGGGTGCGTTCCGCGCGGCGGCCCACCAGGCCGTCGGGTTTGAAGTTGAAGAGCGCTACCCGGCTCAGCAGATCGAGGGCCCCGTCCCCGAGGACGTCGTTCAGGTCGGCCCAGCATTCGCGGAAGTAGAGATCTTCGGCGAAGAGTTCGCGCTTGCGCGGGGAGCGGGTCAGTGCGTGCCATGCCCGGTCGTCCGGCGTCTCGTCCGCGGTGGTGATGCGGTGCATGAACATGGGGATCTTCCTTCCGCGGACCGACTCCGCATCCGCCGGTCGTCGTCGGCCTACGGCGGCGGGCTTACGGCGCCAATCCTCCGGCTCGGGATTGGTCAGTACCTTGCTGAAACCCGGCTCGTCGCAGACGACATGGGCCGCGCCGACAACAGCGAGGTCCCACGGGTCGGCCGGCAGGCCGGAATCGGCCACAAGCCGGTAGAAGGATCGCCACGGCACCGGACGGCCCGCGTCCAGGGCGGCGAGGTGCCCGAGCAGCGTCTCGGCCTGCTCGGCCGTTACGACACCCGCCGCGCGGCCCTCCTGAACCGCAGCCACGAGCCGCCGGGCGGCCGGCTCCGGAGACAGGGAAGGGCCGCCGTCCGCCTGCTCCCGCAGCGCCGCTTCCAACCGGGCGGTTCCCTCGGCGGAGATCCGGCCGCCGACCAGGGCGGACAGGGCGCGGCGGCGGGCGTCGGCGTCGAGCAGCAGGCCCAGTTCGCGCAGCAGGTCGGCCGGCTCGTCCGGGACGTGGACGTAGCTGAACACCCGGTTGGGCTGTCCGAGCCGGTCTCGCAGGCTGCCCTTGGCCTGGGCGGACAGGGTGGCGGATCCCTTGAGCCCGCTGAGCCGGACGGTGCCGGGGAGATCGTGGCCCGGGCCGCTGCGCAGCAGCAGGAGCAGCGCCGAACGGCCGGGGTGCACCGCGTCGTTGACGGCGAGGCGGTCGAGGGTGGCCGAGGTGAGCTGGAAGCGCCACAGCTCTCGCCAGAGCGTACGGGTGATGCGGACCTCCTCCACCCCGACCAACTCGAAGTCGTGTTCCCGCAGGAAATCGATGACCGGCGCCAGCTTGCCGGCCGCCATGCCGTCGGGTTTGAGCATGATCATAGACGAGTTCCACAGACCCTCGTCGAGCCCGGGACCGAAGGCCTCCTCGGCATCCGCGAGGCCCTCCCGGAAGTAGGTCTCGCGCTCGTAGAGGCGCGCCTTCGCCTCCGTCCTGGTCAACAGCTGCCACTCGGCCATGTGGTCTTCCTGTCTGTGCTGTGCTGGGTGCGAGGTCCGGACTGCGGCATCTATCTGATCATGCCCGATGCATGCCGTGTGGTCATCCACCCGATCCGGCGCGCTGGGCGCGGCCGGTTTCCTCGACGGTGAAGACGGGTTCCGCCCCCTCCGTGATCACTTCCGGCGTGACAGTGACCCGTACGACGTCCTGCAGCGACGGAACGTCGTACATGGTGGGGATCAGGGCGCCTTCCAGGATGCCACGCAGTCCTCGCGCTCCGGTCTCGCGGCGGATCGCCTCGTCGGCGATCGCCTCCAGCGCCTCCTGCTCGAATTCCAAATCGACGCCGTCGAGTTCGAAGAGGGTCTGGTATTGCTTCACCAAGGCATTTCTGGGCTCCGTCAGAATTCGCAGGAGATCGTCTCGGTCCAGCTCACGCAGTGCGGTGATCACGGGGAAACGGCCGACGAACTCGGGTATCAGGCCGAACTTCACCAGGTCCGCCGCCGTCACCCCGGCGGCGCCCGTCCGATCAGCGGCCGGGTCCTCGGCGCGGAGAACCCCGCCGAATCCCATGCTGCCGCGCGACTGCCGCGCCGCCACGATCTCTTCGAGACCGCTGAAAGCGCCGGCCGCGATGAAGAGGATGCCCGAGGTGTCGATCCGCACCGGCTCCCGGCTCTGGTAGCCGCGCCCGCGCACCGCCTGGGCACCCCTGTCCCCGGAGGACAGCGTGACGACGGTGCCTTCCAGGATTTTCAGCAGAGCCTGCTGAACGCCTTCGCCGGAGACGTCGCGGCTGCCGGAGGCGCGCTGGGGGCTGCGGGCGAGCTTGTCGACCTCGTCCAGATAGACGATGCCGGTCTCGGCCTTGCGCGGGTCGTCGCCGGCCGCGTGCAGCAGCTTGGACAGGATGCTGTCGACGTCCTCGCCGATGTAGCCGGCCTCGGTCAGGCCGGTGGCGTCCACGGCCGCGTACGGCACGTCGAGCACCCGGGCCAGGCTCTCGGTGAGCAGCGTCTTGCCGCAGCCGGTCGGTCCGAGCAGCAGGATGTTCGACTTGGCCAGTTCCACCTTGCCGCCACCGAGAGCTGCGCCGAGCCGGATGCGCTTGTAGTGGTTGTAGACCGCGACGCACAGCGCCCGCTTGGCGGCGTCCTGGCCGATGACGTAACCGTCCAGGAAGCCGCGCAGCTCCCAGGGCCTGGGCAGCTCGGGACCGTCCTTCCGTGCCTGGCCGAGGGCCATGGCGACGTCCTCGTTGCACAGTTCGACGCATCCGTCGCAGATCTGGACGCCGGGTCCCTCCACCAGATGGGTCACCTCGTCGGCCCGCTTGCCGCAGAACGAGCAGGCCGACTGGAGCTTGCCGGTGCCGATGGGCGTCATGGGGTTCCTCCTTCAGAGCCCGGACGGCGTCGGTACGGACCGGCCGCCGAGTCGGCGGACCAGTCCGTCGAGCAGTCCGCGCCGGCTGACGACGATCTCGGGGGCGCCCAGCCGCTCCATGACGCCGAGCAGGATGAGTCCGCCGACCGGGATGACATCCACCCGGCCCGGCTCGATGACGTGGATGGCGGCGCGCTCCGCCCGGTCGGCCTCGATCAGCCGCCGGCCGACCGCGCGGACGTCGTCGATGCCGAGCCTTACCCCGTGCACCCCCTTCTTCGTGCCGCGTCGTACCGCGGCCAACGTGGTGACGGAGCCGCCGACTCCGATCAGCGCCGGGCGGGGCTCCAGCGGCAGCCGGGTCATCGCCTCCCCGAGGGCGGTCCCGATGTCGCGACGTACGGCCGCGACGCCTTCGGGCGTGATCCGATCCACCGCACCGGTCGCATCCGCCAGATAGCGCTCGGCCAGCCGGACAGAGCCGATGTTCAGGGAGACGGAAGCGGTGGCCTCGGTGGTGCCGATGACGAACTCCGTCGACCCGCCACCGATGTCGAGCACCAGGCGAGGGCCGGAACCGGCCGGGAGGCTCCCGGTGGCGCCGGCGTAGGAGAGCCGGGCCTCCTCGTCACCGCTGATCACCTCGGGCACCACACCGAGGATGCGCTCCACTCCGGCGAAGAACTCCGCGCGCTCGGCCACATCACGGGTGGCGGATGTGGCGACGAAAACGACCCGCTCGGCCCGCAGCGTGCCGATGACATCGGCGAACTCCGCACAGGCCGCGAAGGTGCGGCGCAGCGCCTCGGGAGCGAACCGTCCGGTGCGCCCGACGCCCTGGCCGAGCCGTACGATCCGCGACTGGCGGGCCAACTCGGTCACCTCGCCGGTGTCCGCGTCGCATTCGACCACCAGCAGCCTGATCGAGTTGGTGCCGCAGTCCACCGCCGCCACTCTCGCTGTCACGTTGAGCCTCGTTCCGCCCCGGTCAGACCGTGATGACCGGGAAGCGCGGGTGGTCGAGCGGCTTGTCGATCTCCAGGCCGAGGCCGTCCGTACGGTGGTTGGGCGCGCCGGTGAACCGGACGGACGGCGGGAGCCACTGGGTGACGTAGACCCAGCGCGGGCTGTCGGTGGTGTTCGGCGGGGCGTAGTGGGTGATGCCGAGGTGGTGCACGGTGGCGTCGCCGGGCATCAGGTGCAGCGGTGGCGATATGTCGAACTTCTCCGCTACCCACGGATTTTCGTCCAACAGGTTGACGCCGTCATATCGGTTCAGATAACGACCGAGGGAACCCACCTGGTGTGAACCGTTGAGAAACCGCATCGTGCCCTTCTCCGGCGGGCACTCGACCAGCGGTGTCCACACGGTCAGCGCGCCCATCCGGTCCAGCGGGTGGTGCGGGAAATCCTGGTGCCAGGGGGTCTCGGTGCCGCCCTTGCCCTCCACGGGCACCTTGACGAAGTAGTGGTCGAAGTAGAAGCGGACCGCGTCCAGGCCCATCAGCCGCGCCGCGGCCGTGGCCAGTTCCTTCGAGTGACTCACCTTGTTGATCCACTCGTCGTGGTGGGAGGGCCCGTCCCAGCGCTCGTACCACTTGAACTCGTTGGGCTGCAGGTCCTTGGGGGCCGCGCTGCTCAGCGTCAGCGGGTCGGCGCCCATTTTCGCCTGCGCGTGGGCGAGCAGCTCCTCCACCAGCCACGGCTGCATGAAACCCGCGAGCTTGACCCAGCCGTGCTCCCGGTAGTGGGCGACCTCTTCATCGGTGATGGCGCGAACGCCCTTGCCTGGGTTGTCCAGATCAGGCATGGCTGCGGACATGAGTTGTCGGCTCCTTCCTCCCGTCGCGGCTGATTCAGCCGGCCGTGGCTCCGGTGAGCATCCGCTTGAAGCGGCGCAGCAGCGGGAACGGGACCGTCCGCTCGGTGTGGAAGCCCAGCTGCTCGTTGTACGTGTACTCGACCGGGTCCTTCAGGCTGAGCTCGGACATCCCGCGCGCCAACTGCTCCAGATAGCCGGGAAACTGGGACTGCATGGCGTACACGACGCTGTAGTAGAGGTTGCGGCCGAGCGAGAAGCACGGGTAGCGCGCGTCGTAGTTCTCCAGCGAGAACTTGGGGAAGCAGCCGTCGATGATGCGCTTGGGGCACAGCCACAGCGGCAGCACCAGGGTCACATCGCCGATGGGACGGACCGGGAAGCCCGCGGCCTTCAGACCGCTGGAGACCCGGAAGAGGTTCTCGCAGACGATGTCCTCGAGGTTGACGCCGGTGACGATGTACCGGGTGCCGAGCTCGCGGGCGTACTTCGTGAGCGTGAGGCGGATCATCAGGGTGCCCAGAAACTCGAAGTCGTCACCCTGGAACTCCTGCTCGAAGCGATCGATCAGGTCGACCGAGTCCCGCGGGATGCCCAGCAACTCCTTGATCTCGTCGGCCTCCATCACCTTGAGCTCAAGGCCATAGTTCTCGCACAGCGCCTCGGCCCTCGGCACACCGGCGTCCCAGTCCGGAATGCCCTTGAGGATCACCGGGCGCACGGTGATCCCATGGTCCTTCAGCTGGCTCAGCCCGTAGAGCATGGCGTTGCTGTCGCCGCCGCCGCTCACCCCCACCACCAGCGTGGAGCCGGCCGGGACATGCTGCCGGACGGTCTCCCCGACGCGGTCGGCGATGATCTGCTTGCACTCCTCGGGGCTCAGCTTCTTCAGGAACGCCTCAGCCGTACCGGTCTCGTTGTCCAGCCGCTGGTAGATGTACTCGGTGGCCTCGGATCCGGGGGTGTCGCTCTCAATCAGTTTGAAGGCGTCGACCGAGAACTTGAAGGGGTTGACGTTCCGGTTGAAGTACAGCAACACCTCGGCGCCGTCCTCCAGTTCGCCGAGACGCACGTCCAGCGAGGGAAAAAGCTCCGGGGCCTCGCCGGCCTCGCGGATGATGTAGGCCGAGATGGCCGACCAGGGAACATTGTGCCGGTTCAGTACGTCGATGAGGCGGTCGTCGCTATCGCCGCTCAGTGGCTGCCGGCCATGCGAAGTGACGACGGCGACCGACGGCGGATTACCGCGGAAGGCGGGGTTCGTGGGCATAGCCGGTCCTATCCGATACCTGACGACAATCGGTGAAAGACGAGGCGGGTGGGCTGCTACAGGGACAGCCCACCCAGGGTGTTACTGAGCTCCGGTCTCGCAGGAGGCACCGGTGATGGCCTCGAGGCCGTGCTTCGACGCCGGAACGGCCGGACGCATGGTGCGCATGGCCTCCAGCTCGGCCACGGAGAGCGACACGCGCTCGGCCGTGCGGCTACCGGCGATCAGCTCGATAACCTCGTTTTTAAGATTGAAGTTGGTGCTCTGCACCGCATGGGACACGGCGTTCATGCCAGCCTCCTTCAAAGACAGTGCCGGGACCTTTTTCCGGCTGTCCGTGACACTAACTGGACACATCGGTCACATCTCCACCACAAGCATCAACATGTCAGTTCGCCAAGTGAGTTGGCAGCAAGATGACAGCGGCCCGGCCAGCGGTGTCATCGCTGGCCGGGCCGGTGTGGAGCCGTGGGCGCTGGAGTCGTCAACGGCGCACGTACAGTGCCGAGCGGCCCGCGTACTGGGCCTGGGAACCGAGCTCCTCTTCGATGCGGATCAGCTGGTTGTACTTGGCGGTGCGGTCCGAGCGCGACATCGACCCGGTCTTGATCTGGCCGCAGCCGGTGGCGACGGCGAGGTCGGCGATGGTGGTGTCCTCGGTCTCGCCGGAACGGTGCGACATCACGACGGTGTAGCCGGCCTTGTGGGCGGTGTCGACGGTGGTCAGCGTCTCGGTGAGAGAGCCGATCTGGTTGACCTTGACCAGGATGGAGTTGGCCACCCCCTCGCGGATGCCGTCGCGCAGCCGGTCGACGTTGGTGCAGAAGACGTCGTCGCCGGTGAGCTGACACCTGTCGCCGAGCACGTCCATGAGCAGCTTCCAGCCCTTGATGTCGTCCTCGGCCATCGCGTCCTCGATCGAGGCGATCGGATAGCGGGAGACCAGCCCGGAGAGGTATTCGGCGTGCTCCTCGACGGTGCGCTTGACGCCCTCGCCGGCGTAGTCGTAGACCCCGTCCCGGAAGAACTCCGAGGTGGCCGGGTCCATGACCAGGGTGATGTCCGTACCTGGCGTGTAACCGGACTTCTCGATGGCGTCCACGATGAACTGCAGCGCCTCGTCCGCGGTGCTCAGCGCGGGAGCGAAGCCGCCCTCGTCGCCCACCCCGGTGCTGTGACCGGCGTCGGACAGGGACTTGCGCAGGGTGTGAAAGATCTCGGAGCCGATCCGCACCGCGTCGAAGAAGTTCTCCGCGCCGATCGGAGCGATCATGAACTCCTGGAAGTCCAGGGCGTTGTTGGCGTGCGCGCCGCCGTTGATGATGTTCATCATCGGCACCGGCAACAGCCGTGCGCCGGCGCCGCCGACGTAGCGGTACAGCGGCACTCCGTGCGCGGCGGCGGCGGCCTTCGCGGTAGCCAGCGAAGCACCGAGGATCGCGTTCGCGCCGAGCTTGCCCTTGTTGGGCGTGCCGTCGAGGTCGATCATGGTCTGGTCGACCAGGGCCTGCTGCTCGGCCTCCAGTCCGATGAGCGCCTCGGCGATGACGCCGTTGACGGCACCGACCGCCTTGCGCACGCCCTTGCCGTGGAACCGGGCGGGGTCACCGTCGCGGAGTTCGACGGCCTCGTTGGCTCCGGTTGAGGCGCCGGAGGGAACGGCCGCACGACCCAGCACACCGTTCTCCAGCAAAACATCGACCTCGACTGTGGGGTTGCCCCTGCTGTCGATGACCTCGCGTCCCACGACACGGCTAATCGCAGTCATTTCTCTCCTACTCTTGTCAACTGCCACGGGTCAGTGCGGGTATGGCGTAATGCCGATGGTCAGACGGCTCCGTTGCCGTGCCCCGCCGCACACCCTATCTGCGTCGGTGAGCCGGCACCGTGGACGGGCCGCCATATGTTTTCCGAGCAGTCGGGAGCAGGAAACTTTCGAGATTCGTCAAATACCCCATGCCGCATACGGGGTGTCCAGCTCAGCGTCCGTCAAAGAGCCGTGCTCGTAACGGTAGCCGTGATCCACGAGGAAGGCGTCCCCTTCGGCGATCAGCACCAGTTCGCCGATCCTGCGCCGTACGCCTTCGGGGAAGAGCTCCTCCGACCTGGCCACCCTGACCGACTCCGGCAGCTTCGCGCGCAGTTCCACGGCGACGCCGTCGGCCGTACCCGGCTCCGGGTAGAGCCACCGAGTGCGTCCAGCGCCGCCCATCCGGAAGCCGTTCCTCCGCGCCAGCGTCTCGATCAGTTCCGTGAGATCGGGATCCCGCCGGGTCGGAGTGAGCCCGTGGTCGGCGTGCGCGAGCACCACCGTCCCGGCGTCCGCCAGTTCCTGGGCCAGCTCCTCGACCCCGGCCAGGAAGCGGGCCGCGTGCCGGTCGTATCCGAAGTGATGGATGTGGCGGTCGAGTTCGATGTAGCACCACACGAGCCGCGGCCCTTCGCCGGGCGCGGCGAGCGTCCTGCCCAGCGCGTCGCGTACGAGATCCACCAGCAGCCGGGGATCCCGCTCCCGGTACGTGCCCTCGTCCTGAGTGTAGAAGCGGTGCCCGAGGACGGGCTCCGCGTCGCGCAGCAGGGCGTCGCGCCAGGAGCCGCCGTAGGTCTCCATGTCGCCGAGCACAGCCGACGGCCGGTAGCCCAGGCGGCGGGCGTCGGTGAAGACCGTCTCCCGGGCGGGGGTGAGGTCCCTGCCCCGGTAGTCGAAGACGTTGATGAGCTCGTCCGAGCCCTCTGGATCGCTGAACACCACGCCCGGGACCAGATGCCGGGCCACGTCGAGCCCGGTGAGGCTGGAAAGCCAGCCCGCCGAAGACGTCGTCGGGAAGACAGAGCGCAGGCGGCTGATCTGGGCGGCGCCGGTCCAGCAGTCCGCGGCGAAAGCGTACGACAGGCCGTCGACGGCCAGAACCACCACGTCCCGTGGGGCCGGCGTGGCAGATTCCTGCCGCAGCAGTGTGGAGATCCTGTCACGGACGATAGTAATGGAGTCAGAAGAATCCATAGAAGCCTCTCGCTCCATTCCGCCGTCCACCCACTGAATCGGTGCGCTCACCATGGTCCTTGCGAATGCGTCGTATCGGGAACTGAGGTCACTGACCGACGGACCGGATCTGCTCAATCTGGCCTGGACCCTTGACGAACGCCGGTTCATCTCCATCGACCTTTCCTCGCTGATGGGCGCGGAACTCCTCGCGGAGCAGGAGGCCGGACTGCCGTACCTGAGCAGCTATTTCGTCCAGGACCCTTACGGTGACGGGGAGCTCGGCCCCACGGTGGCGGAGTTCTTCGGCCGGGCCGGCTGGGGCTGCGACATCACCTGCGGTGCGGGTGTGATCTCGCTGCTGCACGCGCTGTCCCGGCTGGCCGAGGGACGCCCGGTGTACATCACGGGCGACGCGTACCCCGATCTGCCGCACTGGATCGAGGAGTCGGGCGGCACCTGCGTCTCCCGGTTCACCGAGGGGCTCATCGGTGACCGGGCCGTCGATCATGTACGGGCGCTCGGCTGCCGGCTGATCCTGGTGGAACGCCCCGGCCTGGCCGCGGCGGCCGGCCTGGACGACGAGTTCACCGCCCTGCGTGAGCTGTGCGAGGCCGTGCTCGCGCAGGATGCCGTCGTGGTGGTGGACGAATCGTACGCGAACTACTGCGCGCCGTCGTTCAGTTCCGCGGTCCTCGCCGAGGAGGTGCCCAACCTCGTGGTGCTGCGCGGGCTGTCCAAGGCGTACGGCATGGGCGGGCTCCGGTTGGCCTACGCCGTGACCCATCCCTCGCTCACCGAGCGGGTGCGCGCGGTCGTGCCGCCCATGCTCGCGTCCTCGCTGTCGATCCGGCTGGGCAGGGCGGTGCTGGGGCTGGGCGACGCCACCGCCGCACTGCGGCGACGGGTGCGGGCCGCCAAGGCCGAGATGATCCGGCTGCTGACGGCGGCGGGGCTGCCCCCGGCGGATACGTCCCACCCCCATATCCCCTATGTGATGTACGACGAGTGGGACATCACGGCGCGGCAGGGGCTGGAGAGCCGGGGCGTCATCGGCAAACCGCAGCCGTTCTGGTCCGAGCGCACGCTGGGCATCGCCCACAGGTACCGGGTCAGCGTGCCGCTGAGCGAGGAGCGGATGGCCGCCTTCCGGCAGCGGCTGGGATGAGCGACGGCGCACCGGGTCAGGCCGGTACATCGATCAGCCCCAGCTGGGCCGCCCGCACACCGGCCTGGAACCGGGAGGTCGCATTGAGCCGGGAGAGCAGCGCGGCCACGTGCCGGCGGTAGGTGCGCACCGACAGGCCCAGCACCCGGGCCGCCTTCTCATCGGTAAGGCCCTGGCTCACTGCCCGCAGCACCTGTACGACGCCCTCGTCGATCCAGCCCGCGTGCGCGGAACTGAGGTCGGCGGCCCGTGCCCAGACGGCGTTGTGCAGGACCGACATGGCCCGAGCGGCCGCCGGATCGTCGATCACGGTGAGCGGCGCGCCGCGGTCCGGGCTCAGCAGCCCCACCCGGCCATCGAAGACCATGGCGGTGGGCAGCTCGCAGGGGGACATGCGGATCTGCGCGCCGGCGGCGGCGAGCTCGGTCAGCCGGGCGAATGCCTCACCATCCTCCAGCAACCTGCTGGGGATCAGCATCCGGATCTCGCCGCCCCGGGCCAGGAGTTCGGTGTGCAGCCGGTCCAGGAGGGATTCGCTCAACTCGTGCGGTCCTTCGGTGTAGCTGGCCTGCACCCGGACCACACGGTGGCCGGACTGCTGGAGCAGGCGCGCCGCGACCCAGCGGGCGTCACCGGCCGGCGGGCCGGGCCGCGACCCGGGCACCGTGCACTCACTATCGGAGAGACGGCCGGCCAGCTCCGCCAGCTGCTGCGCCCGGTCGCGCAGCTCCAGCAGGGTGGGGACGATGGTGATGAGGTCCGTGAACGGCTGCTCGGTGCTGGTCAAACTGACTCTCCTCATATCTTCGTGGCCGATCTCATCCGGTTTCGCTGACAGCGCACAACAGGTCGACGATTTGTCTGCGAGCGGGGGAAGACGAGTGATGGAAGGTCATGTGGAACAGACAGGACTGGCTCTCTTCGGGACAATCGCTCTCTATCAGATCATTACGGGATATCCGGCGAAAGGTCTACTCCTTCTCGTCCGGAAAGTGCGGCAGCTCGAACCTTCCGGACAGTTCTCAAATTGAGGTTGAGGGACGACCGAAATAGAAGACGATGGTGGGACGCGACCGGCGTTCGGCCAGGAGTTCAAGGACGAAGCGGTCGCATGATGCCGTACGGACCGAAACCGGACGCGCACCCGATCGAAGAACTCGGCACCCATAACTCGGCTTCCGCGCCTTTTCCCGATCGTTTGAGTGTCGATTTTAAGGTGATTGGCGCGATTTTGTAGAGATTATTCATGGTTAGCCGATACACCCGAGCCGACGGCCCACAGCACGAGTCGATCATCGCGAGGCCGTCAGAACTCGTGACTCCGCGAAGACAGGCGAGAAGAACGAAAACGACGGGGCCGTCCGTCACTCGCACCCGGCCCACAGCGAGAGGGTCCACGAGGAGTGGGGACCCGGCCATCGGACGCCCGGCTCGGCGGCCTCACAACCCGAGTTGCCGCAGCAACGCCAGCCCCGCCGAGTCGAGCTGATAGAAGACCCGCCCGCCCACACGCTGCTTCCACACGATCCCGGCCTCGCTCAGAACGGCCAGATGCTGGGAGACGGTGCTTTTCGCCACGCCCAGCGAAGCGGCCAGGGACGTGGTCGTCTTCGGGGTGTCCAGGGCACGCACCACCTGCGCCCGTCCCTTACCCAGGAGCAGGGCGAGCCGGTCCTCCACGCGATCACGGCTCGGCGCGGTCAGGACATGGAAGTAGCCCGTGGCCCGGGCCTGGTAGGACATGGCCACGACGCCGTCCTCCTCCATGAACAGTCGCAGGCCACCGGAGAACACGGTGGGCACAAGAAGCAGTTTCGAGTGATCCAGGGCGACGTCCAGGTCGCGGTGGTACGGCGCGGTCAGATACGGCGGTGTCCAGGCGACACGGCCGCCCAGCTCGGCCAGCATCGCCTCCACCCCGCCGACGGCCAGGGTCCGGCCGCGGAACAGGATCTCCTCCTCCAGGGAGGAGCGGATCGAGGTCCAGTGCGGGGCGATCGCCCACTCCCAGTACCGCTCCAGCAGCCCTATTCTCCGCTCCGCCTCGGCCGAACCGGCGTGCCGCTCCCGCAAATGCCGTAGTTCCGTCTCGATGGTGTTGCGCACCGGGTCGGGGACGGGCACGAAGTCCGGGGGGAACAACGGGGGTTCGGGCCGCCGTAACGCCTCCACCAGGTGTTTGGTGAACTCGGCCGGCATTCCATCGCGGACCCTGCGCGCCCAGTCCGTGTACGGCGACGGCGCCACGCCCCGGTAGCGGGCCAGGATGCCGAGGCTGCCGATCGTCTCCCACAGCGGACTGAAGGCGAGCCGCGTGGTCTGCAGGCTGTCGTTGTCGACATGGAGCCGTATCACGACGACATCCCGCCCCTCACGGCACGATCACGGTCAAGAGGTGTCCACCCGCATCGCGAGATCCTGACAGAGCGTGAGGACCTCCTTGATCCACGGAGCGGGATCGGCCGCGTCGTACCCCTGCATCGTCTCGATACGCCAGTACTCGGCGAAGCTCACGGCCTGCGGGGCGACGGCCTTGAACCGGTTGGGCCGCCACTTCGGCAGATGGCTGCCGTACTCCCCGAGGCTCTCCAGCAGGGCATCGATGACATGCCCGAAGGCCATCCGCGCGGATATCGTCGCGCTCTCCAGATCACCGGCCTCCAGCTGACCGAGCGCGTCCTCGACCGCGTCGTCCGTGGCGCCCAGGGAACGCACGACGGCGCAGGAACGGAAAGCCGACGCCGCGAGCCGGGCGCGGCTTCGCTCCACCCAGTCCGCCCCCAGCAGCGGCACGCAGGTGCCGAGCCGGGCCAGGAACAGCTCCTCGCGCAGAGCCAGGATGTCCTCGGTGCCCCCGCCGCTCTCGAACGCCTCCCAGGAGACCTTGTCGAAGATCTGATCGATCTGGCTCTCCAGCCAGTACGTGACCTCCCAGCGCCGGCCCTGCGCGTAGAACAACTCGGTGTGCAGGCAGGGCGGTTCGAGAGGAACGGGAACGGAACAGCTCGTGGGTGAGACGCGCTCCGCGCACGCGACGATGTAGACGTCGAAGTCGCTGCGCGCGTTGTGCCAGCCCCGGGCGGCGGAACCGACCACGAACGCGGCCAGCACCCCGCTGGGGATCAGGCCACGCTCCCGGAGCGGAAACAACCAGTCCTCGACCGCCTTGCCGTTCATCCCCACCCTCCCTTCCCTGACCGGCCCTCGCATCCTAACCACGATCTTGAACAGGTACACAGGGGTGTTCGGTCAGAAACGAATCCATGGGCACACCACACTCCCTCATGCTCCAATACAGGCCGATACGGGACCGAACTGTCGTTTGAGGAGGTGTGCAATGGAAAATCGGGACATCGTGGAGATCGACGAGGACATCGTCGAGTTGGACTCCGCCGGGGCCGACACGGCCAACATCGCCGAAATCTGATGAAAAGCGTGGCGGGAGCCGACCGGCTCCCGCCACATCAGATCCACCGCAGAAGACCACCTCAGAAGAAAGGAACGACGGGAGATGGCAAGCCCCTCGGTCGAGGAGAAGTTGGCGGCGGCTCGTAAGCTCGGCCATGCCCTGGCGGCCGACGACAGAGCGGACATCGACTCGATCTACATCGGCGGCAGCCTGACGGCCGGTCTGGGTAACGCCACCAGCGACGCGGACCTCTTCGTACTGCTCAACCCCGGAGTTCCGCTCAGCGACGAGGTTACCCAGTACAACGTCGACGGCCATCGGGTCGACGTGGAGTGGTACTCGCTCACCACGGTGAAGGAACTGGTCGCCGAGGTCAGCGGCTTCGAACTGCGCCGGGACGACCTGAGGGCGCTGCACAGGCTGCCGGACTCGCTGGACTTCGTCTTCCGGCTCAACTCCTCCGAGACCGTGGTCGACTCCGAGTCCCTGACGGCCCTGCGCGGACGCATAGCCGAGGCGCTTCCAGCGATCCGGCGCACCTCGGTCAACTACTCGGCGATCGCCGTCAACGGGCATCTCGAGGACTTCTTGGGCGCTGCCGCCGAGGGCGACCTGGACACCGCGGCGTTCGCCGGGCAGAACCTCGTCGCCTACGCCGGCAAGGCGGTGGCCGCGGCCGCCGGGGACCTCTACTTCAGCAACAAGTGGGTCTACAAGCAGCTGGCGCGCACTCCCGTCGAGGGCTTCCCCGCCGATCTCTTCACCTACTACCAGCGCGGCACCTGGACCGAGGGCGGTAAGGCGGCCGCCGAGGAGCTGGTGCTGTTCGTCCAGACCTGTGTGGCGGCCGCACAACTGCTCGGCAACGCGGGGGCGCCGATCGGCGCCTGGCCCGGCTGGCGGCCCGGGACGGCCGAGCACGGCCTGTGGCGCAACACCGGCTTCAACGTGCTGTACACCGCCGAGGGCATCCTGCTCCACTGGGAGCTCGGCCGGCAGCTGCTGCTCAAGAGACCGCCGGCGTTCATCTGGGCCCTGTGCGACGGCCGCTCCGTCGACGAGATCGTGGACGCGGTGCGGCGTCTGGGCGGGAGCGTGCCCGAGCTCAAGGAGATGTCCCGGGCCGGCGTCGAGTCCGTCCTGACCGCGCTGCGGGACAAGAGCCTCATCGGCACCGAGCCGTTCTCCCGTCTCAGCACGGTCTGACACAGCAGGGAACGAACACCATCATGAGCACCGTGACGTCGGCCGCGCCGGATGTCGAGCGACTGAAAGAGGCCGCCGCCCGTGCCGTCCGTGAGCTGACGGGGACGGCGGACTACGTCCAGGTCTTCGCCGAGTCCACGCTCGCGGTGAGCGTGGAGTGCACCGACGGAGAGGTGGCGGCGACCTGCGGCGACCTGCGGGAGGGCCTGGGGTGTCTGGTACTGAAGGACGGCGGCTGGCGCTACAGGTCGGTGACTCCGGCCCAGGCCGGCGGCATCGCCGACTGGCTCGGCGCCCCGCGGCCCGCGACCGGCCCCGTCTGGGCCTCCTGCCCGGACGCCTCGGGCTTCACCCCCGTCGGCCCCGCGGACTGGCAGGTGGAGGGCGGCACGGTCCCTCAATCGATCCGGTCCGTCGAGGACTTCACGTACCGTCGATACGCCGTCGCGGACACCGAGGGCAACGCGTACGCGGGCGCGACGCACATCCTGCGCCGCCGTGTCGAGGCCAGTGTGGTCGTGTCCGGCCGGCGCTATCGCGGTCTCAGCCGTTGGCTGCGCGAGGGAGCGGCCGCGGTTCACGCGGGCGGCCCGGTACAGGACCTGGTGCACACGGCACTGGGCCACGCCCGGGACTCCGCCGCGGCCGCGGTCAGCGGCAAGCACCGTACGCCCGTGGTCTTCGGCCCCTCCGCAGCGGCCGGCTTCCTCCACGAACTCGTCGGCCACGCGCTGGAGGCGGACAACTTCCTGCTCGACAGCGACTACATCACAGAGTTACGCCGATCGCGCACGCTGCCGCCCGCGCTGACCATTCGTGACGACCCGGCGGTGGAGCACGGCTACGGCTCCCACCCCGCCGACGACGAGGGCCTCGCCGCCGCGCCCACCACCATGGTGGAGAACGGTGAGCTGGGCGTTCCCCTGACCTCCATACGAACAGCGCAGCGTGGCGGCTACCGGCGTACCGCCAGCGCCCGCCGTACGGACTTCCGCAGCCCGGCCATCCCGCGGGCCAGCAACACCGTGGTGCTGCCCGGGAGCGACGACCCGAACCTGCTCGTCCGGAGTTCGGGCGGCGGCGTGCTGTACGTCGGCTCCCTGGGCGCCGGGATGATCTATCTCGGCACCGGCGAGTTCACGTTCGCCGGGCTCAACTGCCACTACCTGACACCGGCCGGCGACCGGATACCCGCCCGCGACGTGAGCCTGGTGGGCAACGCGCTGCGGACGCTGGCCCGGCTGGAGGGCATCGGTTCTGACTTCGGCGGGGACAACGCCACCTGCGGCAAGCAAGGACAGCTGATCGGCATCGGGCTCTACTCCCCTTCGATGCGCTACGCGGCCCTCGACTGGAGCGCCGCGTGACACCGGTGGTAAGGCCCGGGCTCTACATCATCGAAGGCGGAACGACGGCATGAGGCGACTGGAGAGCCGCTGCGGCGAGGCACTCGCCGTGGCGGACGCGGTGGAACGCGAACTGCAGCCGGGCGAGCATGCGTTCACCTATCTCGGCCGGACGGCGCGGCGGCGGCTGACCGTCGATCCCGCGGGCGGAGCCAGGCGACTGCTGCTCCAGCAGGGCAGGTTCGACGGATATGTGCGCCTCACCCGGGACGGCCACGAGCTGTATCTCAACGCCCCCGCGCTGACCGCCGACTGGGCCGGCCGGCTGCTCGAGGCGGGCCGGCCCCTGCTGCCCCTCGCCACCTCCCGCGTTCCGGTGGCGCACCAGACCCTGCACCGGGGCGGATGGCGCAACCGTGCAGGGCAGGTCGGGCTGGAGGAGGTCGCCGCCGATCCGGCACCGTTGCTGAGCCGGCTCGCCGAGGGAGCGGGGCCGGATCACACCGTCCAGGCCCTCACCGTCTCCGAGGTGCTGAGCGAGCAGGTCTACGCCGACTCCGCCGGTCCACGCGGGGAGAGTGTCTGCCGAGGCATCGAGGTGCAGGCCGTAGTGGCGGCCGGCGATGGCCGCCCGGCCGCCACGCTCTCCCGTCAGGCGGCCGATCTGGAGCGCGTCGACGCGGTCGCGCTCGGCCGCGAGCTGGCGCTGACCGCTGCCGCACTCGGCCCGGCCACCGAGACGCCGACCGGACATGAGATCGACTTCCTCCCCTCGGCCGCGGCGCAGTTGCTGCGCGCGCTGGTGACGACGGTGCTGTTCAACCCGATCACCGAGCCAAGGCCGCTGTGCACGGCGGTCATCGACGACGGGCGGGCCGTGGACGGCTACTCCGCCCGCGCGTTCGACTGCGAAGGCACCCCCACCTCGGCGATGGAGCTGGTGACCCGGCAGGGCGAGCAGCGAACCGTCGCCACCCGGTTGAACTCCATCGCCGGCACCGTCCGGACAGCGCACCGCCTCACGGGACACGCGGTCTGGGAGGCTCGCCGGTACCAGCCCCGGCCCGCCGCGACCAATGTGCGGCTGGCGCCGGGCGGAGCCGCTCCCGACCTGTGGAGCGGGGAACGCCGCATCGTGACCGAAGTGCGCAGTCTCGGGGTGGAGGAGTTCCGCTCCGGCGGGCAGCTTGCCTTCCGGCTGCTCGCGGTGCGGGCCGTTGACGGTACTCCGGTGGGCGCGTACGCGCCGCTGGTGGTGGAGGGCGAGGCCGCCGGCTTCCTCGCCGCGCTCACCGGAGTCGGCGAGACCGTCTCGTACTATCCCGGTCCTTTCTCCGTCGGCGGCGCCCCGCTGTCGATGGACCTATCACATCTGTCCGCCAGGAATGAGGTCCGATCGTGACTGCCGACCGGGGAATTCACGTGACCGGCCTGAGCCGTGAATTCACCTCCCGCGATGGGTCGGTGCGCAGGGTGGTGAACGACATCAGCTTCAGCGTACGGCCGGGCGAGCTCCTCTCCGTGCTCGGACCGAACGGGGCGGGCAAGACCACCACGGTACGGATGCTGACCGGCCTGCTGCTGCCGACCTCGGGCACCATCCTGCTCGACGGCCACGACGTGGTGCGGGACCGCAAGACGGCCTCCCTGGCCTGTGGATTCAGCCTCGGCGGCGACAGCGGCCTCTACCCACGGCTCACCGCCCGCCAGAACCTCACCTTCTTCGGCCTGATGTACGGCCTGCGCGGCGCGGCCCTCGATCGCAGGGCCGACGAGATGCTGGAGACGGTGAACCTGAGCGACCGGGCCGGGGATGTGGTCGGGTCGTTCTCGCGAGGCATGAAGCAGCGGCTGCACCTGGCCCGGTCGCTCCTGCACGACCCGACGGTGCTGATCCTGGACGAACCCTCGTCCGGGCTGGATCCGCAGTCCGCCGCCGCCATGCGCGCTCTGGTGGCCGACCTGTCGGCCGAGGGCCGCAGCATCCTGTTGACCACCCACGACATGCGCGAGGCCGAGGAGCTCAGCGACCGGATCGTGCTGATGAAGGACGGCAGAATCCATGCCGAGTCCACCGCGTCCGCGCTGCGGCTGGCCGCGGCCGAACGGCTCGGCCACACCGTGCGGATCGATTTCGCCGACGTTTCCGTCCCCGACGAGGTAAGCGACTGCCCGGGGTTGATCGACGAGCAGCGGGACGGCTCGACCGCCATCCTGCGGACCGTCGACGGCCCCGCCGCTGTGCAGTGGATCCTGGCGCGCTTTCCGGGCCGCACCCTGAGCGTGGCGGTCACCCCCCCGACGCTCGAAGAGGTCTTCCTGGAGATGGTGGCCGTATCGTGAACAGCACTTTCCTCAGGTCCGCCGTCGACCAGTTCCGCATGCACGCGACAAGCCCGATAGCCATACTCAGCACCCTTGCCCTGCCCTGCGTCTTCGCCTTCGTCATCCACAGCAGCCGGGCGGGCTCGACCGGCCCGACCGGCACCACCAGCGATCTGGCCGTGGGTTCGGCGGGCATCGGCATCCTGGACTCCGCCATCGTGCTCGTCGTGCTCAGTCTGCTCGGCGAGAAGCAGTGGAAGACGTTGTACGCGGCCCTCGGCAGCCCGGGAGGCATGGTGCCGCTGGTGCTCGGCCGGCTGACCGGAATCGCCGTACAGACCCTGGTCACGGTCCCCGGCGCCTTCGTGGTCCTGATCCTGATCTGGGGCCTCGACGACGGCTTCGCGTGGGGCCGCTGGCTGGTCGGCGGGGTGCTGCTGGCCGTGTCCACCACGGCCGTGGTCGGCCTGCTCGCCGTGGCCGTGCTCCGTCTGCCCTACTCGTCGGGCATGGTCAACGGCCTCACCGGTCTGATCATGGCGCTGTCCGCGCTGGTCGTACCGCAGTCGGCGCTTCCCGAGTCGGTCCAGGTGCTGGCCCAGTCGATGCCGCAGGCGCACGTCATGACCTGGGTGCGCGGCGGTTCGGCGGGCAGCCTCGCCACGGCCGTGGCCCTCACCGTCGGCTACGCGGTGGTCGTGGTGCTGCTGCTGCGCCGCGTCGAGTACTCCGCACGCCGTCGGGCCGTCCCCATGGAGATGTGACCGGTGAACACCTACATCAAGGGCGCGCTCCTGTCGTACAAGGCGCTCTTCACATGGCTCAACCCGCTGGGCTACCTCAGCTCGCGGATCATCCGGCCGATCGGTCTGGCGATCGCCTGCGTCTCGCTGGCCAACTACTACGGCGCGGCCATCGACCGCATGCTGGTCGGTGCGAGCCTGCTGGCCGGGGCGAGCGCGGTGGTCTTCGGCATGGCCCTCGCCGTCGGCAACGAAAGGTCCTACGGCACCCTCGGCATCTGGCTCGCCTCGCCGCAGAACAAGCTCGGCGCGGTCTGCCAGCGCGCGCTGCCGCATATCGTGGACGGCGTTCTGGGCGGACTGTGCACCTATCTGGTGTGCTGCGCGCTCTACGGATCGCTGCCCATCGGGGTGCTGCCGTACACCGGCCTGCTGAGCCTGGCCGTTGTGACCACCGCGTGCCTGGGCCTCGCTCTGTCGGCGCTGGCGCTGCTGGTCGAGGACCTGTTCGTCGGCCCCAACGTGGCCGACCTCGTGCTGATGATGCTCACCGGGACGTTGATCCCCTACGACCGACTGCCGGCCTTCCTGCAATCGGTCGGCGACGTCCTTCCGCTCACCCACATCATGGCCGCGGTGACCGGTCGGCTCGCCGGTGAGAGCTGGGACGGCGGGCAGCTGCTGGTGGAACTGGGCGTGGGAGCGGGGTGGTTCGTCCTCAGCTCGCTGTTCATGCTCTGGGCGGTGCGTCGGGGCAGACACCACGTCGGGCAGTCCGCGAACTGAACATCTCGATCAGCCGTCTCCATCGCGCCCTCCCCGGCCCGCGCCGGCGACGGCCTCGTGCGCTCGAGATCGACACCCGCCGGTCTCCGGCGGCGTCGGCGGCACCGCCGCTTCTTCTCTCAGCAGGCGGAGCAGCCCCGGCGCGAGCTCGAACGGCTCCGAGCGAGGATCGCGGGTCGTCTCCACGAGGTCATGCGCTCGATTGAGGACGTGGACGTGATGCTCCAGCAGCGCCACCTTGTCCCGCAGAAGGGCCTGCGCTCGCTCGGCGGCAGCGCCGTCGTCCTCCAGGGCCCACAGGTCCAGGTCGCCGATCTCCTCGAGGGTGAAGCCCAGGTCTTTGAGCAGCAACGCCCCTTCCACGTAGAAGACGTACTCGCGCGGGTAGCGGCGAGTCCCGCCCTTCGTACGCACGGGCGCGGGCAGGATGCCGAGTTCCTCGTAGTAGCGGATGGTCCGCGGAGAGACCCCGGTCCGTTTCGCCAGCTCTCCGATGCTGAGCAGGCCGCCCTCGTCATGCCCCCGCCGAGACTCCTCAGCGCGGAGCGGCTCATCGGCGATCACCCGGCCGGGCCGATGGACGTCGACCGCTCCCATCAGCCCGTGCTCGGGCCTCTGCCGGAGACGGTCGTACACGATGTCGAGCGAGGTGGCGAGGGTGTCGGTCACGGAACTCTCCTTCGCGAGTCACGAGAGACCCCGGCGGTCTCGTGAGTGCGAAGGCGTGACCGATCGGCAGGCGCGACGGGCCTGCCCTGGTCTCGCCGGGCCCACCCTCGAGGCCGTCGACGTCACCGCACGCAGGGAACGTACGGGCAGTGGCAGGTCTTCGGACTCGTGGGCGTCGTTGTCGTTCCTACTGGCCGTCGCTTCCCGGATCCTCAGGTCCAGTGCGTTTGACGGCGGTCGTTCCCACTCACCGCTGCGGGGCAGCCCCGGAATCACACCGGGTTCCCTCTTACGACGCGCCTGCCTGGCGGGCAGGGCGAACCGACTGCGACACCAGCCTAAGCGTGATCCCGTTCAGTGAATCACCCGGGTCCGCCTCGATCTCCCGATCGGCTGCTCCGAGGGGGCGCCTCGGGCCCGGCCGGCGAGAGCGCCGCGGGCGTGCCCGCTCGACGGTGATGCCGCCAGGCGTGCCTGCTCGGCAGCGATCGGGAGGGCGATGCCGAGAAAGTCCTCCAATGCCGAGGAAGATCGCCGGCTGGTCGTGTCGGTGCCGGAAACTTAGCGTGATATGACATGAAAGTTTCATTCCATCGCCCGCACCGATCGTCCTCAACACCGAGGTCAGGACCGTCCGCGATTCACCGGGATGAGCGGCTTGAACGCCTGTCATTGACGCGTTCCTCCCCACGGATGTTCGCTCGCGCATAGCGGCGCTCCGGTCCTCTGACGGAGGAGCCGCGGCCTGGACCTCCGGTGTCACGTCCGGCTCCCCGCGGCGTCCTCCCCGGTGGACCGGGCTTCCAGTACCGAACGTCGTTTCGAGGCGTGGAGGCGGAAGTGGATGTCCAAGCACGAGACCGGGCTCGGTACGCGTCGCCACGCCCCGTGCGGGTGACCTTCAGCCGGGAGATCGTTAATGTTAGCGCTAACTATCGTTGAGCGGATCTCATCGGTGAGAACCCCGAGGGGACGGATGCTCCGGGCGGTCCCGGCCGGGGGCGAGTTCTGGGCGAGACCCGCAGGGCACGGTGTGGCCGATTCACGTGAAACACCCGAGCTTGGAGGGGTTATGTTAACGCTAACAAGAATGGCCGGACGGGTTCGGAAACCTTCTGGGGCCCGCCGCCGTGGCCGGCGACCGCCGGCCCCATGACCACGGCCGCCCCGGCCCGTCCGCGGCCATCACCGGGAGTGCCGGCCCGGCCGGTCCACCCGGGCCTGCAGACAGAGATCACCCACCCTCGGGCCTTCGGCGGGAGCCGCCGCCTCCGCTCACCACGGAAACCGCTCACCGGAACGGGTGGCAGCCGTACCGAACCGGTGCCCGACCGGCCGGCTCCCGCGGAAAGGCCCTGAGGCCGACCACCGCCGGATTCACGCGTCCACCACCACACAGGAGTTCAGATGTCGTTATCACCACTCAGTCGCCGGCAACTGCTCCAGGCCGCCGGCATCGCCGTCGTCGCCTCCGCCGCAGGCCAGGCGGTCGGCACCGCCACGGCCCAGGCGGCGGTCGCTCCGGCACGACCCGACATCGGCGTGTCGATGTACCCGTTCGAGCTGGGGCAGGTGCGGCTGACGGCCGGACGGTTGATGGACAACCAGAGCCGCACGCTGTCGTACCTGCGCTTCGTCGACGTCAACCGGATGCTGTACAACTTCCGGGCCAACCACCGCCTGTCCACGCAGGGCGCGGCGACGAACGGCGGGTGGGACGCCCCCTCGTTCCCGTTCCGCACCCACATGCAGGGGCACTTCCTCAGCGCGTGGGCGCAGGCGTACGCCGTGCTCGGCGACACCACGTGCCGGGACAAGGCCACCTACATGGTCGCCGAGATGGCCAAGTGCCAGGCCAACAACGGCGCGGCCGGGTTCAACACCGGTTACCTGTCGGGCTTCCCCGAGTCCGATTTCAACGCCCTCGAGGCCCGCACGCTGAACAACGGCAACGTGCCGTACTACTGCATCCACAAGACCATGGCCGGTCTGCTCGACGTGTGGCGTTACATCGGCAGCACCCAGGCGCGCGACGTCTTGCTGGCACTCGCCGGCTGGGTCGACTGGCGGACCAGCAGGCTTTCCACCGCCCAGATGCAGTCCATGCTGGGCACCGAGTTCGGCGGCATGAACGCCGTCCTGGCCGACCTGTACCAGCAGACCGGTGACACCCGCTGGCTGACCGCCGCCCAGCGGTTCGACCACGCCGCCGTGTTCAACCCGCTGGCGTCCAACCAGGATCAGCTCAACGGTCTGCACGCCAACACCCAGGTGCCCAAGTGGGTCGGCGCGGTCCGCGAGTACAAGGCCACCGGCACCACCCGCTACCGGGACATCGCCGCCAACGCCTGGAACATCACCGTCGGCGCGCACACCTACGCGATCGGCGGCAACAGCCAGGCGGAGCACTTCCGGGCCCCCAACGCGATCGCCGGCTACCTCGCCAACGACACCTGTGAGCACTGCAACAGCTACAACATGCTCAAGCTCACCCGCGAGCTGTGGCTGCTGGACCCGAGCCGGGTGGCGTACTTCGACTTCTACGAGCAGGCGCTGCTCAACCACATCATCGGCGCGCAGAACCCGGCCGACTCCCACGGGCACATCACCTACTTCACACCGCTCAAGCCGGGTGGCCGCCGTGGCGTGGGCCCGGCGTGGGGCGGCGGCACCTACAGCACCGACTACAACTCGTTCTGGTGCTGCCAGGGCACCGGTGTCGAGGTCAACACGGCGCTGATGGACTCCATCTACTTCCACAACGGCACCACCCTGACGGTGAACCTGTTCACGCCGTCGGTGCTGAACTGGACCCAGCGGGGGATCACGGTCACCCAGACGACGTCCTACCCGGCGAGTGACACCAGCACCCTGCAGGTCACCGGGGACGTCGGGGGCGGGTCGTGGTCGATGCGCGTCCGCATCCCGTCCTGGACCGCCGACGCCACGATCAGCGTCAACGGCGTCGAGCAGAACGTCGACACCACCCCCGGCACGTACGCGACCCTCACCCGCACGTGGACATCCGGCGACACCGTCACCGTGCGCCTGCCCATGCGCGTGCTCATGAAGGCCGCCAACGACAACCCGAACGTCGCGGCGATCACGTACGGTCCGGTCGTCCTGTCCGGAAACTACGGCAACACCGGTCTGTCGTCGCTGCCCGCCCTGGACACGGCGTCGATCACCCGGACCAGCACCACGGCGCTGGCGTTCACGGCCACGGCCAACGGGTCGTCGGTGAACCTCGGCCCGTTCTACGACGCGCACGGGCACAACTACACCGTCTACTGGAACACCGGCGGCAACGGCGGAGGCGGAGGCGGGAACGCGAGCTTCCGCCTGGTCAACGCCGCCAGCGGACTCGTGCTCGGCATCCAGAACATGTCCACTGCCGACGGCGGGACGGCACTGCAGTGGACCGACAACGGCACGGCCGACCACGACTGGGAGATGATCGTGGACGGCGGCGCCGTACGGCTGCGCAACGTCAACAGCGGCAAGGTGCTCGGCGTGGAGAACATGTCCACCGCCGACAACGCCCGCATTCTGCAGTGGGCCGACAACGGCACAGCCGACCACCGCTGGACGATCATCGACGCCGGCGACGGATCCCACAAGATCCGCAACGTCAACAGCGGCAAGCTGCTCGGCATTCTCAACGGCTCCACCGCCAACGGGGCGCAGGCCGCCCAGGACTCCGACAACGGCAGCGCGGACAACAGGTGGCGGTTCGTGCCCAACGGGGCGCGGCGGATCCAGAACCTGGCCAGCGGGCTCGTGCTGGGCGTGCAGAACATGTCCACCACCAACGGCGGCCTGGTGATCCAGTGGGGCGACAGCGGCACCGCCGACCATCTGTGGACCGCGGTGGTCGACTCCGGAGGCTACCTGCGCCTGCGCAACTCCAACAGCGGCAAGGTGCTCGGCGTGGAGAACATGTCCACAGCGGCGGGCGCCCGGGCGCTCCAGTGGGACGACAACGGCACCGCCGACCACCGGTGGCGGCTGAGGTACGGATCCAACGGGTACTTCCGCATCCAATGCGCCAACGGAGGGCGGGTGCTCGGCGTCAGCGGCGGATCCACGGCCCAGGGCGCCCAGATCGTGCTCTCCGACGACAACGGTGCGGGCGATCACCTCTGGCGATTCGTGTAGCCGCAGGACACGGTCGCACTCGCGTCCCCTCCCCCCGCCGGCGGAATCTCGGGAGCCGGCGATCGGCATCACGCCGACGCGATGAACGCGGCCGGTCCCGCCGGGGAGACCTCCCTGCGGGACCGGCTCGGCGACGGCTCGTCGCACACATCCCCCACAGGGCCGCCCGGCCCCAAGATCGAAGAAAGGCATCATGATCATCACCGGTGAAGTCCCCAGAGCCCTTCCCTTACGGCGCCGCTGGCGATCGCTGATCGCCGCCGTGAGCGCCGCCGTCCTGGCCGCATCCGCGCTCGTGCTCGGCACCAGCCCGGCATCGGCCGCGACCGTCGACACCAACGCCTGGTACGTCCTGGTCAACCGCAACAGCGGCAAGGCCCTCGACGTCTACAACTTCGCCACCAACGACGGCGCCCGCATCACCCAGTGGAGCCGCAGCGGCAACGCCAACCAGGAGTGGCGATTCGTCGACTCCGGTGGCGGCTACTACCGCATCGAGTCCCGCCACTCCGGCAAGGTCCTCGACGTCTCCAACTGGTCCACCGCCAACGGGGCCGAGGTCCTACAGTGGTCCGACCACAACGGCGCCAACCAGCAGTGGCGCCTGGCCGACAGCTCCGGCGGCTACGTCCGCTTCATCAACCGCAACAGCGGCAAGGCCCTGGAGGTCCAGAACGCCTCCACCGCGGACAACGCCAACATCGTCCAGTACGACGACTGGGGCGGAAACAACCAGCAGTGGCAGCTCGTCCTCGTCGGCGGCGGCGGCACTCCCACTCCCACGCCGACACCCACTCCCACGCCCACGCCGTCGGGCAAGTACAACAATCCGGTCGTCTGGCAGGACTTCGCCGACGGCGACATCATCCGGGTCGGCGACGCCTACTACTACTCGGCCTCGACGATGCACTACTCGCCCGGCGCGCCGATCCTGCGCTCCTATGACCTGGTCAACTGGGAGTACGCGGGCCATTCGGTGCCGCGGCTGGACTTCGACTCCAACGCCTACGACCTCAACGGCGGGCGCGCCTACGTCAAGGGCATCTGGGCCTCGACGCTCAACTACCGGCCCAGCAACAGCACCTTCTACTGGATGGGCTGCACCGAGTTCAACCGCACCTACGTCTACACCGCTTCGGCCGTCGACGGCACGTGGACCAAGCGAGCGCGGATCAACAACTGCTACTACGACGCCGGTCTGCTGATCGACGACAACGACACCATGTACGTCGCCTACGGCAACTCGAACATCAGCGTCGCGCAGCTGTCCAGTGACGGATTCAGCCAGGTGCGCGCACAGCAGGTGTTCAGCACCCCGTCCAGCGTCGGCACGCTGGAGGGCGCCCGCTTCTACAAGCGCAACGGCTACTACTACATCTGGCTGACCCGCCCGGCCAACGGCCAGTACGTGCTGCGTTCGAGCAGCCCGTGGGGGCCGTACGAGATGCGCCAGGTGCTGCTGAACATGCCGAGCCCGATCTCCGGCGGCGGCGTGCCGCACCAGGGCGGCATGGTGCAGACGCAGAACGGCTCCTGGTATTACATGGCGTTCGTCGACGCCTACCCCGGTGGCCGGGTGCCGGTGCTGGCGCCGATCTCGTGGAGCTCCGACGGCTGGCCCTCCGTGCAGACCGTGAACGGCGGCTGGGGCGCCGAGTATCCGAAGCCGGCGATCTCCACGACCAAGACCGTCAAGTCGATGATCGGCCCGGACACGTTCACCACGAGCGCGCTCGACCCACGCTGGGAGTGGAACCACAACCCCGACAACAGCAGGTGGTCGGCCGGCAACGGACTGCGGCTGCAGACCGCGACCGTCACCAACGACCTGTACAACGCGCGTAACACGCTGACCCACCGCATCCAGGGTCCCTCGTCCACGGCGACGATCGAGCTGGACTATTCGGCGATGGCCAACGGCGACCGGGCGGGCCTGGTGATGCTGCGCGACTCCTCGGCCTGGATCGGGGTACGCCGCGACAACGGCGCGTATCGGGTCGTGATGACCAACAACCTGACGATGAACGGCAGCTGGCAGACCACGTCGACCGGTAGCGAAGCGGCCTCGGCCTCGGTGTCCGGCGGACGGATCTGGCTGCGCGTCAACGCCGACATCCGGCCGGGTTCTGGGCGGCAGGCCCGGTTCTCCTACAGCACGGACGGCACCAACTTCACCGCGTTCGGCCCGGCCTTCACCCTGAACAACGCCTGGCAGTTCTTCATGGGCTACCGGTTCGGGATCTTCAACTACGCCACCCAGTCCCTGGGCGGCTCGGTGACCATCCGCCGCTTCGACCTGACCACCCCCTGAGACACGACCTGTAAGAGCGACGAGGAACGAGGCCTCCGGCGAGCGGTCGATTCCACCGGGATCGACCGCGACCGGAGGCCTCGTGGCCGGAGAGATTCCGGCAGCGCCGGTACGCGACACGGCGGACGGCCGAGCAGGGACATCGTCCGTCGAGGCCGGCGTGCCGCCGTCGCCCGCCGGACAGTTCATGCGGATAGCAGACGACCCGCGCCTTCGACTTCTGGGATTCCGATGCACACACACGGCTCCACGGCCTGCTCGCGTGCTGCCGACGCCCGGCGAGCGGCCGCCAGGCGGCGGCAGACCCCGGCCGCCATGACGGAAGCGCCGGGGAACGACGCGCACGAACGGCCGGTTCTGCCGTACCCGGTGATGGAGCCGTCCGTGGCGTGTAGTGTTGGGGAAAACAGGTTGTGTCGAAGTCCCGGTATGCGTAACAGCGTCTGCGGAGCTATGACAGCGGGCGTCTACCGGATGAAGCCATGGCTTTCCAAGGCGGTCGGTCGCAGCAGCCCCGAGATCACTCTGTGGCTCTCGGAGATCGTTTCAACAAGGAGAGAGAGCATGGCTCAGGGAACCGTCAAGTGGTTCAACGCCGAAAAGGGCTTCGGCTTCATCGCCCCGGACGACGGGACCGCGGACGTCTTCGTCCACTACTCGGCCATCGACGCCGGCGGTTATCGGTCCCTGGAGGACAACCAGCGGGTCGAGTACACCGCGGGCCAGGGCGCCAAGGGCCCGCAGGCCGAGCGGGTGCGACCGCTTTAATCAGTTCTGATCAATGCCGTGACAGCGGCCGGTGACGGGCCGGGCAGGGCCTGGCCGTCACCCCATGAGCAACAGGCCCCGGGCTCTCACCGAGTCCGGGGCCTCCTCATGCGGAGGGTCCTCGCCTGGGCTCAGGCGCCAAGCAGGGCCAGCGCGGCCCGCAGATCCGACACCTCTCGATAGAGCACGCCCATCATGCCGAGGCCGGCCGCCGCTTCCACGTTCTCCGGCCGGTCGTCGACGAACAGGCACAGGCGGAGATCGGCCCCCGCCCGTTCGGCCGCGATCTCGTAGATCCGCCGATCCGGCTTGACCACACCGACGCGGGCGCTGCTGACCACCTCGTCGAAGAAGTGGGTCAGCCCGAGCGCGTCCAGGTCCTCCTCCAGCTTGAGCGTCGCGTTCGACACCAGCACCACCGGGACGTACGTCTGCGCCCGCCGCAACAGGCCGAGGACGTCCTGATCCACCCGGAACGGCACGCCGGTGAACGCCTCGCCCAGTTTCCGCGCCTGCTCCTCCGGAAGCCGGTCGACGAGCGCGGCGACGATCGAGTCCGCCCACTGCGCCACCGTGATCTCGCCCACCAGCGCGGGGCCGTCCACGCCCGGCGCGAAGGCCGTCCGTGCCGTCGTGCCCGGCTCGACGCCGAAGCCGCGCTCCAGCTCGGTCACCTCGGCCGTGTCGTAGAAGCGGATCACTCCGTCGAAGTCGCACAGCACCGCGTCGAAGGGCAGTCGCACGAAACCTCCAAGTCAGCTCCGGTCTCGATGCACGGCACCACGCCATCATCACTGATCGGCACAGGCGAGTGAAGCCCCCGTGATCCACGATTCGCGAACAGGCCGGTCAGCGCAGCGCGTCGGCAAGAAGCCGGTTGAGGCGCTCAGCCGGCAATTCGGCCAGTCCGTTCAACTCGTCGGCTACGGCAGGTTCGCCGCCCTGGGCGAGGAACTTCTCGCGTACCAGTTGCCGATGCCGGCGGCGGGTGTCCGGGCCCGCCGAGCCGATCGGGATGTCGCGCTCGCGGCTGAAGGTCCGGCCGTCGACGAGCCGTACCGTGACCCGGGCGGGCGTCGCCTTGCTCGCCGAGGTGAAGTCGTGGGAGCCCCCATCACCCGGCGGCCCCAGGATGGCGACCTGATCGCCGGCGAAGTCGCGCAGCCATGCCAGGCCGGGTTCGCCCGCTTGCCGCAGCGCCGCGCCGAACGGCGCGACCGAGCCGAACAGCGCGGAGGTCATCCGCGGGTCGTGCACCAGCCGGACCCGGTCGGCCAGGGCCCACCGTGCCGGGTCCCGCATCGCGGGCAGGTCGAAGTCCTCGACGGTCAGATCGCCGGTGAGCAGAGCGGTGGCCACCGGGTACGCGGTCGACAGCAGCAGAGCGCTGATCGGAGTACGAGGGCCGGCCAGATACCGGGCCGCCTGGCGACCGGCGAACAAGGTGTAAGCCGACGCCCCGACCTCCACCTCCGCGATGGGCGCGCCGCCGAGCAGCGGGTGCAGTTCCAGCGCACAGTCGACGGCGGCGTCGATCCCAGGGCCGCCCGGCCGTACCTTGAATGACAGGGTCTCGGTGTGCCAGTGCAGACCCAGCCCCGCAGTGATGACCTCGGGTAACGGCACCGTCGCGAACCGCGCGAGGAACCCATGCGCGTGTTCCATTATGTCCGGCATGCCGGTCAGACCGGCGTACGCGGCGTCGCAGGCGTCCATCGCCGAGCGCACCGGCGCCAACACATGTACGAACTTGGCGTCACCGCCGAGGAACGCGTGCATCACCGGCCACGGGGGAGAGGCGAACGCCAGGCCGAACGCGTCAGCCCACCTGCGTGCCGGCGCGCCCTCACTGCTCAGCCGACCGGCGACCGCGCCGGCGAGGTGGGTGTGCAGAGCGCTCTGACCGCGCAACGGGCCGAGGGTGGCAGCCGCGGTGATCCGGGCCGCGCACTCGTTCGCGGCGATCACCGCCGTCAGCAGTGTGCGGCCGTCACGACGTCCGGCGTGCGCGTACGCCAGCGGTACGGCGACCGTGGAGGGCGCGAGGTGCCCTGCGTACGCCGTGTCGTCCAGGTTGAGCCAGGAGCCGAGCATCGCCAGCACGGCCGCCGAGCGGCGCGGGTCTGACTGCAAAGGTGGGCCGAAGGCACGTACCAGCTTGGTTCCGGCGCTGTGCCGCAGTCCCGCGCGTATGGCCGCCAACTGGGCGATGACCTGGCTGGTTGCCAGGGCGACGACTCGCTCCGGCACGTTGTCGAGCCGGAGCTCGGCGGCCCAAGCGGACAGGACCGTGACCAGCGGTGCCGGTTCTGCTCCGAGGTCCTCTCTCGCGCGCGCTCCTACCGTGGAGGACTCGGACGGCTCCTCAGCCAACGGGCCGCTCACCCCGGCAGATCACCGGCAGCATGCCGGGCATGATCTCTAGTGTCACGGTGGAATGCACGGAATCCCGTGCCTTGACCACTCTTCAGCCGCACCCGGCATACATTCACGAGCGGCCGTGTTTGTGCTCATTTTCGAGCGGAGGGACTTCGTTCATACGTGATCGGGATATCACCGTTCTTGACGTAATCGGGGTGGCCGAGGGCTCTGTGGGCGAGGTCAAGGACAACGCGAGTGACTTCCGCGGTGTCAATGGGATCCCGTCGGCCGATCAGGTCTTCCAAAAGACCGTCGGCCGCGTGATAGATCATGCGAAACGTCCAGTCAGGGTTGCGACTTGCGAAGGCTCCGGCAGTGGCCCCTCGGGTGACGAAGTCACTGATCAAATCCACCACGCGAGCGTTGGACTCCTTGCACAGTTCCAACGCCGCGCCGTTGGCCGAACCGTAGACCAGGCGGTGCAGCTCGGTGTTGTCGACCGCATGGGCGATCAGCGCGGTCAAGAGTTCGTCGATGGTCGGCCACCACGCCTGCCCCTTCGCGAGGATCTGCCGGGTCGTGTCGACGAAGGCGGCGACGTACTCCTCCCACAGGGCGGCGAGCACGTGGTCCTTGGTTTCGAAGTGCAGGTAGAAGCTTCCCTTGCCCATCCCGGCTGCGGCGGTGATGTCGGCGATGGTCGCTTCGGAGAAGCCGATCGTGCCGAATACCTCGCGGCCGGCCCGGAGGATGTCGGCCCTGCGCACATCGGCGCTTTTGACGACGCGCTTGCGCTTGCTGGGAGCCGTGGTCGGTGACATCGACGTCCGCCTCTCGTCTGCTGCGTCAACGGCGCCATTATATGACTGACCGTCGGTCATTGACTGACCGACGGTCAGTCAACTACTGTCTGCTTGGCGCGGGACCCCTTGGGAGCCTCGCGTTGCTCCTGGCCAGGATTCCATCTGTTCCCGGCTACCGCGTGAACGCGAGGGCGATATGACCGAACCCGACCCGAGAGCACGCAGCGGCACCGCTCTGCTGCTGACCTTCATCTGCATCGGCATCTTCATGGTCTACCTGGACTCGACGATCGTGAACGTCGCGCTCCCCGAGATCCAGCGGGACCTGTCGACCGGCATGACCCAGATGCAATGGATCATCGATGCCTACGCCCTGGCGGTGGCCTGCCTTCTGCTGACGGCGGGCACGCTCGGCGACATCTATGGACGTAAACGCATCTTCCTCGGCGGCCTGGTCGGTTTTCTGGCCGCCTCGGCGCTGTGCGCGCTGGCGCCAGGCTACGACTTCCTGCTGGTCGCCCGGGTCCTGCAGGGCATCGCCGGTTCGATCATGATCCCGGTGTCGCTGGCCCTGGTGTCGGCCACCTATCCCCAGCCGGTCGCCCGCGCCCGCGCCATCGGCGTCTGGGCGGGAATCGGCGGGCTCGCCCTGGCCGCAGGCCCGGTACTCGGCGGTGTGCTGGTGGACGCCTTCAGCTGGCAGTCGATCTTCTGGGTGAACGTCCCGTTCGGTCTGGTGGCCTTGGCCGTCCTGCTCGCCAAGCTACCCGAGAGCAAAGCCCCCACGCGGCGTCGTGCCGACGTCTTCGGTCAGGTCGTCTTCGTCGTCGCCATGGCGAGCCTGGTCTACGGGCTGATCGAGGCGAGCACCAGAGGCTGGAGCGATCCGATCATTCTCGGCGCGTTCGCCGTCGCCGCCCTCGCACTCGCTCTCTTCGTCGTCTGGGAGCTCAGGCAGGACGACCCGATGCTGCCCATGAACCTGTTCCGGAGCCCGGTCCTCATCGTCGCCGGTGCGGTCAACTTCCTCGGACTGTTCGGCCTCTTCGGAAGCATTTTCCTGCTCACCTTCTACCTGCAGCAGGTCAACGGCCTGTCCACCACCGAGACCGGCGTCCGATTCCTGGCCCTGAACGTGGCCATCATGGTGTTCTCCTACCTCGCCAGCGTCCTCGCCGCCAAGCTCGGTCCCAAGATCCCCATTCTGATCGGCTCTGTGACCAGCGCGGTCGGGCTCATCCGACTCGCCGAGCTCGAACCCGGCACCGGCTTCGCCGACTACTGGTGGGCGATGGCGCTGCTGGGTGCCGGCGTCTCACTGGTGGGCGCCCCGGCCACCGTCGCACTACTGGCGTCGGTCCGTCCCGAGCAGGCAGGAACCGCGTCAGGCGTCTCCAACACCTTCCGTCAAGTCGGCAGTGTCTTCGGAGTGGCCCTCGTGGGCACGCTTCTGGTCCGCCACCTGAGTGACACCGTGCCCGGCGCCCTGGCGGCCGTGGGTCTGAACCCGGCCCAGCGCGCCCAGGCCGTCGGTGCTCTGTCCCATGGCGACCTGGCGTCGATCAGCGACCTCCCCGCACAGCTTCAAGGGCCGGTCATGCACGCGGTGGCCCCCATATTCACCGACGGCCTGCGCATCGGATTCACCGCCGCCGCGATCGGAACCCTCATCGGCGGCCTGTTCGCATTGGTCATCCTGCCCGGTCGCAAGAAGCGAACCAGCACACCGTCCCCCAGCGCTCAGCACATTCCGCCCCGCAAACCGGCCGCTCCGGACGCCATGGCCGGATGAGACGTCGTGCGGCGGTCGCGGACTCTCGCGGTCGCCGCCCATTTCCCGCACGTCGACCGAACCGCTGACCGACGTCAGCACCGCCCTCGGCCGCGTCGTCGAGATGTTCGGCGCCGTCTGCACCGATCCGGACAACCTCGACCTTGCCTGGGACGCCGACCAGAGCCTCGTCGACCTCAACCGGCTGCTCGCGTGACCCGCGGCCCGCGCCGCGAGCCGCGGGTCGAACAGCGCGCCCCGCAGTTCACACGCGGCGAACGGCCGCGCGAGTCGCTGAGCGGCAGTGCGCGGTCCCGATCGCCGTGCAAGGCGGCGCACTCGCTCCGGACGACCCGGAAGCGCCATGGCCGGGTGTCGAGCACGTAAGGCACCGGGCGGCGGCGGTGGAAGACGAGTCGCCCTCGATGCGGTGCCGCTCCGACCGGCGTGGCGAGGTCAAGTCGGGCCGGCGGTGAATCAGGTATTCGGCGAACGGCGGAATCTGGAAACGAATGGCCGGACGATCATCCGGTCTCTTTCTGGGTCAGAAATTTGTCAGCGATCTGTCAGAATTCCCTGACACCATTTGACTGTCTTCCCCCATAAAGTGCCCAGTTGTGCTCTGGCACAAGGAGCGAGTCACGTGGCTGTCACTGGAGAATTGGAAGCGCCGAACCCGATGAATTCTGGCGCCGGACGGTCATGCTGTGGACGTACTGTCTGCTGTCCGTCACGGCGTACTACGGATTCGGCACACTCGCGCCACAGGTGCTCGTCGTAAAGGGCTTCGACGTCGTGCAGGGTCTCGGCTTCACCGCCCTGTCGTTCTTGGGTTATCCGGTCGGAGCACTGCTGGCGGTGCCCACGCTCGATCGCTTCGAGCGGCGTACGCTGATTTCGGTGTCGGCGTCGTTGATGGCGGCGAGCGGCATCGTCTTCGGACTCTCCGGCAACGTCCCCCTGATCGTGGCATCAGGGTTCTGCTACACGTTGATGAGCAATCTCTTCTCCACGGCGTCACACGTGTACCTGTCGGAGCAGTATCCGACGGAGTTCCGCGCCACCGCCGCCGGCACGGCCTATTCGCTGTCCCGGCTGAGCGCCGCGCTCCTGCCGTTCGGACTCCTGCCCATCCTCGACCACCACGGTGCCGGCTGGCTGTTCGCCACGATCGCGGCGAGCGTCGTCGTCATGGTGACGACGATCAGGGTTCTCGGCGACCGTACGACCGGTGCCTCGGTCGACCGGCCCGCCGATGCGCTGACGCCCACTCCGAGCGGACGGGGATAGCGAACCCGCGGAAGACACGACTCCCGCCCTACGACCGAAGGGACCTCGGCTCATTCGATCATGGAGTCACCGTGAAACCCCGCCGCCGCGAAGATCCCGGTACGAGCGAGAGCGTTCTCTCTGCCGGCCGCGATCCCTGATCCGTGGTCCCCGATCCATACCGTCTGGGTCCGTGATCGACCTACTCGGGCCAGTCGGAATTCTGGATCACGTCGACGAAGTCGATCCGGCGGAATTCCGGTACGAAGTGCTCCAGCACGTCGGCGTTGACCGTGCCGAACGTGGTGTCCGGCCGCTCCTCGAACCCTTCCTTGAACGCGAGCAGGATCTGGCGCTTGAAGTCCGGCCGAGGATGCGCCGCCGTGACCGCCGCGATCTGCCCGGCGTCCAGGTCGCCGTAGCCGATGCCGAGGACGTCCGTCTCCACACCGGCGGTCACCAGGGCCACCTCGGGCTCCAGCCGGTACGGAATCTCGGGCGTGGTGTGCAGGGCGACCGCCTCCCACACCTTGCGGACATCGGCCTCCGGCACTCCATGCGAGGTGAGGAAGCGGCGCGCCTCATCGGCGCCGTCGAGTTCGAAGCGCTGGTCGGTACGCCGGTAGGCCTCGGTGAGCCCGAGATCGTGGAACATGGCCCCCACGTAGAGCAGCTCGGGGTCGGCACTCAGACCGAGCCGCAGACCCTGCAGCGAACCGAAGAGGTAGACGCGGCGGGAGTGGTGGTACAGCAGCGGGGTCGCGGTGTCCCGGACCAGTTCTGTCGTCTCCCTGGCGAGCGCTGAATCCGGGACGGCGATGCCGGCGATGGTCTCGGTCATAGGATGGTCCCCTTCCCTGCCCCGGCCGGAATCTCCCGTACCGGTCCGGAACGGCGCGTGCGGCCTATCCGAAGAATCCCCAGCCTGTGGATGGAATTACGGGCTGGACAGGTCAAGATGACGCCGCGGGCGCCTCGGTACGTCGAACCGGTCATTCGGGCTCGACCCGCATGGCGGCCTCCTCCGCGCTGAAACCTCCCGTATCGGGGCCGACCTCCATGGCCGTCTCCTCCGGCTCGTCGTCACCGTGGGCGCCCTCGTCCGGAGCGACGAGACGGCCGGCCGGGCGCGACGCCCCCCGGCCGGCGCCGGACGGCTCCTCCGGCCGCGCCTCCCAACCTGCCGCCACCCCGCCGTCCTCCTCATGGTCGGTGTCCAGGTCGGAGCCGAAGCCGAGCCCGCCGTCCTCGGTGATCGCCTGCCCGGTCCGCGTGCGCTCCTCACGCACGACGGGTGGCCCGCCCGTGCCGTAGACCGGCTGTTCCTCCGGCATCTCCCTGCTCAACCGGCCGGCCAACGGCTCTCCCCGCATCATCTCGTCGACCGTGGTGCCGTAGTCGTCCACGGCGGCCGGGTGATCAGCGGGCAGTGGCGCCTCCTGGGGATCGACCGCCCACTGCTGCTGCGGTGTCCCGTCCTGGAGGTCGGGGATGCCCTCGTCCTCGAACCGCGAGTGCGGATCGTGTTCCGGTGTGTGCTGACTCACCGCGTCCCCCTCCTTCAGCTCACCCGTCATCCACACCCCCCTACCCGTAATCCCAGGCGGCCCACGTGGGGAGAGCCGTCACCTCGGCCGACTCGATCGCGCCGGCGCGGTGATCGACGATGTCTCGTTTCGCCGGAACGGCCGAGTTCGAATCGTGACTTGACGGATCACCACGGCACAATCACGATTTTCCCGACTGATTAAGTAGGAATACTCGGAAAGGAGCATCGTGCGCTCTCTCATCCTGCTCGGCCTGGTCGGCTTCGCCGCCCAGCTCGTCGACGGCAGCCTGGGCATGGCCTACGGCGTGACATCGACGACGCTGCTGCTCGCCATCGGCACCAACCCCGCGGCGGCCTCCGCCACCGTTCATCTTGCCGAAATCGGCACCACCCTGGCCTCGGGCATCTCACACTGGCGTTTCGGCAACATCGACTGGAAAGTGGTCGGTAAGATCGCCGTCCCCGGCGCCGTGGGCGCTTTCGCCGGCGCGACCTTCCTGTCCAGCCTGTCGACCGAGGTCGCCGCCCCGGTCATGTCGTTGATCCTGCTGGCGCTGGGCGCCTACATCCTGGTCCGGTTCACCCTGCTCGGGCTGCCGCGCGGAAACCTGGGCAAGCCGCTGCGCGCCCGTTTTCTGGCCCCGCTCGGCGTGGTGGCCGGTTTCGTCGACGCCACGGGTGGCGGCGGCTGGGGCCCGGTGGGCACCCCGGCCATCCTCGCCAGCGGCCGGCTGGCGCCGCGCAAAGTGATCGGCTCGATCGACGCCAGTGAGTTCGCGATCGCCATCGCCGCGAGCATCGGCTTCTTCGTCGGCATCGGCTCGGAGAACATCGACTTCTCGTGGGTGGCCGTGCTGCTGCTCGGCGGCGTGATCGCGGCCCCGCTGGCCGCCTGGCTGGTGCGCCACATTCCGCCGCGCGTCCTCGGCTCGGCCGTGGGCGGCATCATCGTGCTGACCAACGTACGAACGCTGCTGCGCAGCGACTGGATCGACGCCCCGGGCGGCGTGCAGTCCGTCGCCTACGTCGCCATCGCCGTCGTCTGGGCCGCCGCCATCGCCTACTCCGTACGTGCGTACCGCCAGGACAGGGCCAACGAGTCGGTCGAGGCGATCGAGGCCGAGCCGGGAAGCCGCGACGCCGAGACCGAGGTCACCCCGGCCTGATCGTCGCCCTCGTTCCGGACGGCGCCACCCGAGAGGGCGCCGTCCGGACGAGGAGCATGGCTCAGGTCGCCTCGGCCCGGATCAGCCGGGCGGCCTCGACCAGGTTGCGCAGCGAGTCGTGCACCTCCTGCCGGCCCCGGGTCTTCAGCCCGCAGTCGGGGTTGGCCCACAGGCGTTCGAGGGGGATGGCCGCCAACCCCTCACGCAGGAGGGAGACCAACTCCTCCGTGCCGGGGACACGGGGAGAGTGGATGTCGTACACCCCGGGCCCCACCTGCCGGGGGTAGCCCGCCTCGGCGAGCTCGTGCGCCACCCGCATGTGCGAGCGGGCGGCCTCCAGGCTGATCACGTCGACGTCGAGGGCGTCGATCGCGGCCAGGATCTCGCCGAACTCCGCGTAACACATGTGCGTGTGGATCTGTGTCTGCGGCCGTACGCCCGCCGTGGTGAGGCGGAACGCCTCGGTGGCCCACTCGAGGTAGGCGGGCCGGGCGGCGGCACGCAGCGGCAGCGTCTCGCGCAGGGCCGGCTCGTCGACCTGGATGACGGCAGCGCCGGCGGCCTCCAGATCGACGACCTCGTCGCGCAGGGCGAGGGCGACCTGCCGGGCGGTGTCGGCGATCGGCTGGTCGTCCCGTACGAACGACCAGGCGAGCATGGTGACGGGCCCGGTGAGCATCCCCTTGACCGGCCGGCTCGTCTGGGACTGGGCATAGGTGGTCCACCGCACGGTCATCGGCGCGGGCCGGGAGACGTCTCCGGCGAGGATCGGCGGCCGTACGTAGCGGGTGCCGTACGACTGGACCCAGCCGTGCCGGGTGGCGACATAGCCGGTGAGCCGCTCGGCGAAGTACTGGACCATGTCGTTGCGTTCCGGCTCGCCATGGACGAGGACGTCCAGGCCCGTCTTCTCCTGGAACGCGATGACCTCGCGGATCTCGGCGGCGATGCGTTCGTCGTACGCGGCCTCGTCGATGCGTCCGGCCAGCAGGTCGGCCCTGGCCGCCCGCAGCTCGTCGGTCTGCGGGAAGGACCCGATCGTGGTCGTCGGGAGCACGGGCAGGTCCAGGCGGGCGCGCTGGTCGGCCACCCGCTCGGCGTACGGCTGAGCCCTCCGGGTCTCCCGTACGGTCACCGCCGCCGCTCGTGCCCGTACGACCTGGTCGCAGGTGATCGCGGAGGTCTTCCTGGCGGCCAGGGCGGCCCGGTTGCCGGCGAGGGCGCCCGCGATGACATTGGTGCCGCGGGCCAGGCCTTGGGCGAGGGTGGCGACCTCGGCGGCCTTCTGCCGGGCGAAGGCCAGCCAGGCCGCGATCTCGGGCTCGATCTCGCTCTCGACCGCGACGTCGAGCGGCACGTGCAGAAGTGAACAGGAGGCGGCGACGTCCACCCGCCCGGCCAGGCCGAGCAGGGTGGCGAGAGTGGACAGCGACCTTTCCAGGTCGTTGATCCAGACGTTGCGGCCGTCCACGACCCCCGCTACCAGGCGCCTGCCGGACAGTCCCCCGACCCGCGCCAGGCCGTCGAGGTTGGCCGCCGCCGGGCCGGTGAAGTCGAGCGCGAGGCCGTCGACGGGTGCGGCGGCCAGCACGGGAAGCGCCGCGCCGAGCTGGTCGAAGTAGCTCGCCACGAGGAGCTTCGGCCGGCGGGTCAGCGTCCCGAGCTCGCGGTAGGCGCGGGCGACCGCGTCGAGGACGGCCGGGGGCTGGTCCTGGACCAGGGCGGGCTCGTCGAGCTGCACCCACTCGGCGCCGGCCGCCCGCAGCCGCGCGAGCACGTCGGCGTAGACCGGCAGCAGCCGGTCGAGCAGCGTGACGGGATCGAAGCCAGGATCGACGCCGGGGGCCGGCTTGGCGAGCAGGAGGTAGGTGACCGGGCCCACCAGGACCGGCCGCGCGTCGTACCCGAGGGTGAGCGCCTCCTGGAACTCCCCGACGGGCTTGGCGGGATCGGCGGCGAAGACGGTGTCCGGCCCGAGCTCGGGCACCAGATAGTGGTAGTTGGTGTCGAACCACTTGGTCATCTCCAGCGGAGTGACCTCCCGGGTGCCGCGGGCCATGGCGAAATAGCCGTCGAGCGGGTCGGCCTCGAACGCGGCCCGGTGCCGTTCGGGAATCGCACCCACCATGACCGTGGTGTCCAGCACATGGTCGTACAGGGAGAAGTCGCCGCAGGGCACCTCGCCGATGCCGGCGTCGGCGAGGTCGCGCCAGGCCGTACGGCGCAGGCCCGCGGCGGTGGCACGCAGCTCGTCGGCGCCGGCACGCCCCGCCCAGTAGCCTTCGATCGCCTTCTTGAGTTCGCGGTCCTGCCCCTGGCGCGGGTAGCCGTACACGGTCGCCAGTGAAGTGGGGGCGGCGGAACTGTGGGCCATGAAACTCTCCTTCGCGAGTCACGGACGACGCCGACCGGCCTCGAAGACCTGAAGGAACGCCCGCCGGCGAACGCGCGCATACCGCTCGCGAAGGCCGCCGGCCCGCCCACGAGGCCATCGACGTCACCGCGTGCGGTCGCACGCGGGCAGTGGCAGGTCTTCGGACTCGCGGGCACGCCACGGGCTCACCGAGCCCGGGCATCTACTGGCCGTCGCTTCCCTGACCGTGATGGCCCAGTGCGTTGACGGCGGTCGTTCCCGCTCACCGCTGCGGGGCAGTCCCGGAATTGGCCTGCCCGTCCGTCGACGACGGGGGCGGGCACCGACCGCACCGGGTTCCCTCTTACGACGCTCCCGCCTGGCGGCGGAGGCGAACCGACTGCGTCACCAGAGTAGTCCCGAGGATCACCGGCTTCCACGCGGGCCCGCTCAGGAGGGATGCCCGAGAATGTCCGGGCGATCGGTGGTCACCGGCTCCGGATCGGTGTCCCCGGGAGCGAACGCGGCGATGACGTCATGATCGATTGATTGACCGCGGCAGACCGGCGGGAACGCCGCGGTGCCGGGTCAGGATCGGCACCGTTTCATCAGGACTCAACATGTTGGGTGTGACATCGACCCGTCACCCCATATATGGTGTCCCTGCGCTGGTCCGGCCGCTCAGTCAGGGTGGCCGGGGCAAGAGGGAACCCGGTGGAAGTCCGGGACTGCCCCGCAGCGGTGAGTGGGAACGACCGCCGTCATACGCACTGGGCCATCACGGCCTGGGAAGCGACGGTCAGTAGGAGCTACGAGCGCGCCCACGAGTCCGAAGACCTGCCGGCGTGCCGCGTACGACCATGCGTGCGCGGCCGCTCCGAGGTCGCGCGGGACGGCCGACGGCTCCGGCGGCGGCCGCTGTGCGTCTCCGCCGGGCGTCTCCTGCGCGCGCCTCGGTCGTGTGGACCGAGTTCGCGAGGAGAGGACCATGACGGTCACCGGAGACCCGCCGGCTCGATCGGCGACGGCGGACGAGCCCGTGCCGCGGCAGATGCGCGTACGCGAACGCGACGGCCTGCCGGAACCCGTCGACGTGACCAGGATCGTGCGAGCGGTCGAGCGCTGGGCGGGCGATCTCGCCGACGTCGACCCGCTGCGCGTGGCGACCAGGACCATCAGCGGTCTGTACGACGGGGCGACCACGGCGGAACTGGACCGGCTGTCGATCCAGACGGCGGCCGAGATGATCGGCGAAGAGCCGCAGTATTCGCGTCTGGCCGCGCGGCTGCTGGCCGCCTATATCGGCGAGGAGGTGGGCGGCCAGGGCATCGCGTCATTCAGCCAGGCCGTCCGTCTCGGCCACGCCGAGGGTCTGATCGGCGACGCGACCGCCGCGTTCGTGGCCGCCCACGCCGGCGAGCTGGACGACGCGGTCGATCCACACGGCGACCTGCGGTTCGAGTATTTCGGGCTGCGCACCGTTTACGACCGCTACCTGCTGCGGCACCCGTTCACCCGGCTGGCGGTTGAGACGCCGCAATACTGGCTGCTGCGGGTGGCGTGCGGTCTGGCGCGGACGCCGGACGAGGCCGTCGACCTCTATCGCCTGATGTCGTCGCTGGCCTATCTGCCCAGCTCGCCGACCCTGTTCAACTCCGGAACCCGGCACACCCAGATGTCGTCCTGCTATCTGGTCGACTCCCCGCGTGACGAGCTGGGCTCCATCTACGAGCGCTACGCCCAGGTGGCGCACCTGTCGAAGTTCGCGGGCGGCATCGGCATCTCCTGGTCACGCGTACGGTCGCGCGGCGCGCTGATCCGCGGCACCAACGGCCACTCCAACGGCATCGTGCCGTGGCTGCGCACGCTCGACGCATCGGTGGCGGCCGTCAACCAGGGCGGACGGCGCAGAGGCGCGGCCTGCGTCTATCTGGAGCCGTGGCATCCCGACGTCGAGGAGTTCCTCGAACTGCGCGACAACACCGGCGAGGACGCCCGGCGCACGCACAACCTCAACCTGGCCAACTGGATCCCCGACGAGTTCATGCGCCGGGTCGAGAACGACGACCTGTGGTCGCTGTTCGACCCCGACGAGGTCCCCGAACTGCCCGACCTGTGGGGCGAGGCGTTCGAGACCGCCTACCGGGCCGCCGAGGCAGCGGGTCGCCAGGTCCGCCAGGTCAGGGCCCGCGACCTGTACGCCAAGATGATGCGTACGCTCGCGCAGACCGGAAACGGCTGGATGACCTTCAAGGACACCTCGAACCGGTTCTGCAACCAGGCCGCCGAGCCGGGAAACGTGGTCCACCTGTCGAACCTCTGCACCGAGATCATCGAGGTGTCGGGCGACGCCGAGACCGCGGTGTGCAACCTCGGTTCCGTCAACCTCGCGGCCCACCTCGCCGAAGACAGGACCGGCATGGACTGGGAGCGGCTGCGCGCCACGGTCCGCACCGCTGTGACGTTCCTCGACCGCGTGATCGACATCAACTACTACCCGATCGAGCAGGCCGCCACCGGCAACGCACGCTGGCGTCCGGTCGGGCTCGGCGTGATGGGCCTGCAGGACGTCTTCTTCGCGCTGCGTCTGCCCTTCGACTCGCCCGAGGCCGGGGAGCTGTCGACCCGGATCGCCGAGGAGGTCTACCTGGCGGCCCTGGAGACGTCGGCCGATCTGGCAGAACGTCACGGCGCCCATCCGGCGTACGACGAGACGTGGGCCGCGCGGGGCAGGCTCCACCACGACCCGTGGAACGTCGAGAGCGCACTGCCCGAGTGGTCGGCGCGGGTGCGGGGGAAGATCGCCGAACACGGGCTGCGCAACTCGCTGCTCGTCGCCATCGCCCCGACCGCGACCATCGCCTCGATCGCCGGCTGCTACGAGTGCGTCGAGCCGCAGGTGTCCAACCTGTTCAAGCGCGAGACGCTCAGCGGCGAGTTCCTCCAGATCAACAACGCCCTGGTCGCCGAGCTGAAGGCACGCGGGCTGTGGACCGAGCGGATCAGGACCGCGATCAGGCGGGCCGAGGGCTCGGTGCAGGGCATCGCCGAGCTGCCGGCCGACGTACGTCACCTGTTCCGCACGGCATGGGAGCTGCCGCAGCGCGCGCTGATCGACATGGCGGCCGCGCGGGCGCCGTACGTCGACCAGAGCCAGTCGCTCAACCTGTTCATGAGCGCGCCCACCATCGACAAGCTCTCCTCCATGTACCTCTACGCGTGGAAGGCGGGCCTGAAGACGACCTACTACCTGCGCTCCCGTCCGGCGACGCGGATCCAGCAGGCGACCGTTCCCGTCGCCCCGGAGCCCGTACGGGAGCAGGCCAGGGTCTGCTCTCCGGGCGACGGCTCCCTTGAGAACCCCGACTACTGCGAGGCCTGCCAGTGACCGCTCATCTGCTGCTCGACCCCGGCATGAACCTGACCCTGCGCCCGATGCGCTATCCGCGGTTCTTCGACCGGTTCCGCGACGCCATCAAGAACACCTGGACCGTCGAAGAGGTCGATCTCCACTCCGACCTCAAGGATCTGGACCGCCTCTCCGAGGCGGAACGGCACCTGGTCGGCCGCCTGGTCGCCTTCTTCGCCACCGGCGACACGATCGTGGCCAACAACCTGGTGCTGAACCTGTACCAGCACATCAACTCCCCGGAGGCGCGGCTGTACCTGTCGCGTCAGCTCTACGAGGAGGCGGTGCACGTCCAGTTCTACCTGAACCTGCTCGACACGTACGTGCCCGGCGAGCGGGAGCGGTCCGAGGCCTTCGCCGCGGTGGAGAACATCCCCTCGATCCGCAGGAAGGCCGAGTTCTGCTTCCGCTGGATCGACTCGCTGGGCGACCTCCAGCGGCTCGAGACCAAGGAGGACCGGCGTGCCTTCCTGCTCAACCTGATCTGCTTCGCCGCCTGCATCGAGGGGCTGTTCTTCTACGGCGCGTTCGCCTACGTCTACTTCCTCCGCTCGCGTGGGCTGCTGCACGGGCTGGCCTCCGGCACCAACTGGGTCTTCCGCGACGAGTCCCTGCACATGGCCTTCGCCTTCGACGTGGTGGACGTCGTACGCGGCGAGGAGCCGGACCTCTTCGACGACGAGCTCGCCGCGCGGGTCGGGGAGATGCTCGCCGAGGCGGTCGAGTGCGAGGCCCGGTTCGCCGAAGACCTGCTCGGCGGGGGCGTGCCCGGCATGTCCGTCGCCGACATGCGCGCCTATCTGGAGCACGTCGCCGACCGCCGGCTGGCCCAGCTCGGCATCGAGCCGTTGTACGGCTCGAAGAACCCGTTCGCCTTCATGGAGCTGCAGGACGTCCAGGAGCTGACGAACTTCTTCGAGCGCCGCGTGTCCGCGTACCAGGTGGGGGTGACCGGGACGGTCAGCTTCGACGCCGATTTCTGAGGTCGCCCGGGTCCGCTACCGGAGTCGGGCCTCCGCAGCTCCCCGAACGCCGGGGGAGGCCCGGATCTAGACTGTTTCTCTGACGTTTGGAGGACGGAATGCTGGAACGGCGGCCCGCCGATCTCTCGGTGGCCACATGAGTCATGAGACGAATGACGGCCGGGCCGCCGGACCGGTCGTCCTGGACGGCGGCGACCGGCGCTGTGTGCGACTGCTGATCGAGCTGCGCCGCCTCGTGGACGGCCTGGCGCCGGGCGACGTCGTCCACCTGATCGCCACCGACCCGGCCGCGCCGATCGACCTCCCGGCCTGGTGCCATCTGACCGGCCACAGCTACCTCGGCCCGCTGCCGGAGGCCGACCGTCCCACCTATGCCCTGCGGGTGGAGGCGACGGGCCGCGCCACCCGCCCCCAGGCGCCCTGGCACCTCGCGGACCGCTGAGACGCGCCGCCGTCACCATCGCCGATTATTGCTATATATCCCGACATAAGAGTAGAGTTTCTGGGCCTTGCGATGGGGCTCGTTTCGCCGCGTGCTCACCCATCGCAGGCATCAGCGCCACCGCCCACGGCCCGCCTGGCCCTTCCCCCTCGCCAGGCGCGTCATCGCGGTCGTCGCCGCGACGGCGCCTCCACGTTGGGGCCGTTGGGCGGCACGGCGAGGTCGGCGGCGGCCGTCAGGCGGAGAGCGTGAAGCCCGGGTAACCCCGGGCGGCGATGTCGTCACACCTTTTGCGGTACTGGCCGACGCCCGCGGCGTACGGCATGAAGACCCGCGGCTTGCCCGGCACGTTCGCCCCGGTGTACCAGGAGTCGGTCTCGGGGAAGAGCGTGTGGGCGGCGACGAGGTCGACGTGGTCCGTCCAGGCGTCCTGGGCCTGCCGGGTCGGCTCGATGGTCGTCAGGCCGTTGCGTTCGAGGTGGCCGATCGCGCCGGCCGCCCAGTCGACGTGCTGTTCGAGCGAGACCATCATGTTCGACAGGACCGACGGGCTCCCCGGCCCGGTGATCATGAAAAGGTTCGGGAAGCCCGCCGCGGCGATCCCGAGGTACGCACGCGGGCCCGTGCGCCAGCTCTCCCTGAGCGAGACCCCGCCCCGGCCCCGGATGTCGACGCTCGTCAACGCCCCGGTGATCGCGTCGAACCCGGTGGCGTACACGATCACGTCGAGCGCGTGCTCCCGGTCCGAGGTGCGCACGCCCGTCTCGGTGATCTCCGCGATCGGCGTGCGCCGCAGGTTGACCAGGTGCACGTTCTCCCGGTTGTACGTCTCGTAGTAGCCCGTGTCCAGGCACGGGCGCTTGGTCCCCACGGGGTAGTCGGGACAGAGGTCGGCCGCCGTACGCGGATCCCTGACCATCTGATGGATCTTCCGATGGACGAACCGCTTCGCCGTGTCGTTGGCCTCCCGGGAGGTGTAGAGGTCGGTGTAGGTGTACATCAGGCTGATCAGGCCGCCGATCTCCCATGCCCGTTCGTAGGCGGCTTCGCGTTCCTCCGGGGAGACCTCGAGCGCGGACCGCGTCGGCATCGGGACCGGTATGCCGAAATGGGACTCCCGCTGCTCCTTGCGGAAGGCCCGGTAGTTCGCCTTCACGCCGGCGATCTCCTCCGGGCGGAGCCCGCGGTTGCGAGCGGGGAAGCTGTAGGCGGCGGTGCGCTGGAACACGGTGAGGTCGGCGGCCTGCTCCGCGATGAGCGGGATCACCCCCACGCCCGAGGACCCGGTGCCGATGACGCCCACCCGCAGGCCGGTGAGGTCCACCCCCTCATGCGGCCAGTTCGCCGTGTGGTGGACGCGGCCGCCGAATCGGCCGACGCCGGGGATCTCCGGCGACTTCGGCACCGACACGCATCCCGTCGACATGACGAGGAAGCGGGCCGTGACGACGTCCCCGTGCTCGGTCCGCACCCGCCAGGCCCTGCCGCCCTCGTCGTAGGCCGCGGCCGTCACGCGCGTGTCGAAGCGGATGTCCCGGCGCAGGCCGAACCGGTCGGCCACGTGCCGCGCGTACCGGAGGATCTCCGGCTGGGCCGGGTAACGCTCCAGCCACTCGTACTCCTGTTCCAGCTCCGCGGAGAACGAGTACGAGTACGCCAGGCTCTCGACGTCCACCCGGGCGCCCGGATAGCGGTTCCAGTACCAGGTGCCGCCGACGTCGCCACCGGCCTCGAACACGATCGCGGACAGGTTCATCTCGCGGAGCCGGTGCAGCATGTACATGCCGGAGAAGCCGGCGCCGACGATGACGGCGTCGACCCGCGATGGGACGGTGCGGGAGGCGGTCCGCGCATCCCGGTCGGAGATGGACAATGGCCCTCCTGGGGGTGGGAAGAACGCGAGGCGCCGAGACACACGGCGGGGACATTCGCGATCTGCGGGTGGGGGGACGACCGGAGCGGTCAGGCCACGGCGTTTCTCGCGATCGCGGCCATGGTGCACGTCCCGCCGGGCGAACGCGTGTTCCTCCGTACGGGACCTGGCCGGGGGCGCGTCGATCCGACACGCCCCCGATCACGCCAGGCGATCGACGATGATCTTGGCCACCTCCCCGGCGCGCTCCCCGAGGTAGAAGTGACCGCCGGGGAAGCCGATCAGCTCGAAGGAGCCGGTCGTGTACTCGGCCCAGGCCCGGGCGTCGTCCTCGCCGACCCGGGGGTCCTCGTCGCCGAACAGGGCGGTGACCGGGCAGCCGAGCACGTCGCCCGGCCGCCACTCGTACACCCCGATGGCCCGGTAGTCGTCACGCAGCGCCGGCATGATCATCCGCACCACGTCCTCGTCGTCGAGCAGACGCGCGTCGGTGCCGCTGAGCAGGCGCAGTTCGGCGAGCAGGGACGCGTCCCCGTAGCCGCCCGGCAACTCCGGCCGCCGCAGGCCCGGGGCGCGCCGGCCGGAGGCGAACAGCCGGACCACGGGCAGGCCCCGCCGCTCCATCCGCAGCGCCACCTCGAAGGCGACGCTCGCCCCCATGCTGTGCCCGAACAGCGCGTACGGCCGTCCGGCCCCCGCCTCGTCGCCCGAGGTCAGCACCTCGGTGACGCGGTCGGCGAGATCGCGGATGTCCCGGACGCCGGGCTCGGCGCGGCGGTCCTGCCGCCCGGGATACTGCACGGCCACCACGTCCAGCGCCGGCGACAGCAGCCCGGACAGGCCGTGGAAGTAGCTCGCCGATCCGCCGGCGTGCGGGAACAGCACCAGCCGCGGGCCCGTGGCGGCACCGCCGTGGAAGCGGCGCAGCCACAGGTCCCGGTCGCCGCCGATCATGTGCCGGACCTCCCGCGCACGTTGACGGGCAGCGAGGCCAGCCCGCGGATGACCATGCCCTCGGTGTGCCGCGGGCCCGGCTCGGCGATCTCCAGGTCCAGGGCCGCGATCTGGCCCAGCGCCGTCTGGACGGCGAGGCGCGCGAGCGGGGCGCCGAGGCAGAAGTGGATGCCGTGCCCGAAGCCGAGGTGACGCGTGCCGGACGTCCGCGCGAAGTCGAGGCGGTCGGGCTCGTCGTACGCCGCCGGGTCGCGGTTGGCCGCGGCGAGGACGAGCAGCAGCGCCTCGCCGGCGTGCACGGGGGTGTCGCCGATCACGGTGTCCTCGAGCACCACACGGGAGATCACCTGCGCCGGCGAATCGTAGCGGAGCAGCTCCTCCACGGCGGGGGCCAGCCGGTCGGGGTTGGCGCGCAGCCAGGCGAGCTGGTCGGGGTTGCGTAGCAGGGCGAGCACACCGTTGCCGAGCAGGTGCACGGTCAGCGCGTAACCCGCGGAGATCAGCAGGGTGCAGGTGGTGACCAGCTCGGTCTCGGTGAGCCGGTCGCCCTCCTGCTCAGCGGCGACCAGTGCGCTGATCAGGTCGTCGGCGGGCTCGGCGCGCCGCCGCTCCGCCATCTCGGCGAAGTACTGGTTGAACTGCTCACGCGCGCCCTGGCGCCGGGCGACCTGCTCCCTGGTGAGCACGAAGTCGGGGTCGAGACCCCGGCCGATCTCGGCGGACCAGGCGCGGAAGCGGTCCAGGTTCTCCTCCTCCACGCCCATCAGCTCGCCGAGCAGCAGCGCGGGCAGGGGGTGTGCCACGGCGTCCATCAGGTCGAAGGAGGTCCCGGCCTCGGCGAGCAGCCGCGTGGTGATCTCGGCGGCGCTCGGGCGCAGCCGCTCGACGGCGCGGGCGGTGAACGCCTTGCTGACCAGGGAGCGCAGACGGGTGTGGTCGGGCGGGTCCATGAAGATGAACTGCCGGACCGGCCTGCCCTCGGGGTCGCGGCCGAAGTGCTCGGACACCGCCTGCCCGTCGCCCCAGCCGATCAGGGGGTCGCGCAGCGCGGCGGAGGCCTCCCGGTGCCCGGTGACGACGACGGTGCCGCCGGGCGTACGGGTGACGGGACCGGCCGCAGCGATCTTGCGGAACACCGGGTAGGGGTCGGCCCGGAACGTGGGGTCGAAGGGGTTGAACGGCAGCAGCTGGGTGATGATGTACACGCCCGGATTCGCCGGGAGGCCGGAGGGCGGCTCGTCGGGCGGCGTGGGCGCGGCGACCTGGGTGACGTCGCCGTAGGCCACCGGCAGGTTCAGGATGACCGTGTGCTTGTTGCTACGCGCCCACCGCACGGGCCCCGCCGTGCGCAGTTCGCCGACGCGGTCCAGCAGCGTCTCGAGGATGAGCCGCAGCTCCAGCCGGCCGAGCGCCTGCCCCATGCAGTCGTGGGTGCCGAACCCGAACGCGAGGTGCGGATTCGGGTCGCGACGGATGTCGAAGGTGTGCGCGTCGGCGAAGACCCTCTCGTCACGGTTGGCCGAGGCCCACCAGAAGGTGACCTTCTCCCCGGCCCTGATCAGCGAGCCGCCCACCTCGACGTCCCGGGTGGCGGTACGCCGGTTGTACGGGGTGGGGGACGACCAGCGCAGCATCTCCTCGACGGCGCCGGGGATCAGCGAGCGGTCCTCGCGCAGCGCCTTCCACTGGTCGGGGTGCTCGGCCAGCGCGAGCAGGCCGTGCGCGATGGCGTTGCGCGGCGGCTCCGAGCCGGCGCCGAGGATCAGGTTGAAGAACACCTCCCGCTCGTACGCCGACATCGGCCGCTCGCCGGAGGGCAGCTCGGCGCGGGCGACCAGGGAGAGCAGGTCGCGTCCGGGTTCCGCCGCGGCGCGTGCCTTGAGCGCGCCGGTGCCGTACTGGTAGAGCGCGAGGCGCGACATCTGCGAGCGTTCCGTGTCCTCGCCGGCCTCGCGGTCGTCGAAGCCCATGCTGACGTCGGCCCAGGCGCGCAGCGTGGGCCAGTCACGGCGCGGCACGCCGAGCAGCAGCAGCGCCGTCGTGATCGCGAAAGGCCCGGCGACGTCCACCATCAGGTCGCCCTCGCCGCCCTCGACGGCCTGGGCCACCAGGTTCTCCGCGATGGCCCGCAGCTCCGGCTCCAGGGCGGTCAGCGCGGCGGCGTCGACCGAGGGGCTGACGGCGTCGCGTACGGCCCGGTGCCGTGGGTCGTCCATCATGTTCAGCATGGTCCCGGCGTGCACGCCGGGGGCGAGGTCGTCGATGTGCGTGCCGCCGCCGGCGCGCCCGCCGCCGCCCTGGGAGGAGAACGCCGGATCGGCCGCCGCCGCTTTGATGTCCTCGTAGCGGCTCAGCACCCAGAAGCCCTCGCCGTCCGCGGTGTGGCCCGCCGGATGGAAGAAGACCGGCGCCTCCTCACGCAGGCGGGTGAAGACGTGATGGGGGAAGCCGTCGGTGAAGCGGCCCTGGTCGGAGAGGTCGAAGCCGCCCAGTGCCGGGGGAAGTTGCTGTTCTGTCATCACGATTCCTTCGAGTTCTGCGGTGCGAGCTTTTCCAGAGCTGTGGCGGCGGGGCCCAGGTCGCCCGGCCGTCCGGCGGTGGCCACGTAGCCGTCGGGGCGCAGCAGCACGAACCCCTCCGCCCCGCCGTCGCGGTGCCGGTGGGCGAGCAGCCCGGGCAGCCGCCCGGCGAGCGCGGTCCCCTGGGCGTACGCGTCGCCGCCCTCGGCGCCGACGGTGATGAGCTGCCACCGGTCGGCCTCGTCGGGTTCGAGGACGTAGAGCGGCGAGCGCGTACCGGGCAGGGGCAGGCCGCGCGGGACCTTGGCGGGTGCGGGGATGAGCACGTCCGGATAGCGGATCAGCCAGCCGGACAGCAGCGGCGGCAGCTTCCTGCCCAGCGCGCCGGTGCGGTGGGCCAGGGCCATGAGCGCGTTGCGCACCCGGTTGGCGAGCGGGCTGAGCACGGCCTGCCTGGCCATCCGGCCGGTGGCCTGCACGGTCTGCTCGGCCGCGGCGCGGCGCTCGGGGTCGTAGCTGTCGAGCACGCCCGGGACGTACCGGCCCTGGATCACTCCGGCCAGCTTCCAGGCGAGGTTGCGCGCGTCGGCGAAGCCGAGGTTCAGGCCCTGCCCGCCGACCACGGAGTGCACGTGCGCCGCGTCTCCCACGAGGAAGCAGCGGCCGAGGCGCAGGGTCGAGGCGATGCGTTCGTGACTGGTGAACGTGGTGTTCATGGTCAGGCCGGTGACGCGCAGCCCACCGGGTCCGCGCTCGTCCAGCAGGCGCTGGGCCGTCCCGTCGTCGATCTCCACGCCGTCGGGCAGGGCGCCGGAGATCCGCACCCGGCCTCCGGGCAGCGGGGCGACCAGGACCACCCCGGTGCGGCCGAGATAGTAGGTCACCGCCTCCTGGTCGTGCCCGCCCTCCAGGTCGCCCTCGGCGAGCAGGAACGTGATCGGCAGCGGCGCGCCGGTGAACCGGGCGCCGATGAGATCGCGGACCGTGCTGCGGAAACCGTCGGCGGCGATCAGCCACTCGGTCTCCAGCGTGATCTCCGTGCCGTCCGCGCGGGCGGCCGTGACGACGACCCGGTCCGCTTCCTGGGTCACGCCGGTCACCCGCACCCCGCGCCGCACCTCGCCGCCGAGACGGCGCAGCTCGTCGTCGAGCAGTTCGACGGTGTCCTCCTGGGGGAGGATCAGCGGCGCCATGTGCGGGACCAGCGGCAGCCGCAGCGGCCTGCCGCCGGTGTGGTAGCTCAGCGCCTTGATCTGCGCGCCGCGCTTGGTCGCCTCCTCCAGGATGCCGACGTCGCGGTAGAGCTCCAGCGAGGGCGGCCACAGGAGGATGGCGCGCGATCCGCCGCCGGGCCGCTCGTCGGCGTCGACGATGACCGCGTCGACGCCGCGCCGCCGCAGTTCGCAGGCCATCATGAGACCGCATGGGCCGGCGCCCACGATGAGGACGGTGCTCGAGTCGTTCATTGGGGTGGCTCCTCCAGGGTCTGTCCCAGGTGCCGGGCGAGCTGCCGGGGGGTGGGGTGATCGAAGACGATGTCGGCCGGGAGGCGGCGACCGACGGCGGTGCCGAGCCGGTTGCGCAGTTCCACGGCGGTGAGCGAGTCGAAGCCGGCCTCGGTGAAGCGCCGGTCGGGGTGGATCTCGGCCGGGGCATCGTGGCCGAGCACGGCGGCGGCGTGGCCGCGCACCAGGTCGAGCAGTTCCCCCGGATCCTGAATCGCGGCGTCGCCGGTGCCGGACTCCGCGAGCCGTCCCGCCTCCGTTCCCGCGGCGAAGTCGGCGATCAGGGGGCGGCCGCGTTCCCCCTCGTACGCGGGGGCGAAGCGGCTCCAGTCGAGATCGGCGACCACCACGGCGCCGGCGTCCCCGTGCAGGTCGCGGCGGAGCGCGTCCAGTGCCGAAGCCGGCGGCATGAGGCCCACCCCGCGCCCGGCCAGCCGTCCCCCTCGCTGCGGCTCCTCGCCTGATGCCGGATCCGCCGGCGTCCGCGCCGACCACAGTCCCCAGGCCACGGACAGTGCGGGCAGGCCGAGGCCGCGACGGTGCTCGGCGAGCGCGTCCAGCTCCGCCCCCGCCGCGGCGTACGCCGCCTGGCCGACCCCGCCGAACGTGGCCGCTATCGAGGAGAACAGCACGAAGGCGGCCGGCCCCTCCTCCGCCGCCGAGGTCGCCGCGTGCAGGGCGCCGGCCGCGCCCGCGTTGCCGCGCAGGACCCGCTCAAGCCGATCGAGGGTGAGCGTGTCGAGCGTGCTCTCCTCAAGATGGTCGGCCGCGTGCACGACCGTGCGGGGCCGATGCTCGGCGACGAGGGCGGCGAGCGCGTCGCGGTCACCCGGGTCGGCGGCCACGACCGTGATCTTCTCTCCCGGCGCTGCGACGGGCTCACCGGCCACCAGGACGACCCGCTCGGCGCCGTGGTCGACCAGCCAGCGGGCGGCGTGCGCGCCGTACGGCATGACGCCGCCGGTGACCAGCACGGTGCCTGACGGGCTCCAGGAGGGGGCGGAGGGCGCGGCGCGCACCAGGCGGGCGGCGAGCAGACCCACGGCGCGCACGGCCACCTGATCCTCGCCGCCGGGCGGCGCCGCGAGCGCCCGGGCCAGCCGCTCGCGGGCGCGGGCGTCGAGCCGGGCGGGCAGGTCGACGAGCCCGCCCCACAGGTCGGGGCGTTCAAGGGCGAGGCTGCGGCCCAGACCCCAGATCCGGGCGCGTGCGGGTTCGCCGATCCGGTCGCCGGGCGCGGCGGCGACCGCCTCGCGCGTGGCCAGCCACAGCGGGCCCCGGGTGGGACGCGCCAGGGCGAGCGTGCCGGCGAGCCCGCGGCTGAGCGCGGGGTGCTCCGGGTGCGGGGACTCGTCCAGGGCCAGCAGCGACAGCACGCCGGCGTACGCGCCGCCGTCCGGCGTCGCGGCCGTCTCCACCTTGGCGCCGTACGCCGTCAGGGCCGCCATGACGTCGGTCACCAGTTCGTCGTTCTCGTACCCTTCGGGCACGAGCACCTGCCAGGTGCCCGACAGCTCCGGCGGCGTGTCCGGCTCAGCCACGGGACGCCAGGCGACGCGGTAGCGCCACGAACCGGGGACGTCGGCGGATCTCCGCGGCGTGATCCAGTAGCGGCGCGACTGGAAGGGATAGGTGGGCAGGTCGATCGGGCGGGCCGGGCCGATCACGGCACGCCAGTCCACGGGGGCGCCGTGCGCGTACGCCTCGGCGAGCGCGCCGAGGAATCTGGCCCGGTCGGCCGAGTCGCGGCGCAGCGTGGCGACCACGGCTGCGGTCGATCCAGCGGCCTCGACCGTCTCCGCCACCCCGGCCACGAGCACGGGGTGCGGTCCCGGCTCCACGAACAGGGTGTGGCCGTCGGCGAGCAGCGCGCGTACGGAGTCGGCGAAACGGACCCGCTCGCGCAGGTTGCGCCCCCAGTAGGCGCCGTCCAGTTCGCGCCCGTCCAGCGGCCCCCCGGTGACCGAGGAGTAGAAGGGAATCGCGCCGGGCGCGGGGACGAGGTCGGCCAGCGCGGCGGTCAGCGCGGCGCGTGCCTGCTCCACGTGCGGGGAGTGCGCCGCGTATTCGACGTCGACCCGCCGGGCCCGCACGCCGGCGGCCTCGCACTCGGCCAGCACCTCGTCCAGTGCTCCGTGCTCACCGGCGAGCGTGACGTAGGAGGGCCCGGTGACCGCGGCGACCGTCACCCGGTCGCCCCAGCGCCGCTCGGCCTCCTCCTGGGTCGTCGTGACGGCCACCATGCCGCCCCGGCCGCGCGCCGCCGCCAGCAACCTGCTGCGCAGGGCGACGACGCGGGCGCCGTCCGCCGGGGACAGCACGCCGGCGACGGTCGCGGCGGCGATCTCGCCCTGGGAGTGGCCGGTCACGGCGGCGGGATGCACCCCGGCGTCGCGCCACAGCCGGGTGAGCGCGACCATCATGGCCCACAGCGCGGGCTGGGCGACCTCGTCCCGCCCGAGGTCGGGCGCGCCGGGGCCGCCGGTCAGCGCGTCGGTGAGCGACCAGTCCACATGCGGCGCGAGGGCCTCGGCGCACCGCTCGATCTCCTCGGCGAAGGCGGGCGAGGTACGCAGCAGGGCCGCGCCCATCCCCGGCCATCTGCCGCCCTGTCCGGAGAACACGAACGCGACGTGCGCGCCTCCCGGCATCGCCGTCCCCCTGACCAGGTTCACGGCGGGCTCGCCCGCGGCGAGCGCTTCCAGTCCACGGGCGAAATCGGCGGCCCCTGCGCCGAGCACCACCGCCCGGTGTTCCATGGCGGCCCGGGTGGTGGCCAGCGACCACGCCACCCGCCGCGCGTCGTGCCCGTCGGCGTACGGCGCGAGCCGCGCGCCCTGTGCCCGCAGCGCCGCCTCCGACCGTGCCGACACGACCCAGGGCAGCACGGTGTCGTCACCGCGTTCGACGGCCCGGCGGGTGTCATCGCCCGTGACCTCCGCCGGCACATCCCCGGCGGGCGCGACCTCCGGGGGTGCGACCTCTGGGGGTGCGGCCTCGATGATCACGTGTGCGTTGGTGCCGCTCACCCCGAACGCGGACACCCCCGCGCGACGCGGCTCGCCGGTGTCCGGCCAGGGCACGGCCCGGGTGAGCAGGGAGACCCGTCCGGCCGACCAGTCGACGCGCGGGGTGGGTTCGTCGACGTGCAGGGTCGCGGGCAGCACGCCGTGCCGCATGGCCTCCACGATTTTGATCACCCCGGCCGCCCCGGCCGCGGCGGCGGAGTGGCCGATGTTGGACTTGATCGACCCCAGCCACAGCGGCCGGTCCCGGTCGCGGCCGTACGCCGACAGCAGCGCCCGCGCCTCGATGGGGTCGCCGAGCGGGGTGGCCGTGCCATGGGCCTCCACGGCGTCCACCTGCCCCGCCGACAGCCCGGCCGCGGCCAGGGCGGCGCCGATCACGCGCTCCTGGGCCGGGCCGCTGGGCGCGGTGAGCCCGTTGGAGGCGCCGTCCTGGTTGATCGCGCTGCCGCGCACCACCGCCAGCACCTGGTGCCCGTTGCCGCGGGCGTCGGACAGCCGTTCCAGCAGCAGCAGGCCGATCCCCTCGGACCAACCGGTGCCGTCGGCAGCGGCGGCGAAGGAGCGGCACCGCCCGTCGGGCGACAGGCCGCGCTGCCTGCTGAACTCCACGAATCCGGCGGGTGTGGCCAGCAGTGCGACGCCGCCCGCCACCGCCAGGTCGCACTCCTGCTGCCGGAGCGACTGCACGGCGAGGTGCAGCGCCACGAGCGAGGAGGAGCAGGCCGTGTCCACGGTGAGCGCGGGGCCCTCCCAGCCCATCGCGTACGCCAGCCGCCCCGACAGCACGCTCGCCGCCACGCCGGTCAGCAGGAAGCCCTCGAGTTCCTCGGGCGGCGGGTCCATGAGCCCGGCGTAGTCCTGGCCGCTGCTCCCCACGAACACACCGGTCGGGGTGCCGCGCAGGGACTCCGGGTCCAGGCGGGCCCGTTCCAGCAGTTCCCAGGAGGTCTCCAGGAGCAGCCGCTGCTGCGGGTCCATGGCCAGCGCCTCACGCGGGGAGATCCCGAAGAAGGCGGCGTCGAAGTCGCCGGCCCCCTCCAGGAATCCGCCCCGGGTGACGTAGGTGGTGCCGGGATGGTCGGGGTCGGGGTGATAGAGCACGTCCAGGTCCCATCCCCGGTCGGCCGGGAACGGGCCGATCGCGTCCCCCTCCTCGGCGACGAGCCGCCACAGGTCCTCAGGAGAGCGCACCCCGCCGGGGTAGCGGCAGCTCGCCGCGACGATCGCGATCGGCTCGCGGCGGCGCTCCTCGGCCTCGCGCAGCCGCCGCCGGGTCTCGTGCAGTTCGAGGGTGGCGCGCCTGAGATAGTCGCGCAGCTTCTCCTCGGTCGAGGAGATCTCAGTGGTCACCGGCGCTCACCCTTCCAGCTCTGCGTCGAGGAAGTCGAACAGTTCGTCGTCGCTCGCGGCGCGGAGCCGCTCGGCGACCGCCTCCCCGTCCGCGCCGGCCACCGGTGCGGCGGTCAGCTCGCCGAGCAGGGCCTGCAGCCGGGCCGCGGCCCGCCGCCGTTCCCCGCCGTCCACACCCGCGGCCAGCGCGGCGGCGACCTCGTCCAGCGCGGCGTCGAGGGAGGGCCGCTCGCCCTCTCCGATCCGCCCGAGGAGGTAGTCGGCCAGCGCCTCCGGTGTGGGATGGTCGAACACGAGCGTGGGCGGCAGGTCCAGCCCGGCGGCAGCGCCGAGCCGGTTGCGCAGGTTGACCGCGGCGAGCGAGTCGAACCCGAGGTCGCGCACCGGCCGGTCGGGCGGGACCGCCTCGGCGCTTTCGTGGCCGAGCACCGCCGCGATCTCGGCGCGTACGGCCCGCACGAGCAGGCGCCGTCGTTCGGTCTCGGCGAGCCCGGCCAGCCTGCGCGGCAGCTCGGCCTCCCCGTCGGCGTCGTCACGGGGGGTCAGCGCGGCGCTCAGCACGCGGCGCACCTCGGCCAGATCCGCGATCAGCGGCCGGGAGCGCAGCGCGGTGAAAGCGGGCACGAACCGCTCCCAGTCCACGTCGGCGATCACGACGGCCGCCTGGTCCTCCTCCAGCGCCTGTCCCAGCGCGGTCAGCGCGAGCCCGGGCTCCATCGCGGGCACGCCCCGGCGGCGCAGCTGCTCGCGCCGCTCCGCCTCGGCGGCGGCGTCGCCGAGATCCACCTCGGCCCACAGGCCCCACGCCACGGCGGTGGCCGTACGGCCGCCGGCGCGGCGGAGCTCGGCGAGCGCGTCGAGATAGGCGTTGGCCGCGGCGTACCCCGCCTGACCGCCGCTGCCCCACACGCCCGCTATCGAGGAGAACAGCACGAAGGCGTCGAGATCCCGGTCACCGAGCAGCTCGTGCAGGTGTGCCGCGCCCAGCGTCTTGGCCGCGAGCACGGACTGCAGCTCGGCCGGCCCGGTCTCGGCCAGGGCCCTGGCCTCCAGCGCGCCGGCGGTGTGGAACACGGCGGCCGGCGGGTGCTCGGCGAGCAGCGCGGCCACGGCTGACCGGTCGGTGAGATCGCAGCCGACGACCGTCACCCGCGTCCCGCCGAGCTCCCGCGCGAGATCGCCCGCGGCGCCGCCGTCCCCGGGCGGCTCCACCAGGACGATGTGGCCGGCGCCGCGTGCGGCGAGCCAGCGGGCCAGGTGGCCGCCGAAGCCGGCGGCGCCCCCGGTGACGAGCACGGTGCCGCCGGGCCGGAAGGCACGCCCGGGGGCCGCCGCCGGGGCCGCCGCGCGGGTCAGGCGTCGGGCGAGCAGCCCGGACGGCCTCACGGCGAGCTGGTCCTCATCGCCCACCCCGGCCAGGGCACGCGCGATCCGAGGGGCGATGCGGCCGTCGAGGGTGCCGGGTGACGCCGGGAGGTCGATCAGGCCGCCCCACAGCCGGGGATGCTCCAACGCCACGGCGCGTCCGAGTCCCCACACCTGCGCCTGCACGGGATCTCCGCCCCCCGGCCCCGCATCGGCACGGCCCTCCGGGCCCACGGCGGCACGGCCCTCCGGGTCCACGGCGCCACGGGTCGCCAGCCACAGCCGGACGCCGTCCAGGCCCAGGGCGTCGAGGGCCCGGACCAGGGCCACCGTGGCGGCCAGTCCGGCGGGTACGGCCGGGTGGCCGGGCAGCGCGGCGGTGGCCAGGCCCAGCAGCGACAGCACTCCCGCGATCTCCCCGCGTGGCGCGGCGGCGAGCACGTCCGGCAGCTCCTCGGGTGCGGAGGCGTCCACCATGACCGTGACGACGTCGGCCCCGGCCCCGGTCAGGGCGCCGGCGCAGAAGCCGGCGATGCCCGCCCAGCCTCCCGTCCCGGCGTTCTGCTGGGCGGGCACGAGCAGCAGCCAGGTGCCGGTCAGGGCGGGCGGCGGACCCGCCGGTTCCTCGACGGGAATCCAGGTGACGCGATATCGCCAGGAGGCGGTGGCGGACCGTTCGCGGCGGCGGGCGTGCCAGTCGGACAGGACGGGCAGGACCTCGCCGAGGGGGCCGGGCTCCGCCAAGCCCAGCGCGTCGGCGAAGCGCGCGGGGTCCGCGCTCTCGACGGCCGCCCAGAAGGCGCGCTCCATCGGGTCGGCCGCCTCGGCCGGTGGCTTCTCCTCGCCGGGCTCCAGCCAGTAGCGCCGCCGCTGGAACGGGTACGTCGGCAGTTCCACGTACGGCGTGGCGGCGGCCCCGCCGTACGCGGGACGCCAGTCCACGGGCAGTCCCGCCACGTGCGCCTCGGCCAGGTTGGTCAGGAACCGGTCCTGGCCGCCGTCGTCACGCCGCAGCGTGCCCACCACCGTGACCGGCACGGCCGCCTCGTCGGCGGTCTCCCGGACGGCGGCGGCGAGCACGGGATGCGGGCTGATCTCCACGAACGCCCGGTGGCCCTTGTCCAGCAGGGTGCGGGTGGCATCGGCGAAGCGCACGGTCTGGCGCAGGTTGCGGTACCAGTACTCCTCGTCCAGCGAGGCCCCGTCCACCCATTGCCCGGTGACCGTGGACAGGAACGGGATGTCCGGACCGCGCGGGGTGATCCCGTCCAGGGCCCGGCGCAGCTCGTCGCGGATCGCCTCCACACCGGGCGAGTGTGAGGCGTAGTCCACCTCCAGGCGGCGGACCCGCACGCCCTCGGCCTCGTGCCGGGAGACCAGTTCGTCCAGCGCGGCGGGGTCGCCCGCGACGACGACGGAGGACGGACCGTTGACGACGGCGAGCGCGAGCCCGGACGCCGCGAGGTCCAGCCGGTCGGGAGGCAGCGCCAGCGCGGCCATGCCGCCGGTGCCGGCCAGCGCCCGCAGGGCTCTGCTGCGCAGGGCCACGATCCTGGCGCCGTCGGCCGGGGACAGGGCTCCAGAGACACACGCCGCCGCGATCTCACCCTGGGAGTGCCCCACGACGGCGGTGGGCTCCACGCCGTA